>JAYZDP010000168.1:0-68315 GCA_036337765.1 Acidobacteriota bacterium
CCCCAGCGCAAAACACCGATCTTCGACGCTGGCGTGCCGTAGCGCGCCTCGATCTCGCTTGCGACACGGCCTGAGACCGTGAGGACGCGTGCCGCCTGGTGCGCCGCACGGCGCGCCAACCAGCGCCGGCGCCAACGCTCGCGTAGCCCAAACTCGTCTGGCAGAACCTCGAACGACAAGTCGTGGATGATGACGACTCCAGGACACGGCAGGCGCCGCGGCAGGGCATAGGCCGGGCCCAGGAACAGGTCGACGTCACCGATCTGCGACGGAAGCTGACGCTGCTCCCAGACTACCGGCGAGGCGCCAGACGCCGAGAAACGCGGCTCGAATCGCGGATCGTCCCACAATGGATGGTCGAAACGAGAGCCGCGAAAGTAGGCCACGACGCTGCCGTCGAAGTCGCTCTCGGCCAGTCCATCCAGGAGGCCCGCCACCGCCCGACCGACGCCGGTGGCCTCCCCCTCCATCTCAGATGCCGCGATACCTATGCGCACTGGGTCATGTATCCTGCCTCTTCTCTCGAGTCTCGGGCGTCGCGCCCACTCTGGGGCGTCAACGCGCACACGGTAGCAAAGCCCACCGGCCCCCATGACAACGCCTGCGGTAGAGAAAGAGCTCGGCGGCATTCTCGTGCCCCGGCGAGGGGACACTGCCATGGTGCGCGGCGAAGGGCTGTGGCTGTGGGACCACAACGACCGCCGCTACCTCGACCTGACGAGCGCGTACGGCACGACCCCTCTGGGCTACTGCCACCCGCAGCTCACCGCGGCGATCTCGGAGCAGGCCGGAAGGCTTCAGGCGCTGTCGTCGAACTTCTTCAACGATCGGCGGGCGGAGCTCTTTGCCGCCCTCGACCGCAATACGCCGGCGCACTTCACCCACTACTACCTGTGCAACAGCGGCACCGAAGCGATCGAAGCTGGACTGAAGCTCGCCCACATCGCCACCGAGCGAGCCGGTCAGGTGGCATTGAAGCAGGGGTTTCACGGCCGGACACTGGGTGCGCTCGCCGTGACCTGGAACCCGCGTTTCCGCAAGCCGTTCGCTCCACTTCTCGCCGAGGCCCGATTCGTCTCGCCCGACAACGCCGATGAACTGGAAGCGGCCGTTGGCGAGGACACCGGAGTCTTCGTCGCCGAACCGATCCAGGGGGAGAGCGGCGTCCGGCTCGTAGACGCGGCCCTTCTCAGCTGTGCACAGGAGCTGTGCCGCGAGCACGGGGCGATGTTTCTGGTCGACGAGATCCAGACCGGCTTCGGCCGCGCCGGCTCGTGGTTCGCCAGTGACGCGCTTGGCCTCGAGCCGGATCTCATGGCGATGGCGAAGGGAATCGGCGGCGGCTTCCCGATGGGCGCGGTCGCCATGACCGCCGAGGTGGCGGGCAAGCTCAAGCCCGGCATGCACGGCTCGACCTTCGGCGGCTCGCCGCTTGCCTGCGCTGCCTCGATCGCGACCATGGAGGTCCTGGCCGACGAGGATCTGCCGGAGCAGTCCCGACTGAAAGGCGAACGGCTCCTGGACGGACTGCGCGCAGGGCTCGGATCGAGCCCTGTCGTGCGCGAGATCCGCGGCCGCGGGCTAATGGTCGGAATCGAGCTGCGCCAGAAGGTGGCGCCGACGCTCGCCGCCCTGCAGAACGAGCACGGCATTATCACTCTTCCCGCCGGTCCGACCGTCCTGCGTCTGCTGCCCGCTCTCACGATCAGCGACGAGCAGATCGACGAGGCCGTGACCACAATCACAGCGGTCCTGGGGAGCTAGCCATGGACGCCCCGGCCGCCATCGACCTACTGCGGGGGCTGGTCTCGATTCCGTCACTGTCGGAACACGAGGCAGAGGCCGCGACGTGGCTCTCTGCGCAGATGGCGGGGGCAGGTTTCGATCGTGCCTACGTCGACGAGGCCGGCAACGCCGTCGGCGAGATGGGGCCGA
Organism: Acidobacteriota bacterium; assembly: GCA_036337765.1. Taxonomy (GTDB): domain Bacteria; phylum Acidobacteriota; class Thermoanaerobaculia; order Multivoradales; family Multivoraceae; genus JAYZDP01. The sequence continues at coordinate 1,936 of JAYZDP010000168.1, forward strand.
CCGACGCGGGCCGAATCGTCGTTCTGCTCGGCCACATCGACACCGTACCTGGCGGGATCGAGGTGCGCGTCGAGGACACACCCGACGGATCTGTGCTCTACGGTCGTGGCTCGGTCGACGCAAAAGGACCCCTCGCGAGCTTCGTGGCCGCCGTTTCCCGCGTCGGCTCGACCTTCGCCACAGAGGGGGCTATCCGCCTGATCGTGGTCGGAGCAGTCGAGGAGGAGTCGGCCTCGAGCAAGGGAGCCCGTTTCATCCGTTCACGCTTCGACGGAACCGCCGAGCCGATACCCGACGCCTGCATCATCGGCGAGCCCAGCCGCTGGAACCGCATGACCCTCGGCTACAAGGGCCGGCTGCTCGTCGATCTCGGCGCGACACGCGCCATGACCCACACGGCGGGCCCCGAAGCGGGCATCACCACCGTCGCTACCGACCTGTGGGCGCTCGTGGAGTCGTTCGCCGCCAGCCACAACGAGGGACTCGACAAGGCCTTCGCCCAACTGCTACCCAGCCTCCGGTCGATCGTCACCCAGTCCGATGGGCTAGAAGAGTCCGTCAGCGCCCACATCGGCCTGCGCCTATCGCCCGAGTTCGACCCCGCACCGCTGGTTGAAGCGATTCAGGCCTGGGCAGCGGCGCGCTCAGAGAGCACTCCACCGACTGCACCCACCCTGGAACCAGGCAACGCCGCAGACACCACCCTCGACGGGGACCATCTGAGCATCCACCTCGACTACCGCGGCTACGAGCCGGCCTGGCGCAGCGACAACCGCAATCCCCTGGTACGCAGCTTCCTAGCCGCCATCCGCACCGTCGCACCCGAAGGCACCCGCCCCTCCTTCCTGGTCAAGACCGGCACCAGCGACATGAACGTCGTAGGCCCTGCCTGGCAGTGCCCGATCCTCGCCTACGGCCCCGGCGACAGCGCCCTGGACCACACTCCCAACGAGCACGTCTCCCTGGACGAGTACACGAGAGCCATCGAAGTACTCACCCAGGCCCTACGTAACTACGCAGCGACCCCCTAGGCAGGCTCCACGGCCCCTACTCGCGGTCGACGCGCCCGCCGAAGGCGATGCGACCCGCGGCCGGCGGGTCGTAGAGGATGTGCACATTGCGCGCGGGGCGGTTGCACAGCTCACCGATCGTCTGGGACAGACGCTGCACCTCGTCGTCGACCAGCTCGTCCTTGGTCGGCCGCGCCTGAAGTACCCGAACGAAGACCGGCCGCACTCCGGGTGGCGGGCCGCCTCCGCTCTCACCGTACTGATCGGCAGGTAGCGTGCGCAGCCGAACCCAGGTGCCGCCAGGAGGAGCGCTCAAGACCTGTCCCGCAGACTCGGCCAACCAGCTCGCCAGATCGTCGTCGAGGGCTTCCCCCTCTTGCACGACCACTTCGACCTCGAGTATCGGCATCTCTCTCAGAGCGCCGCGGCCGGCGCCTCAGATTCCATGATACTCGCGATACCAACGAACGAAGTTCGGCACCCCGACCGCGATCTGTGTCTTGGGGTCGAAGTCCAAAAGCTCCTTGGCCCTCGAGATGTCGGCACCGGTGCGAACCACGTCGCCCTGCTGCATGGGCAGGAACTCCTTGCGCCCCTCCTTGCCGCACGCCTCCTCGATGGTCGACACGAAGTCCATGAGCTCTTCCGTGCGGCCACAGCCGAGATTGATGATCTCGTAGCTGTAGTTGCGGTCCAGCGCCGCCACCACGCCGGCGACGATGTCGTCGACGTAGGTGAAGTCACGGCTCATCTTGCCGTGGCCGAAGATATTCATCGCGTGGCCACGCAGGACAGCGTCGGTGAACAGAAACAGCGCCATGTCGGGTCGCCCCCAAGGGCCGTAGACCGTGAAGAAGCGCAGGCCCGTGCAGTGCATGCCGAACAGCGTGTTGTACACCGAGGCCTGTAGCTCGTTGGCCTTCTTGGTCATGCCGTACAGCGACGCCTGATGATCGGTGTTGGAGTCCTCGCGCAGAGGAAAGTCCTTGTTGTCGCCATAGACCGAGCTGGTGGAGGCGTAGATCAGCCCGGCGATCTCCCGTACCTTGCACAACTCGATCACGTTGCCGAACCCGGCAACGTTGTCGCGGTTGAACTCGTCGGGGTGCTCGATCGAATGCCGCACCCCGGCCTGGGCGGCGAGATGACATACGCGCGTGTCCTCGCCGGAACCGAGCTGGTCGAAAGCCGAAGTCAAGACGTCCATATCAACGATGTCGCCGCGCACGCAGGTGAAGCCGTCGTAGGCCTCGAGCATCTCGTTGCGGCGCGCCTTCAGCACCGGGGCGTAGTACTCGGTGAACAGATCCAATCCGATCACCTCGTCGCCTCGCTCGAGCAACGCCTTTGCTACGTGGAATCCGATGAAACCCGCTGAGCCGGTTACCAGAACCTTCATGACTCGACCACTCCTTCGTCCAAGAGTTTCTCCTCTGCGCTCTCCCAGCGCGAGGCGAGATCGTAGACCGGGTCGGTGAGCAGATCGGCCACCGACATGACACCGAGAACATCGTCGCGAAAGACCGGCTCGGTCTCGGTCACTGCGTCGCGCAACGCCGTATACCGGTTGCGGTACGACTCGAGAATCGCGCGCATCACCTCGCCGGGAACGTGGTCGTGGAATCGCACGTGCAGGAGCAAGAGCCCTGGCACCGCCGTGCCATCGACCTCGGGTATGAGAATCACGGTTCTGCCGTCGCTGCGGCCCCGAGCCACCGTCAGGATGCGCTCGTTGGCGACCAGATGCTTGGTGCCAAGCAGCTGGGGGTTGTCGTCGGTGCGTGACGACAGCTGCTCGCCGATGCCGCCCGTACCGACCACTCCGATCGAGCCGCTCTGACGCGCCTCTCGACCTGCCCCGAGCTCGATGCGATACCGCGTGTGCCCCAGGACCTCGGCCACTGACGCGTCGAGGCCGGCTAGTGCACGCAGATCGCGGTAGGTGATCTGCGCCTGTGGCGTTCCAGCCGCAAGCACCGCCTGCACCAGAGGTAGGACGAACAGACCCTCGTCGGCACGCGAGATACCTACCGTGACCGTTTTCGCCTGGTGCTTGATGGCGTCGATCGGCCTAGTGAGCTCATCGATTCCGTCGGTGAGAGCGGTCATCAGCTCCTCGACGACCCTCGCGGGTGTCGCAGCCCCCTCGCCCTGGGCAGCGAACGATTCGAGCGGCAAGAGCCGCCGAGCGTAGGCGAGCAGCGTGGCCAGCCGGACGGCCGTCGATGCTTCCAGCTGACCGTCGTACTCGCCGGACGCGAGGCCGGTCGAAAACACGTCGGCCGGCTGGGCGATACGCGGACCGAGACGCTCCAGTGGGTCCTGCCCGGCCTCGAGCTCGCCGACGAGGGTCTCGATATGGCCACGGACCCGGCGCAGTGGTACAGCGAGGCTGTCGATCGCCAGCGCCGCCTCGTAGGCGAACAAATGACCGACCATCGTCGCCAGCACGAAGGCCAGGTGCGGATGGCAGGCCGGAACCTCGATCACATCGTCGGCACCGTCGAAAACGCCGGAACCCTCGGTGGTGACAACCACCGGGGCTGCCTTGTGGGCGTTGTAGATCGCGACCTCTTTCGAGACGTCAGAGAGCGTCGACTGCGTCAGCCCGGGAGCGCAGACCAGAATCATCGGCTCTGACGACAGATCGATGTGCTTTTTGTCCTCCGTACCATCGCACGCGATCGCCTTATAGCAGAGCTCCGAGAGCTTGATCCGGATCTCCTCCGCCGCGATCCGGTTCCAGCCATTGCCGACCACGGCCCAGTAGCGCCGACGTGGACCGTGGCGAGCGGCCACGCGACCGATCACGTCACGACGGCCGAGAATCTCAATCATGATTCCCGGTAGAGCGAGCAGGCCTTCGACGAGGCCGACATCCTCCGCGTCGAGCCCGCCCTCCAAAACCTCCTGACGCAGCGCGAGTGCGAGCAGAAAGCCCGCCGCGATTTGCGAGTAGAAGGCCTTGGTAGACGCCACGCTCATCTCCACGTCGCGACCATCGGACGTATAAAGCACACCGTCCGCCCGATCTACCAAGTCGCTGCCGCGCCGATTGACGATCGCCACCACGCGTGCGCCGCGCGCACGCACCAGATCGACGGTGCGATTCGTGTCGGTGGTCGTACCCGACTGGCTGATGACCAGCACGAGCGAATCCGACATGTCGGACCGCAGGTGGAAGCCCGAGAGCTCGGTTGCCAGCATCGACTCGATTCGGAAGCGCTCCTCGGGCAGCGCGTCTTCGAGGGCCTTGGCGATCGCTCTCCCAGCGACGGCCGCCGTTCCCTGACCGATCACAAAGACTTGACGCAGCCGACCGTCGCGCATCCCAGCCACCACGTCCGCGGGCAGGCTAGCGGCACCGAGGTGGATCGCAACACCCGCCTCGCCGCTTCGGATCTTGCCGCGCAGGGTCTTCGAGAACGAACGCGGCGCCTGATGGAGCTCCTTGAGCAGAAAGTGCGAAAACTCGCCGCGATCGATGTCGCGAGTGGTGATCTCGGCGGCGTGGAGCTCGACCTCATCGACCGGCAGCTCGGTACCGTCGTACGCCAGGCGACGAATCCCCTCGAGGGTGCCGGCCTTCTCGCGATCGAGCACCACGATCTGGCCTCGGCTCGCGTTGGGGTTTCTTGGATTGCCCGGCGTCTCGCCATCGACGCGCAGATAATGAGACGCCTGCTCGACCACCCCGTACGGCTCGCTCGCCACGATGAAGGCGCCGTCGGTGAGCCCGACGTAGAGCGCCTGACCGCTGCCGCGCAGGGCGAGCAGCATGTTGCCGCTCTCGGCGGTACTCTGGGCGGCGATCGCCACCGATCCTTCGAACGAGGCCACCGTCCGTCGGAAGGCCTCTTCGAGGCTCAGCCCCTCTGCAAGTCGGCGTGACACGAGTACCGGAATGACCTTGGCGTCGGTGGTGATCTCAGCTGGCAGCTCGATGCCCTCCGCTGCCACCAGCTTCTGATAGTTGTCGACGTCGCCGTTGAGCGCCGCGACGACGTACGGGCCTTGCCGATGCGTGCGCACAAGGCCCTCTTCGTTGTTCAGGGGATGCGCGTTGGCCTCGCTGATCAGGCCGACGCTGGCCCAGCGGGTATGGCCCAAGACACCATCCAGCGTGCCCGTGCCAAGGCCCGCCCGCAACAGTCGATCGTCGGCCGCCGCGCTACGTAGACGGCGACCGTTGTCACCGAGCTCGCCAATCTCGGCAGCCGCCTTGTAGACGAGACTCAGATGGCTGTCGTCCGGCCTGCGGACCGACCCCGAGACGAACAGCGGCGTCTTCTCTCGGCCCGCAGCCAGGTTCGCCGCTTCGGCGTCGCCGCCCTCGATCAACACGTGAACACCCGCCGAGTCGCGGCCGCGAACCTCGAGGCGGTCCAGCGCCGACATCACCGCTTCGAGCGAGGAGAGCCCCTCGACGACGCCAGCCCGCAAGTCACCGGAGGCAAGCTCCCGCACTCGCGCCGCATGGCCCACCCGATCTTCGGACAGCGCCCATAGCAGGTCCCGGGTACGGATCAGCGCCGCATTCGTCCCCTCGAGACTGGCCGTGGCCATCTCCTTGGGCGCCTCGTCGAGGCCGCGCTCGAGGGCCACGCAACGCATCGTGGCCTCGTCGAGCTGCGCGCGCAGCTGGCGGCACAGATCCACGTCGGCGACCAGCAGGCGCACACCACCGGCCGAGCGCAGGACCCCATCGAGACTTCGGAGGGCGTCGGCACTCCGCTCGAGTGATGCCTCCCATTCGTCAGCCGTACGGCCCGCTTCGGGCAGCGCCGCGACAGCTTCGGCCAGCGACTGGAGAAGGATTTCAGGAGGAGGCGGCTCAAGCCCGCGGGGAGTACCGAGAACGGCAACGATTCCGCACACGGTCATAAAACGATAGCACGCGGCGGCGCGCTAACATCGCGCCCGTGCCGGCGCATCCAACGACCTCGTCGGCGGTCCGCGAGATCCGGGGATCGGTCTTCACGGCCCTCGCCGCGAAGCTGCAGGCCTACACCGGCGAGGTGTTCCCGTTTCACGTCGGCGACACCTGGAAGGCGCCGCTGGAATGCGCGCGACTCGACGAGCTCGGCGAGGCCTCGCACCCGGGAATCCACCGCTACTCGCAACCCGAGGGGCTGCCGCGCCTGGCAGATCTCCTGGTCGAGCGCTCCACCCTCCGAACGGGGATCCCCGCGACCCGCAAGACGGTGCTGGTGACCACCGGAGCCACGGGTGCTCTCGGAGCGATCGCCGGCGCGATCCTCGAGCCGGGAGACGAGGTCATCCTGATCGCGCCCTACTGGCCGCTGATCGAAGGCATCGTGCGCTCGTTTCACGGCGTGCCGGTCGACGTTCCGCTGATCGGAAGCGCGGACTCTGCCGAAGCCGCCTGCGCGGCTATCGACGGCGCGGTGAGCGATCGCACGGTCGCCATCTACGTCAACTCCCCGAACAACCCGACCGGCAAGATCCTGCCGCGGCCATGGCTCGAGGCGATCGCCGAGCTAGCCGTCGAGCGCGACCTGTGGATCATTGCCGACGAGGTCTACGAAGACCTCGTCTTTCGCGGGGAGCACGTCTACACCCGTACTCTCGCGCCGGAGCACACTTTTGCGGCGCACTCCTTCTCGAAGGGTTGGGCGATGGCAGGCAATCGCTGCGGTTGGGTCGAGGGGCCCGATCGGTTCATGGACGAGCTGCGAAAAGTCGGCACCCACAGCTTCTACGCCGCACCGACGTCTGCCCAGCTCGCTGCGTGCGCGCTGCTGGAAAGCCCAGAGGCAGATGCATGGATCACCTCGACGCGGGCCCTCTACAAGGAGCTGGGCGACGAGGCGGCGGAGAGCCTCGGCGTCGACCCGCCGGACGGCAGCACCTTCCTCTTCTTCGACACCTCGGACTACCAGGACGATCGGGGACTCGCAGGCTTTCTCGACGACTGCGCCGACCGCGGCATCTTCCTCGCGCCCGGTCCGAGCTTCGGCGCGTATCCGACCTACGCCCGCATGTGCTTCACCGCCGCACCTCCCGACGTGACACGACGCGGCATCGCAACCATGCGAGAGCTCCTCGGCCGATAGCCTAGAGCCTGCGGTGTGACTCGACCGGCATGGAGCGTCGAGTCGAGGCGACGCGGTCGAGATCGATCTCTGCCAGCGCGAGACCTGGGCCTTCGGGTGCCGAGCCGATCACCTGGCCCCAAGGGTCGATGATGACCGAGTGTCCGTAGCTTTGCCGTAGGCCCTTGTCGTCGTGCTTTCCCCACTGTGCCGCGGCCAGCACATAGCTCTGAGTCTCGATGGCGCGAGCGCAGAGGAGCGGGTACCAGTGGTCCTTGCCTGTCATCAGGGTGAAGGCCGACGGCACCGTCAGGATCTGTGCTCCTTTCGCGACCAGCTGCGCATAGAGCTCGGGGAAGCGCAGGTCGTAGCAGACCGAGAGCCCGACCGCGCCCACCGCGTCGTCGACCACTACCAGCTCCTTGCCCGGCTGGATCGTCGCGGACTCCTTGAAGCACACTTCCTTCGACACGTCGACGTCGAAGAGGTGGATCTTGCGGTATACGCCGCGGATCTCGCCGTCAGGGCCGAAGTAGACGCTGGTGTTGAGACAGCGGGTCTCCTCGTCGCTGCGCTCGTTGAAGGAGCCCAGCACCAGGTGGATGCCGTGCTTGGCGGCGAGCTCGGCGAAGCAGGTGCACGCCTTGCCGTCGAGACCCTCCGCCAAGCGCACCTTTTCCTTGTGCGGGCCGAGGTAGTTGGTGTTCTCGGGTGTCGACACGAGGGTCGCGCCGTACCCTGCGGCACGCTCGATCAGCTCGCTCGACAGCGAGAGATTCGCATCTTCATCGGAGCCCGACTGGAGCTGGACGACGGCGGCTAGGAACTTGTCAGACATTTCTTCGCGAATCGTGCCAGGCGCCAGTAGTAGCGGAAGCCGCCGTGACGGTAGACATCGTTGTGGCCGGCCCTCGGGATCTCGAACCAGTCCTTCGGCTCGGCGGCCGCCTCGTACAGGCGCCGGCCCAGGCGCATCGGAATGGTCGGATCGTCCGAGCCGTGGATGAAGAGCTTGGGCACATCGATCGACGCCACCTTGTCGAGGCTGCGAAACTGGTTGCGGGCCATCAGGTGCAGCGGGGTGCGCGGGTACAGCACGCGGACCATGTCGCGAATGTGGGTGAAGCTCGACTGCACCACGAGCCCCGCGATCTGCCGGTGCAGTGCGGTCTCGATAGCGACCGCGCCGCCGAGCGAGTGGCCGAACAAGAGCACTTTCGACGGCTCGACCCCCAACGGGCCGGTGAGATGGTCCCATGCGGCGCGGGCGTCGCGATAGACACCGTCTTCCGACGGCTCACCTTCGCTACGTCCGTAGCCGCGATAGTCGAAGGCCAAGACACTCACCTTCATGCGACGCAGGTCTCCGAGCGCCCCGAGTCGATGGGAAATGTTGCCATTGTTGCCGTGGCAGTACAGCACTGCCCCGCGGGCCTTCGGGTGCGGAATCCACCAGGCGTGAAGCCGAGTGCCATCGTCAGCCTCGAACCACACGTCCTCAGCCGGCAGACCGTAGGCTCGGGGCTGCCACATCCCGTCGGGATAGCGCACTGGCGCGAAGACCTGCCCGCGCTGAACGCGGCCGAGCAGCCACGTGCCTACGCCTCCGACCGCGACCGCAGCCGACGGCAGGGCCAGGCGCGCAAGCCAGCCCTGGAGGCTTGAAGTAGGCTTATCTGCGGAGCCCAGCACGGTTCTCATCTCTCCTAACTGTAGAGTTGCGAGGCCTATTCCGATAGGTACGTGGCCGCGCAGTGGGGCCCTTCCCAGACCGTCACGGCTGCGACTTCCACGGCCGGGAAACGCAGCGAGAGCTCTTCGCAGAACCAACGCGCGAGGTTTTCGGTCGTCGGGCTGAGCGCGTCGAAGGGCGAAACAGAATTGATGTCGGCATGGTGGAAGCGCCCGGTGAGATCGTCGAGAGCGGACTTGACCTCGACGAAATCGACGACGTAGTCCTCCGGGCCAAGCTCGACCGCGCGGATCGTGACCTCGACCCGCCAGCTGTGGCCATGAACCGGCTCCGCAGAGCCGCGATAGGCGGTGAGATGGTGGGCGGCCTCGAAGCGTCCGAGGACCTTGAGCTCGTAGCTGGGCATAAAGGCGCGGAGATAGAATCTATCGAACTCAGGGGTGCTGCAAGGCACCGCTCGCCTTTCGGGGCATCCCCATGGATCAGTACCTGCTCGTCGGCATTATCGCCCTGACGTTCGCGGCGTTCGCCTTCGAGTGGCTACCGATCGACGCGGTCGCGTTCACCAGCCTGGGAGCGCTGCTGCTGTTCCGACTGGTAACGCCTGAGCAGGCGATCGCGGGCTTCTCCAACCCCGCCGTCATCACCGTGATGATGATGTTCATCCTCAGCTACGGTCTGACTTCGACGGGGGTGATCGACCAATTCGCACACCGGGTGGCGAGGCTGTCGGGCGAGACGCATCGGCGAGGCGCGATCCTGCTGCTGACGGTCTCGGGCGTACTCTCGGCCTTCATCAACAACACCGCCGCGGTAGCCATCTTCATGCCCGTCGCGTCCCAGCTCGCGAAACGCTACCGCGTCAGCCCGTCGAAGATCCTGCTGCCCCTGTCCTATGTCAGCATCATGGGGGGCACCTGCACCCTAATCGGCACCTCGACCAACCTCATCGTCAGCTCGATCGCCGAAGAGCATGGTGCGGGTGCATTCTCGGTCTTCGAGCTGTCAAGTCTCGGGCTCATCCTCTTCGCCGTCGGCCTGACCTACGTTGTCCTCGTACCGCTGCGCCTGCTGCCTTCCCGCACCATCATCTCGTCGCTGACGCGCAAGTACCAGATGGGCGCCTACCTCACCGAGCTGAAAGTCCCTGAGGGCTCCAGTCTGGTGGGCAGAACGGTCGTCGAAGAACACATCAGCGAACGATTCGAGCTCAACGTGCTCGAGGTCTTGCGCGGAGAGAACCGCTTCGCCATCGACCTGCGCAACACACGGTTCGAAGCCGGCGACGAGATCATCGTCCGAGGCGGAATGGACGACATCCTGTCGCTGCGGGACAACTACGACCTGTACCTGCTCACCGACCACAAACTGCACGACAAGGACATCGCCGACGAAGACAACATCCTGTTCGAAGTTCAGCTGTCGCCCCTGTCGCGCCTTGTCGGACAGTCGTTGATCGACTCGGATTTCCGCCGTGTCCACGGCGTCTTCGTGCTGGCACTCAATCGCACCGGCGAGGTGATCCGCGAGCGGCTCGCGTCGATACCGCTCGAGCAGTGGGACACGCTGCTGCTCTTCGGTCCGCGGACACGGGTCGAGGCGCTGTCGCAGCTCGATGACTTCTCGCCGCTGCAGGAGATCGACGTCAAACTCCGGCTGCCGAAGCTCTGGTGGCTTCCTCTCGCCATCATCCCCATCGTCGTCGGCGTTGCCGCCACGGGCCTGGCGTCGATCCTCGAGGCCTCGATCCTCGGCGCGGTGGCGATGATCGTGACTCGCACCCTCACCATCCAGCAGGCATACCAAGCGATCAACTGGACGGTCATCTTCTTGCTCGCCGCCATCTTGCCGCTGGGCGCCGCGATGGCGAACACCGGCCTCGACACCCGAATCGGGCAGGAGATCGCAAGCTTCGGTGAAGGTTACGGGGGACTCGCTGTGCTCGCGCTGGTCTATGTGGCCACGGCACTCCTGTCGGAGATCGTCTCTAACAACTCGACGGCGGTTCTCATGGTGCCGATCGCCATCACTGTGGCCAACTCTCTCGGCCTCGACCCCAAGCCCTTCATCATGGCGGTCGCCTTCGCGGCCTCGTCGAGCTTTCTCACGCCAATGGGCTATCAGACCAACGCCATGGTCCTGGGCCCAGGCGGCTATCGTTTCCTCGACTACGTTCGTGCTGGTGCACCGCTCAAGATCGGTTTCTGGCTCTTGTCGACGGCGCTCATCCCCGTCCTCTGGCCTTTCTGATGGGAGTCAGAGCCGCATCGAACCGTGCCAACTGGGGGCGTACACCTTCTTGTGAGGCGTTATTCGCCATGCTAGGGTTCGCCTCGTTCCCGGTGAAAGCACCCAGCCTGGTTGGTAATCCCCCTCTGAAGCGACCCTCCGTTCGTTAGTCCCTTCCTGAGCGATCGACACCCAGAGTCTGCGACAGCTGCATCACCTGAGTAAGGACCGAGGCGCCGAACCTCATATATGGCGGCGCTTCACACCGAGGAGATGACATGAGGATCTATATCGGCAACCTCCCCTACACCAGCAACGAGGAGGAAATCAGGGAGCTCTTCGGTTCCTATGGCGCAGTGGACTCGGTGGACCTGATCACCGATCGAGAGACGGGCAGGCCCCGCGGCTTTGGCTTCGTCGACATGTCCAGCGGCGGGGCCGAGGCAGTCTCCGCGCTTCACGACAGCGCGTTCGGCGGCCGCACCCTGACGGTCAACGAAGCACGCCCTCGAGAGCCCAGATCGGATCGAGGCGGTGGCGGCGGCGGCTCCTGGTAACGCGGGCCGCAGACGGCCCGTACGCGCTTTGCGGACAAACCGCTGCGCGCTATCGCTGGCAGCTGGCGCAGTAGTAGGTGCTGCGACCCAACTGTCGAATACGCCGAATACTCGCTCCACAGCGCGGGCAGGGTAGGCCCTCGCGACCGTAGACGTCTAGCGACACCTGAAAGTACCCAGACTCGCCGAGACCGTCAGAGAAGTCGTTCAGCGTCGTACCGCCCTGAGCGATCGCGTCGGAGAGCACACCCACGACCGAGGCGCCGATCGCGGTCCATCGTGGGGCCGCGATACGTGTGACGCTTCGCAGCGGGTGAACCCCGGCTCGGTAGAGCGCCTCGGAGGCGTAGATATTGCCGATGCCGACCACGATCCGCGCGTCCATCAGGAAGGATTTCACGGGCGCCCTGCGGCCACGCGCCCTCCTCCGAAGCATCTGACCCGAGAAGCCCCCTTCGAGGGGCTCGGCTCCGAGATGACGAAAGTGCCGATCCTCCGCCAGTCTGTGCGTGGCGACGGTGAAGACCAGCCCGAAGCGCCGGGGATCGCGAAAACGCAGGTCACGCCCCGAAGCGAGCCGAAACACCAGATGCTCGTGGTTCTCGGCCGTCATCTCTGGCGGCCGCAGGGTCAGCCTGCCGCTCATACCAAGATGGACCGCGAGCGTGAGCTCGCCGTCGAGGTCGACGAGCAGGTACTTCGAGCGCCGTCGCAGCCGCTCGATCCGCCGGCCCGATAGCCGCCGGCTCAACTGGGGAGAGACCGGTTCACGCAGTCGCCGCTCCCGCACCAGAACCGACTCGATTCGATCGCCCTCGAGATGAGGCTCAAGCGTCCGCCGCAGGACCTCCACCTCTGGCAGCTCCGGCACTCAGCCCCTTCCGGCGCTCGCCAACCAGGCGACCAGGCCAGCCAGGGCGGCCTGAGGATCGCCCGACTCGCCCTTTAGACGTAGCTCGGTGTCGAGCACCTTGGCAGGCAGACCCGCCAGGCTGCCACCCGGGAAGCGGCACGCCGCGAGGTAGGCCTTGTGCAGCCGAAACGGATGAACCTTACCGACGGCCGAGATCCCGGTCTCGGGCAAGGGCTCCATGAGCCGACTCGCGTATTGAGACTTGAAGCGATTGAAGTTCCGCTCTCCCGAAGGCACACCGACCGCCTCCATGGTTCCGGCGACCGCGGCCAGATCGCCACAGAAGCTCGCCAGCCGACCGAAGAAAGACAGACGGGCCGCCATCGAGTCTTCGGCCCCGTCCACGAGACGATCGAGCCGGGTCAGCGCCTCACCGCCACGGCCCTCGCCGATCGCGTCGAGAAGCTTCCACACGTCCTCCTCGCCACGATCCTCGACCACGTCCCTGACCAGATCCTGCTCGATCCGCCCCGACTCGGCGAGCGAGGCGAGCTTTCGGTACTCGGCAGCGAAGCGTGATGTCGAGTCGGCATCGATTCCATCGCTCTGCCCGCGCCCCGAGCCATGGCGCAGAGTGCGCCGACCCAGCTCCTCGAGCGCTGGCCGAACGATGGACCTGCCCGTCTCGCGCTCGAGCTCCGCGGCAAGGGCGTCGAGGCCCTGCCAGCGGCCCCGGCGGTCGGCCTCGACCCGTCCCAGCTCCAGCAGCGTCTCATCGGCCCGCAGGGCTTGTACCAGCGGATGATCCTCGGCCACCGCCACCTCGCACATCACCAGATGGTGACCGTCGGGCAGACCGTCGGTAGCCACGGCAGCGAGGTCCGCGGCATCGCCCTCCGCCCAACCTTCGAGGCCGGCAGCGTTGGCGGCTTCGAGCAGATCGGCGAGCTGGGAGCGAAGGTCCTGAGCCGCCGCCTTGGCGCGCTTCTTGGCCCGCGCCCTACCTCCCGGCGGCGCACCACCGGCGAAAACCCACTCCGGCAGCTCGGAAACCACGTTCTCGGGGCTCTCGCCATATGGCTCCAAGCCGAACAGCCGGCAAACCTGTAGCAGCCGACCCGCAGCAACTCGCCCCTTGTCGCTCAGCTTGTCGTCTGGGCTCACCGGCAGTGCTTCGGCCGCCTGGTCGATCAGGTGCGCAGCACCACGCCGATCGGCGAGCACACCACTGGCGATCACCACGACAATCTTGGCGCTCGAGAAAAGCGAGTAGGTACGCAGATCGCCGAGCCTCGGCGCGAGCGATTCCGGATGGCGGTAGGACTCGATCTCGGCGACAGTCGCCTCGGCCAACGCATCGGCGATGCGCAGTCCCGCCGCCTCAGCGAGCAGGATCTCGCCTGTGACCAGGTAGAGCGGGCCTTTCACCCCCTCCCGGATGCGGGCGACAAGCGCGCCATCCGGGGCCCCCGCCCCACCAGACGTGGTCAATCCAGCAGACCCTTCTCCTCGAGTTCCTGACAGTCGATGCAGTAACGCGCCCAGGGAATGGCAACCAGGCGCTCCTCGCCGATCGGTTCCGTACACGAGGTGCAGCTGCCAAACGCACCCTCGTCGATGCGGCCGAGCGCGGCCTCGATCTGCTCTAGAACCTTTCGCTCACCGGTCGACAGCGCCAACGCCAGGTCACGATCGGTATCGAAGTTGGCACGATCGATGTCGTCCTCGCCATCGTGATTGATGCCCACGCCCACGCCTACACCCACGTCGTGCCGGTAGAGGTCGAGGATCTCCTCGCGCTGCTCCGCCAGGCGCTCCGCGAAGCTCGACAGACGGCGACTACCGTTGGTCGGGCGAGTCTTTCGTCTGGCCTTTTTCGCCGGTCGCTTCGGCGATCTGGCCACGACCCTCTTGGCTGCCTTCTTCTTCGGCGTCTTCTTGGCGACAGTCTTCGCCTTCTTGGTGGCGGGCCTGGCCTTCGCCTTCGCCTTCGAGCCCGCGGCCTTCGTAGATCGAACCTTGCCCGAGGTCGACTTCTTCACGGCCTTCTTCGGGGAAGCCACCTTCTTCGCGGTCGTCCTTTTCTTCTTTGACATCGCCTTATCGCTTTGAGCGGTGATAGTTGCTTCCGGTACGGATGGTTGTCGCTCGATAAATCTGCTCGTACAAGACCAACCTGGCAAGCTCGTGGGGCAGCGTCATCGGACCCAGCGACAAGACCTCGTTCGATCTGTCCAGAACGGCCTCATCGAGCCCGACGTCGGATCCGATGACGAACGCCACCGGGTGCGGCCAATTCGCCTCGAGCTCCATCAGCCGATCCGAGAACGCTAGTGACGGGAGCATCCGACCGCCCGAATCGAGAGCGACGACCCAGGCCTTCGGCGGCAACGCCCCGAGAAGGGATTTCCCCTCGCTTCGCCGCCGCACCTCGTCGCTGCCCTCCCGACGCGACCGCACCTGCTGGTCTCGCAGCCGCATCGATCTGAGCCGCGAGGCATACTCGTCCACCAGATCCTGCCAGCGATCTCTTCGATGGCGACCCGACCATAGGACGATCAGCTCCCGGCCCACTTGAAGGCCTCACTTACGAGTATTTGGAGGCATCTCGGGGCGGCAAGCCGCCACGAGATGGGGGAGTATAAGCGGAAAGGCCGAGCCGGGTCACGTCCGCGGCTCGAAGGCTTCCTTCATAGTCGCTCTGCTATGCTGCGCGCTCCTTCGAGACCCCCCGGAGCCCACACCTTGCGCGCGCAAACCCGCCTTCGGTGGACTCTCCACGGAGCCGTCACGACATGAGCGAGAACAGGTTCCCGGTCGTCGAGTCCGGCTACCCGTTTCCAGAGATCGAGCTTGAGACGCTCGAGTACTGGCGCGACGAGGACGTTTTTCGCCGCTCGGTATCGAAGTACTCCGGAGGGCCGGAGTTCGTGTTCTACGACGGTCCGCCGACCGCCAACAATGCACCTCACGTAGGCCACGTCGTCACCCGCGTGGTCAAAGACCTGATCCCACGCTACCGCACCATGCGGGGCTACCACGTGGTTCGCAAGGCGGGCTGGGACACCCACGGCTTGCCGGTGGAGATCGAGGTCGAGAAGGCCCTCGGCTTCAGCAGCAAGAAGCAGATCGAGGAGTATGGGGTCGCCGAATTCAACCGCCGATGCCTGGAGAGCGTAGACCGCTACGAGAAGCAGTGGCGCGAAATGGTCGAACGGGTCGGTCACTGGATCGACCTCGAGGATCCCTATTTCACCTACACCAACGAGTACATCGAGTCGGTGTGGTGGGCGCTCGCCGAGCTAGCGAACAGGCGCCGGCTCGAGAAGGGCTTCAAGATCCAGCACTACTGCGGCCGTTGCGGCACGCCGCTGTCGAGCCACGAGGTCGCCCAGAACTACAAGGACACCGAAGATCCGTCGGTCTGGGTGCTCTTCCCTCTCCGGGACGGCCAGGTCGCCACCGACGCCGACGGCGACGAGCACGCCCTCGGGGCGCAACATCGCATCGTCGCCTGGACGACGACTCCGTGGACCCTGCTCTCTCATAGCGGCCTGGCGCTCAACGCCGCCCTCGACTATCGACTGGTCGAGCACCCCCGCGTGCCCGGGAGCTTTCTGATCTTCGCCGATGAGCTCGAGCCACCGGTGCCGCTCCTCGCTTCTGGCGAGGATGGCAAAACAGCCCGGCTGGATCTGCGCGACTGCGACGTCGTCGCACGTTTCCACGGTCACGATCTCGAGGGCCTGCGCTACGACCGGCCCTTCCGCGTCGCCCCACAAAGCGATGACGCCGACGCCGGCAACGACAACGCCTCCGACCGCGACGGCTGGATTGTGGTCGCGGCCGACTACGTCACTGCGACCGAGGGAACGGGCATCGTTCACACGGCGCCGCTGTTCGGCGAAGACGACTACCAAACTGGGCGCAAGTACGGCCTGCCACAGATCCAGGCGGTCGACGGCGCCGGCAAGATCCGCGAGGGCGCCGGGCTCGAGGGGCTGGCGGGAACCTGGTTCAAGGACGCCGACCGAGAGGTGATCCGCGACCTTCGCCAGCGCGGATTGCTACTGCACGACGAACGCTACAAGCACAGCTACGCCTTCTGCTGGCGCTGCGACGAGCCCCTGCTGTTCTACGCCACTGAAAGCTGGTTCGTGCGCACCACCCTCGACAAAGACAAGCTGATCCAGCACAACCGCACGATCGGCTGGCGGCCGGAGCACGTCGGCGAAGGCCGCTTCGGCGACTGGCTCGAAAACCTGGTCGACTGGGCGCTGTCGCGCAATCGCTACTGGGGTACACCGCTGCCGGTCTGGGTGTGCGACGGGTGCGAGGCGACCCAGGCCATCGGCTCCTACGCAGCTCTGCACGAGGCAGCAGGGATCGAGCTCCCCTCAGATCCGTACGATCCGAAGGTCTTCGATCCGCACCGTCCGTACATCGACGACTTCACCTGGCCCTGTGCAGATTGCGACGGTACAAAGCGGCGGGTCGAGGCAGTCATCGACGCGTGGTTCGACTCAGGATCGATGCCCTTCGCCCAGCACCACTACCCGTTCGAGAACAAAGAGCTCTTCGAGCGTCACTTTCCCGCCGACTTCATCTCCGAAGCCGTCGACCAGACGCGCGGCTGGTTCTTCACCCTGCACGCTCTGGGAAGCCTACTCTTCGACGACGTGGCCTTCCGCAACTGCATCGTGCTGGGCCACATCAGCGACGAGTCGGGGCGCAAGATGTCGAAGCGCATCGGCAACGTCGTCGATCCGATGGAAGTGATCGGCGAGACCGGCGCCGACGCGCTGCGCTGGTACTTCTGCGTCAACAACCCTGAGCAGAACGCACGCTTCTCCGCCAGGCTGGTGCGCGAAGCGGCGCAGGGCTTCCTCATCCCGCTGTGGAACGCGCTGTCGTTCTTCTCGATTTACGCCAACCTCGACGGCTGGAGGCCCGGTGACGACGCGGGCGCCTTCGTGCAGCGGCCGGCGCTCGACCGCTGGGTGTTGCTGCGCCTCGATGGTGTCGTCGCCGAGGCGACGCGCGCCCTCGACGGCTACGACACTGCAAGCGCAGCCAAGGCGATCGAGGCCTTCATCGAAGACCTCACGAACTGGTACATCCGCCGCAGTAGAGACCGCTTCTGGGCCCCGGTGCTAGAAGGGGTCACGACCGGCGGGGGCCCCGACAAGTCGAGCGCCTACGCCGCCCTATACGAGGTGCTGACCACCCTGGCGCGCGTCCTCGCGCCGTTCACGCCCTTCGTCGCGGACCGCATCCATCGAAACCTCGAGCGAACGATCGGTGCCACCGGGGAGCCCCGTGTGCACCTGGAATCGTGGCCCGAGCCGCCGCGTCGGGCCGACGACGAGCTGGAGCGGGACATGAAGACAGTGCAGCGAGCGGTGCGCTTCGGGCACGCAGCCCGCAACGCCCATTCCGTCCGCACTCGCCAGCCGCTGCGCAGCGTCACCATTGTCGCCGCCGACGACGAGCTCGGAGCCAAACTCGCTCCTCACCTGGAGCTGGTCCGCGAGGAGCTCAACGTGCGCGAGGTGGACTTCGCCCAGAATCGCTCCGACTACGTTTACCACGAGATCCTCCCGGTCTTTCCGAGATGCGGTCCTCGCTTCGGCAAGCGCATGCCCCTGGTGCAGCGAGCGCTGGCGGATGCTGACGGAGATTCGCTCGCCGATGCACTCGACGTCAGAGGCAGTGTCGAGATCGAGATCGAGGGGTGCGTCGAGTCGTTGAGCGCAGAGGAGCTCGAGGTGAGGCTGGTCGAGAAGGAGGGCATGGCGATCCAGGGCGATCGCGATCTGCTCGTTGCGCTCGATGTCGAGCTCGACGCCGGGCTTCTCACCGAGGGCCTAGCGCGCGAGGTCGTGCACCGCATCCAGCGCGCCCGCAAAGAGATGGACCTCGACTACGCAGATCGCATCGAGGTGCAATACAGGGCCGCCGAGCCGGTGGTCGAAGCTCTTGCAGCCCACCGCGAGTGGGTCATGGGTGAGACCCTTGCGACCGCGCTCACCGTGGCTCCAGAAGGCGCGGAGCTCGACGCCGCACCGGTCGAGGAGCACGATTTCGCCCTTCAGCTGACCAAGAGGTAGGTAGGGATGGCAGGAATCTTCAAGGCCTACGACGTCCGCGGCCTCTACCCCGAAGAGCTCGACGAAACACGAGCGCGCGCGATCGGTCGATCGTTCCCACAGGTGCTCGACCCCTCGGATCTCGAGCGGACCCGGACGGTCGTTGTCGGCCGCGACATGAGGCCCCACGGAGTGCCCCTCTGTGAGGCGCTGATCGAGGGGCTACGCGAGGGTGGCGTCGACGTCCTCGACATCGGCCTCGCGACAACACCGATGAACTACTTCGCCGTCGGCCGCCTGGGCGCCGCGGGCGGAGTTCAGGTCACCGCCAGTCACAACCCACCGAGATACAACGGCTGCAAGTTCAGCCTCGGCGACGCACGGCCAGTCTCTGGCGACGGAGGTATTCCCGAGATCGAGCGCCTAGCGGCAACCGGCGGTCCGCGGGCAGAGTCGCTGGGCGTGCTGTCGCAGGGCGAGATCATGTCGACTTACCGCGAGCACCTGCTCTCGTTTCTCGACGATGTCCCTGGCCACCACCGCCTCAGGGTAGCCGTCGACGCAGCCAACGGTATGGGATGCCTCTACCAACCGCTGCTCGAAGCTGCGGGCATCGATCTGGAGCTGTTGTACTTCGAGCTCGATGGCTCATTCCCGAATCACGAGCCGAACCCGCTGAATCTCGACAATCTGCGCGACCTCGGTGAGCTGGTGCGCTCGAGTGGCGCCGATCTCGGCGTGGCGTTCGACGGCGACGCTGACCGTGCGGGTTTCGTCGACGAGCGCGGCGAACCGGTGGGCAGCGACCTGTCGACGGCGCTGATCGGGGGGGAGCTCCTCGCCCGGTACCCCGGAACGGCGGTGGTCTACGATCTTCGATCGTCGCGAGCCGTGGCCGAGTACATCCGGGAGATGGGCGGCGAGCCGATCCGCGAGCGGGTCGGCCATTCGTTCATCAAGGCCACCCTACGAAAGCACGACGGCGCCTTCGGCGGCGAGCTCGCCGGACACTACTACTTCCGCGACAACTACACTGCCGACTGCTCGCTCATGGCTGTCTTCGAAATGATCAATCTCCTTCGCCGACGTGGCCAGCCGCTATCGGAGATCGTCGCGCCGCTGGCGCGCTACGCCAAGACCCCGGAGATCAACTTCGAGGTCGAGGACAAGGAAGCCATGATGGCCGAGCTCGCCCGGGTTTTCGCGGACGGGGAGATCGACACCCTCGACGGGGTCACCGTGCAGTACCACGACTGGTGGTTCAACGTCCGCCCGTCGAACACCGAGCCACTCCTGCGGCTGGTTGCAGAGGCGCGTGACGAGGCACTGCTGGCCGAAAAGGAAGCGGCCCTGCTGGAGATTCTCGGCGATCCGGTATAGCGATCAGCCCTATTCCTCTCGAAGCACACGGGAAGGATCGAGGCCGGTAGCGCTCCGGCCCTGACCGCAAGGTCGATCAGTCTCTACCGCCGAAGCAGACCCAGCCGCATCACGTAGTAGAGCAGGGTCAGCGCGGTCGAGACCGCAGCAGCGACGTAGGTCAAAGCGGCGGCATCGAGCACCTTCGACACTCCCGCGCGCTCGCCCTGCAACACGATTCCCTGCTCCCAGGCGAGCTTCTTCGCTCGCTTCGAGGCGTCGAACTCCACCGGCAGGGTGACGATCTGAAAGAGCAGCAGGAGAGCGATGCCGCCGACGCCGATCAGCATCAGCTCTGGGCTCCGCATGAAAAAGCCCGCGATCATCGCGACATACCCGAGCTTGGTGCCGATGCCGACCGTGGGAACGATCGCCGACCGAAGCTGCAGCGGTGCGTAGCGTTTGGAGTGCTGGATGGCGTGACCGGCCTCGTGGCAAGCAACCCCGATCGCGGAGATCGAAGGCTGGCCGTAGACCGGCTCGGAGAGCGCGAGGGTCTTGGTCATCGGATTGTAGTGGTCCGAGAGCATGCCCTTCGTCGAGACGATCTTCACGTCGTCGATGCCCGCGCTGTGAAGCAGGCGCTCGGCGGCCTGGGCACCCGTCAACCCGCTTGCCGCGCGCACCTTCGAGTACTTGTTGAAGGCGCTCTTGGTCTTGGCGCTCGCCCACAGCGACAAAAGAATGCCCGGGCCGATGAAGACGAAGTAGATGGGATCGAAGAACCCGAAAAACATAGCCGTTGCTCCTCCTGCTCTCTATACGGACCCGACACCTATAACGTTCTCGGACCGCCTCGGAATTCCGGCCGAAAGGCCCGAGTAGACTCTATTCTACAGCGTCGATCAGCAACCGAGGAGCGCCCGCCAAAGCGCGCTCAGAGCATCTCCTGCGATTCGTCGCCATAGAGCACGAGCTCGCCGGTCGGCGATTCGATACTTGGATCCTCTTCTAGGGTCATTGGCACCGCCCGTGTGCCCGCGCTCGGCTGCACGGGATCGAGTGCGTGTGGCAGAAGACCCGCCAGCTCCGAGTACTCGCGCCAGAGCTCCCTCTCCTCGTCGCTCAGGTCCAGGCCCGGGTCTTCGAGTTCGGGGTTCTCGAGCAGCTGCAGCAGCCGCTCCAGGATGACGTCTTCTCGGTCGCTCATAGCAGGTCTTTCATCTCGGCTTGCAGCGCGGCTCGGAGCTTCTTCATCGCCAGCAGGGTACGTGTCTTTACGGTTCCGAGAGGGATTCCGGTTTGGCCGACGATCTCGCTCTGTGTCAGTCCCTTGAAGAAGGCTAGCTCGATCACCTGTCGCTTGTCCGGCGGGCCGATCCGCCAAGCTCACCACGAGCCGTTCCCCCCCCGCTGCCACAAACACGATCCGCAATCCGGCAGGGGATGCGTCCGTCTTGCGCCGTTCGGCGTGAGCCGCCACGGCCGTGCGCTCCTTCACCCGACGACTACGAAGGCGATCGATGGGCCCGACTGCGTGCATTCAGCGATAACCAGTTCGAGACCGAGGAGCGTGCCGGGTCGTAGCGTGACGCCTGCTTCCAGGCCTGGATGAAGGTCTCCTGCAGCACCTCTTCGGCATCTCCGGCACGGCCCAGAATCCGCTGTGTGAGGGCGAGGAGAATTCTTCGATCGACTCAGGGGCTGACATCGCTCGACGCAACAGTCGTTTCGAGCCCCAGATTCCCGGCCCGATCAGAGCCCACACGACCAGGGGCCGCGAGCAGTAGGGCAGGGTAGGATGCCACGCGCGTGAGCACACAAGAGCGCCCTACATTCGGTGTGGTGGGCGGTGCCAGCTGCCGTGACGCCGATACCAAGCTCGCCTTCGAGACTGGCAGGGAGATCGCCAGAGCGGGCGGCGTGCTGGTGTGTGGGGGCGGCGGGGGGGTCATGGCGGCGGCCTGCTCCGGCGCCAAAACCATCGGCGGCACCACTCTGGGCATCCTCCCCGGCCAGGACGCGGAAGAATCCGAGCCGAACTCACATCTCGACCACGCCATCTACACCGGCATCGGCCAGGGACGTAACCAGATCATCGTGCTTTCCAGCGACGCCGTCATCGCGATCGGAGGAGAATGGGGCACGCTTTCAGAGATCGCGCTGGCCTACAAGCACGACAAGCCCGTGGTGCTCTTGAACAGCTGGACCGTCGAGGGTCCCGCCGGACAGGGCCTCAAGAGCCTCAACCGAGCCGCGACTGCAAAAGAGGCCGTCGCGACGGCGATGGGCCTGATCGGCACCGATCCGGTCACTCCGGTACCTGAATGACCGCGCCGGAGGCGATCCTCTTCGAGGGGCCTGCCGGGGCACTCGAGGGTGTTCTCACTGCGGCCCCCAGTGCCGCCTCCCGAGCGCCCCGGGCTCTCGCCGTCGTCTCTCACCCTCATCCGCTCTACGGTGGAGACATGGACAACCTCGTGGTCCGCGAGGCCGAGGCCGCACTCCTTGCGGCCGGAGTGGCGGTGCTGCGCTACAACTTTCGCGGCACGGGACGCAGCGACGGACAGCACGACGGCGGCGTGGGCGAGAGGTCGGATCTAGAAGCCGCCCTGGGGGAGATGACGCGCCGCCACGGACACGACCTGCCCATCTTGCTGGTCGGCTACTCCTTCGGCGCAATCGTCACCCTCACTTTTCTCGCTGACGCCGAGCTCCCACCTGCAGGCCTGGCCGGAGTCCTCGTTCTCGCACCACCGGTGTCTTACTTCACCGGCCCAAACTGGTCGACAGCGGGAGCACCCGGCGCCATCATCTACGGCTCCGACGACGACCTCACACCGGATCCGAGGGTGCGCGAAGTCGCCGTCAATATCGGCAGTGGCATCGTCCGTGAGCGTATCGCCGGGGTCGGCCACGATCTCGGCACGTTCTCGGACCCGGCCGCGCTACGAGACGCGCTCCGGCGTCGGGTCGCCGCCATAGTCGACGCGATCTGAGGCCGGGCGCCCTCGAGCGCCCAAGGCCTCTAGGCCTGCGCTCTGCCGGAGCACCGGACGGCGTGCGCCCCCCGCTAGCCGTCGCCGACTACCTGACGCTTGGGCAGTCCAAGCTCGTAGCAGACCCGGCAACGTGCCTCGTAGGCTTCGCCATCGCCGACCTGAACCAACTCGGAACCGCCGGCGATGCGCTGTGTGAAGTGGGCCGGTGAGCCACAGACCACGCAGATCGCATGCATCTTGTCGACGAACTCTGCGAGCGACAGCAGCGCCGGCATCGGTCCGAAGGGGCGGCGCATGAAATCCTGGTCGAGGCCCGCCACGATCACCCGGATGCCACGGTCCGCGAGCTCGGTAGCCAGATCCACCAGCCCGTCGTCGAAGAACTGTGCCTCGTCGACCCCGACAACCTGGACGTCTGGCTCGAGGAAGGTCGCCATCTCGACGGAGCTCTGGACCGCCGAGGCGGCAACCTCGCGATTGTCGCGCGTGATCAGTCGCGCCGGCGAGTGGCGCGTGTCGGCCGAGGGTTTGAACGCCTGCACCCTCTGGCGCGCGATGACCGCGCGGCGTAACCGACGCACGAGCTCCTCGCTCTTGCCAGAGAACATCCCCCCGGTAATCACCTCGATCTGACCCATCATGCGGTCCTGGCTACCTGGCTCGAGACGGCTCATCCGATCGGCATTGTAGCGGGGGTCGCGGTACGAGCGCTTTACCGCCTCGACCCCCACCTAGCCATGACCTACCGCGACCCCCGCTACCTCCGGGTCGCTTCCTGCAGTCTTGCCTGCAGATCCTCCATCTTGACCGCCATGAGAGTCTGGACGACTGCATCGGCCGATGACAGCTCGCCGGCATCGTGCGTATGTGCGACACCGAGTGTCGCCAACCCCGCTCCGGCCGCAGCCGTGATTCCGACCGGCGTATCCTCTACGGCCAACACCTCGTGGGGATGAAACAGCCGCTCGGGCAGCGGAGGCAGCGCGTTGAGATCCTGCAAAGCACGCAGGTACGGCGCCGGGCTCGGTTTGGGCTGGGCCACGTCCTCGGCCGAAACGATCGACTTGAAGACCTCAAAGAGCTCTGCCTGGCGCAAGGCCGACTCGATCTCGCCCCACAGCGCGCTGGAGACCAGACCCAGAGTGATGTCACGGGCGTGGGCGTCACGCACCAGCTCGACGGCTCCCGGAAAGAACTCGAACCCGTCCTCGTGGATACGCTCCTGGTAGTAGCTCCCCTTGCGCGCGACCAAACGGATGATCCGGATCTCGTCGGGTGCCTCGCCCGCGGCCTCGAGCGCCCGGCCCAGGCAAGTCCGATCGTCGAGGCCGATCATTCCGGCGATCAGCTCGTCGTCGACATCGAGACACTCTTCGTCCAGAACCCGTCGTATCAGCTCCTGGTGCAGCGGCTCGTCGTCGACGAGAACGCCGTTGAAATCGAACAGAATCGCCCGCAACACCGAGGCATGATAACGACTTCGCCTAGGCTTCGGATTTGACTCGCAACGACTCCGATAGCTATCCTTGAAGATTGTCAGAGGTCGAAATATGGGCCTTTTGTCGAGCCAGAAAGACACTCCACCCACTCCGGCGCCGGACGCTCCGGAAGGGCCGATTCTTCTCACCGAGAAGGCGGTCACGATGATCAAGCTGACCCGAGAGCAGGAGGGGATGGAAGAATCCTGTGGCCTTCGGGTGGCGGTCCGCGGCGGTGGATGCAGCGGCTTCGAGTACGCGCTCGATTTCGAGGACAAGGCGCGCGAAACGGATCTCGTGCTCACCTACCAGGGGCTCGACGTCTTCGTGGACCCGATCTCGAGCCGTTATCTCAACGGCACGATGATCGACTACAGCCTCGGCATGACCGGCACGGGTTTCAAGTTCCACAACCCGAAGGCGACCGGTACCTGCGGCTGTGGATCCTCGTTCGCCGTCGGGTAAAGGTCGCGCGTCGTCAGCTCGCGGCGCGCAGATGCGTAGGCGCACCCGAGAGTGACCACTCCGCCGTCGCCTCGGAATCAAGCGCCGATCGGGACAAGGTACCGACGGCTGCCCAAACCTCGCCACTTGTGGTGGGGGCGACGCTTGTTACTTTCCCGATCTCCTTTCCTTCCGCGGTCAGGAGGCCCGCGCCGGGGGGGGCGTCGGACCGGATCTCCAGCGGGCGGCACTCGCGAGCGGGCTTCCCGCGATAGAAGATCCGAGCGACGATCTCCTGGCCCAGATAGCAGCCCTTGGTGAAATCGACGGCCTCGTCGAGCAGCGCGGTCTCGTTGGCGACGCTGCGGTCGTCGTAGTCGACTCCCCAGCGCGCGACGCCAGCGCGGCAGCGCAGGGTCTCGAGCGCGGCCCACCCGGCCAGGGTCAGCTCGTGTCGCGCTAGGAGCTGCTCGAGAATCGGCTCCGCGATCGCAGCTGGCAGCCAAAGAACGAGCGCTTCGACGCCGTGTACGAGGCGCCTCAAGACCTGGATCTCGGTGCCGGCAAGCCGGGTCCGAACCAGGCGGTCGGTGTCGGGCAGCTCGCACATCTCCCCCAGCACCTCGGCGGCTCGGGCTCCGACCACGGCAACGTCGAGCATGTCGTGCAGAAGGGTCACGTCAACGTCGTCGATCACCCGGTAGTGCTCGATGTGCTCCTTCATCTCAGGCGCGCGTCCCGCCGGCAGCTGAAGCCACAGCCGATCTTCGAGAACGGAGATGTAGGCGTCGGCAAGGACACGGCCCTCGCCATCGGTGAAGAAGCCGTACCGGCCACACCCCGCCTCGAGCGGCTCGATATCCGCCGAGAAGAGCCCATTGACGAGCCGAGCCCGGTCGGCACCACGCAACTCCAGTCGGTCTGCCCACGAAAGATCGACCATCGCGCACCCCACCGTCGCGGCTTCGACCTCGGCCCTCGGATCGCCGTAGTGCAACGGCAACGAGCAGCCCCGCTCTTCGCCGACGACCACGCCCCGAGTTACATGAAGATCCTCCAGCGGAAGCGTGGCATGATCGGTGACCGCCGACATATGGCGCAGTCTAGCCGCTTCGAAGGCGGGCATTCGCACTGTTGCCCCGGCCAGCGAGACCCCGGTACACTTCGACCGCCATGGACCCGCACTTTGACGGAGTCATCTTCAAGACCAGCTCCCAGGAGCTCGAGCGCCGGATGCGTTTCGAGCACCCTCCGTACCTGCTGATCGACGTTCGCGAGGCCGCCGAACGCTCCTCGGGATCGATCGCCGGCTCCGTAGCCCTCGATGCCGGCGGGCTAGAAGCGCTCCCCGAAGGCTCGAGCGCTTCGACCGAGTTCATCGTCGTTGGTTCCGATCAGTACGACCCGCGAGTCCGCGATATGGCGCAGCGGCTGCGCGAGCTAGGCGCTCAGCGCGTAGTCGAGCTACCCGGCGGCATGTTCGAGTGGCACGCTGCGGGAGCCGCGGTAGTCATTGATGGCGAGTGAGTCGAGGCTGTAGCGCGCTCATACCGCAGCCCGCGCTCGCCTCTCCAGGAGGGCCTGCTGCGAATCTGGTGATCGCTCGTCGCTGTCGGGCACGCGCGAGTAGCTGCCGTCGGGCTCCAGCACACGAGCCTTGACCGAGTCACGCAGGTGCGTGAACAGGATCGCGTCGCGCACCTCGACAAGTAGCCTGTCGTCCTCGATCGGGAACAGCAGCTCGACGCGACCATTGAGGTTGCGAGGCATCAGGTCGGCACTACCGACGAAGACCTCCTCGTCGCCGCCGTTGCGAAAGTAGTAGATGCGAGAGTGCTCGAGGAAGCGGCCGACGATCGAGGTCACCGCGATCGTCTCGCTCACCCCCGGCACGCCGGGCCGCAGGCAACAGACGCCCCGCACCTGGAGATCGATGCGGACCCCCTCGGCGGAGGCCCGGTAGAGAGACTGAATGCACGCTCGATCCACCAGCGAGTTGACCTTGAAGGCAATGTGGCCGTCTCCACCCGCGCGGTGACGCTCAATCTCGCGGTCGATGCGGCGCAGGATCTCACCGCGCATGTGCGATGGCGCGACCAAGAGCTTGCGATACGCCTGCTTGCGCGAGTAGCCGGTGAGGGTGTTGAAGAGCAGCGCCACGTCTTCGGCAATCGCCTCGTCGCAAGTGAAGAAGCCCAGATCGGCGTAGATCCTCGACGTGACGACGTTGTAGTTGCCGGTCGAGAGATGGACGTAGCGGCGGATACCCGAGCGTTCTCGGCGCACGACCAGGCACATCTTGGCGTGGGTCTTCAGGCCGAGCACACCGTAGACCACGTGCACGCCCGCCTGCTCCAACGCACGACCCCATTCGATGTTCGACTCCTCGTCGAAACGGGCCTTGAGCTCTACCAGCACCGAAACCTGCTTGTTGTTCTCGCGCGCCTCCATCAGGGCCTCGACGACGGGTGAGTCCGGACCGACGCGATAGAGCGTCTGCTTGATCGCCAGCACGTCGGGATCCTGGGCCGCCTGACGCAGGAAGCTCACCACGGGAGCAAAGCTGTCGTACGGGTGGTAGAGCAGCAGATCTCGTCGGGCCACGGCCGAGAAGATGTTGGCGTCGGACGCGACCTGCGGCGGCACCGCAGGTAGGAAGGGCGGGTACTTGAGCTCTGGCGCGTCGAGGCCGCAAAGCTCTGAGATGTTCGCCAGACCGATCCGGCTGCGGGTCGCGTAAACCTGGTGGCTCTCGAGCTCGAGGTTCTCGATCAGGATGTCGCGGATTCGAGGTGGCATCGCTTCATTGATCTCGAGCCGGATCGCGGAGCCAAAATGGCGCCTGCCTACGACCTCGGCCATGGCCGTGAGGAGATCGTCCGCCTCGTCCTCCTCGAGGTCCAGATCGGCGTCGCGGGTGACCCGAAAGGGGAAGGCAGCGATGATCTCGAGCCCCGGGAAGAGGAGGCCGAGATTCGCCACGATCACCTCCTCGATCAGCACGAAGCCGCGCGAACCGGACCCCATCGGTCCGACCGCCTCCGGACTCTCGAGCTCAAGCTGGGGAACGGCGAGCAGCCGGGGGAAGTTTGCGGGGACCTTGAGCCGGGCGAAACGCTCGCCGTAGCCGGGATCCTCGAGTAGCACGGCGAGGTTGACGCTCAGATTCGAGATGTGCGGGAACGGGTGGCCTGGGTCAAAGGCCAGCGGCGTCAGGACTGGAAAGATCTCCGACTCGAACCTTGCGCCCAGCGCCTCCTGCTCGGCAACGTCGAGTTCCTGCCACGACTGCACTCGAATCCCGGCCTCGCGCAGCTGAGGGCTCAGCTGCTCGATCCAGCATCCATCGGCGAGCTCGAGCAGCGGCAGGAGGGATTCCCGGATCTCCTGCAGCTGTTCGGCCGGCGTCATGCCATCGGGAGGCGCCTCCAAAACGCCGGCCTTGAGCTGCTGTCGCAGGCCCGATACGCGCACCATGAAGAACTCGTCGAGGTTGCCGGCGAAGATCGAGAGGAAGTTCACCCGCTCAAGCAGTGGCGTCGACGGGCTCATCGCCTCCTCCAGCACCCGGCCGTTGAAGCGCAGCCAGCTCAGCTCGCGATTGATGAAAAGCGCCGGATCACTGGGGTCAGGCTTCGCGCCGAGCTCGACTGCACGCAGGATCACAGCTGTATCTTCTTTGGTCTGAGACATCTACGGAGACCTCGCGAGCCCCTCGCGTTAGCAGAACGGCCTCCTATAATACGTTGATGCGGATCCGTCTTCTAGCATTCGCCAGTGCTTGTGACGTCTTGGGCACAGCGGAAAGCGGCCTCGAGGTAGCTGCGGGTAGCACGGTCGCCCAGATGAAGGCGACGATCGAAGGGAACCACCCCCGGATGGGTGCGCTCTGGGATGGCATGGCTGTGGCCGTTAACGGCGAGCTCGCCTACGACGATCTGGCGCTGGCCGAAGGCGACGAGGTCGCCCTGCTACCCCCTGTATCTGGGGGAGTCGACGAGGCACCCGTGCTGCAGACCGAGCCGATCGACACGGGCGAGGTGACGGCGCGAGTCGAGGATTCCGGCTCTGGAGCAGTGGTCGTCTTTGTGGGCAACGTTCGCGACCGTCACGCCGGCCGAGGTGTCGAGCGGATCACCTACTCGGCCTACGCGAAGATGGCCGCCCACCGCATCCGCTCCATCTGCGCCGATCTAGAGGACCGCCACGAACGCGCCCGTATCGTAGTGGTCCATCGCCTCGGCGAGATTGCCGTCGGCGAGGCCTCTGTGGTCATCGCCGTCGGGTCACCGCATCGGGCATCTGCGTACGAGGCCAGCAGGGAGGCACTGGAGCGGCTCAAGGCAGAGGTGCCGATCTGGAAGCATGAGCACTACAGCGACGGGGAGTCCCGTTGGCGTGAGGAGGAATCGCTCGTGGCTCCCGTCACTTCGTGACCTGGCCCGGCTGTCCGACGAGGCGCGACGACAATCCCGACTCGAGCGCCTGCTGGAGCAGGAAGGCGCGCCAGGCGCCCTCGATCTCCTCCCACGAGGCCCCCAACCTGTCTTCCAGCGTCGACGCCGCGACCGACTCACCCCTCGAGACCGACTCGAGATAGCCCAAGAACGCCTGCCGCCGCACAGTCGGGCGCACGAGAAAGCGGACCAGGAGCGCGCTCTCGGCATAGTGCAGCCGCGAGCGCGGACCCCCGACGAAGGGGCCCCACTCGAGCCGGACCAACACTCCGAGCGGCACCGCCCGGCCCTCACGCTGGGTCACGAGCAGCAGGTCCAGGCCAGCCAGGCCCCCGCGCAGCTCGACGCGATTCTCGTACTCGATCTTCCCATGTGACAGATCGGCAACGTGAAGACGGCCCTCGCCATCGAGCCTGGCTGCCGCCAGGTCGTCGGCGATGCCCTCGTCGAGCCACGGCGGCAGCGCCGGACCGAGTGATCTACGGTTGAGGAGATGCGTCAATTCATGCAGCAACGTATGCCCGACGACAGCAGGATCGAGATCGCCGACGTAGAACACCACCATCCCGTATCCGGTGTGGGCAACGCTCGCCAGATCTCGAATCCGCCCCCACTCCGCCTGCACCGCACGGTAACCCGACTCTTCTCGAAACAGTACAAGGGTCTCCTTCGCCTCCCCAACTGGCGTCAACCCATAGCGCTCTGCATACACCCGCTCGACCTGTGAGGTGATCACATCCAGATGCTCGATCAGTGCTCCGGGAGCCACGTCCGTCACCAATCGATAGGGGCCCAACCTCGCCTCTCTCCCCCCGTCGATGAGCCTCCCAGCCGCCGCCGACAACCGCTCCGGATCCGCTTCTCGCCCGGGCAAAGGCAACACCAGCGCCGGCTCGCTCCCCAAAGGCGGTGGCCCATCGCCCTCCCAAGCGTCGTACGCCTTCAGCCCCCTATCAACAGGGGGCATATCCACGAACGACTCCGCCGGCCCGTCGAAGACCGGCGCCGGCACATCAGGCTCGGGAGGCACGAATCTCCCGCGGACGACATCGACCACCGGGCCCAAGACCGGCCAATCCACCACCGCCTCCACTGCCCTAGAACTCGGCCAACGAGTCAGCGACGCAAACCCCACCAACAAGATCAGCACTGAGCCTATGGCGCCAAAAGAAACGAGATCTCGCCACCACCGCCTCACGTAGAGGCAATGCTACTCCCGCAGCCACACTCCTGCCCTACCCGCCCGACAGGCGGCGCCCCTTCCCCTCCCTCCGGGCCTGCGCGGCGAGCGCTCCCCCGAGGGACAGCAAGACCAGCGGGGGTCGCGGTATGAACGCGCAACACCCACGACAAACCATCAAACCATGACTACCGCGGCCCCCGCTAGTAGCGGAGTACGTCGGGATCGACCTCGAGACTCCACGAGTCGATGCCACCCTTCATGTTCTTCACCTTCGAGAACCCGAACTCCTGGAGCAGATGTACCGCCCGGGTCGAACGGGGCCCGTGGTGGCAGTGGGCAACGATGAAGTCTCGTGGGTCGAGCTCACCGATGCGGTCCTGGAGATCGGCCACTGGAATGACGATTGAGCCGTCGATACGGCAGATCTCAATCTCCTCGGGATTGCGGACGTCGAGAATCGTGATCTGATCGCCGCGATCGAGCATCTCCTTGACTTCAGTCACTGTGATGTCGATGTCGTCGGCGCCCGCGGGCTCCTCGATCGGGATGCCGCAGAACTGTTCGTAGTCGATCAGCTCGATCTGGGTCGGATTCTCCCCGCACACCGGGCAGTCCGGGTTGCGACGCAGCTTGAGCTCGCGGAACTTCATGCGCAGGGCATCGAAAAGCGCGAGGCGGCCGATCATAGGCTCACCCTTGCCGATGATCAGTTTGATCACCTCGTTGGCCTGCAGCGAGCCGATGATGCCAGGCAGCACACCCAGGACCCCGCCCTCGGCGCACGACGGGACGAGCCCCGGCGGCGGCGGTTCCGGGAAGAGGCACCGGTAGCACGGTCCCTTCTCTGCCCAAAAGACCGAGACCTGCCCCTCGAAGCGGAAGATTGACCCATACACGTTCGGCTTGCCCGTCAGCACACAGGCGTCGTTGACCAGGTAGCGGGTCGGAAAGTTGTCGGTACCGTCGACCACGATGTCGTAGTCCTTGACGATGTCCAGAGCGTTGGACGAGTCGAGGCGTACCTGGTGCGGGATCAAGGTGACGTAAGGATTGACGATGTTGAGCCGCTCCATCGCCGCTTCGATCTTGGGCCGGCCGACATCGGCCAGACCGTAGAGCAGTTGGCGATGCAGATTCGACTCGTCAACCTCGTCGAACTCGACCAGGCCCAGGGTGCCGACGCCGGCCGCGGCGAGATACATCCCGAGCGGCGAGCCAAGCCCACCGGTACCGACCATCAGCACGCGAGCGGCCTTGAGCTTCTGCTGACCGAGCGTGCCGACCTCCGGCATGATCAGGTGGCGGCTGTAGCGCCGAATCTCCTCTGGGCTCAGGTCCGGCAGGGTGGTCGTGTCGTCTTGTACGAGGGTCATGGGGCTCCTCCTGCGATCGACGGGATGATCGACAGCGTATCGCCCTCGGAAACCGGCGTCGCATCCTGCTGCAGGTGGCGCACGTCCTCATCGTTGAGGAAGAGATTGACGAAGCTGCGCAGTTTGCCGTCGTCGCTGTACAGATGGGGCTTGAGCGCCGTGTGCCGCTCGACCAGGCTCGAGAGCGCCTCGCCGACGGTCGTCCCGTCGACCTCCACCTCTCCCGCGTCGCCTATGAAGCGCTGCAGGGGCGTGGGGGCATGAATCGAAATCGCCATGCAGATCTCCTGGTTTCTTGCTACTCCGAAGCGGCCGTTGAGACCCCTACTCGGCGACCCGCCGCATCGAGGACGGTCTCCTCGTCGAATGCGGTCCGGTCGTCTTTGAGCCTCCAACTACGGCAGTCGGCAACCTCTCCGCTCTGCACGGAGATGATCAGGTAACTCTGTCCTGGCCAGGCGTGGTCACGGTCGAAATCACTCGGCCGCGCCGGGTGATCGGGGTGCGAATGATAGTAGCCCACGACCTCGAACTGCCGAGCCCTCGCGCTGCGCTGTGCCTCCATTAGAGCCTGGGGACTGATCAGGAAGCGATTGTGGCGATTCTCGTCCTCACGCTCGTTTCGCGCCGAGACGATCTCGACCACCTCGGCCTGATCGCCGTTACGGAGAGTCCCGATCATCACCCCGCAGCACTCCTCGGGGTAGGTCGCGCGGCCGTCCGCGTAGATCCGCTCGATGTCGTCGTCGGTCAGTTGCAGGCTCATCATTCGTCCCAGAAACGCTCAGATAAGTACTTGTCGGCGCTGCCGCAAAGGACCGTCACGAGAGTGCCGGCCTCGATCTCACGACTGAGCGCGAGCGCCGACGAGACCGGGATCATAAATCGGCGGCACGATCGCTGTCTCCATGTGTTTCATGCCTTCCAGGCCGTGGAACGGCCCGTCCGGCTCGATGGATACGAGCCGGGCCCTCGATCCTGCTCTCTGAGCGCCTCGCGAATCGCACCGCCGAAGCCTTCCACCGGATCAGTCAGGACCAACTCGGCACCGTACGCCGCGAGAATCCGCTTCTCGGGCGACAGCGCGCCCCGCGCGATGGCATCCTCGACCATCGCCAGACCGGGGCGGTCTTTCACCGATCCGCCGGGGTTGGTGTACTCGGCCTTGGCGAATAGCCGGACCTCTGGATTACCCACCAGGTCGACGACCCGGCACGGCCGAGGCAAGCCGCGAGAGGTGGGAGGAGTGGAGGTCAGGGCCATGGGAGCACGGATCCTAGCAAAACGTGACCTTTTTACTAACAATTAGGAAAACGAGCGATTCCGGGCGCTGGCGGAGCTACAATCCGCTCGATGGACGACACGCCCCACACCGCTGACGACAGGGTCCCTCCCGGTCAGTACGTAACCGACAAGTGGCCAGTTCTGAGCTACGGACCGACTCCCGAAGTGGATCTCTCCCGATGGCGGCTGCGGATCTTCGGCTCGGTAGCCACCGACCGAGCGCTCAGCTGGGAAGATCTCCAGGCCCTAGAGAGGACCGATCTCATCGCCGACTTCCACTGCGTGACGCGGTTTTCGACACTCGACAACCCGTGGAGCGGATTCGCCACGCGGCGCATTCTCGAACTCGCCGACGTCGCCCCAGAATCGATCCACGTGATGATCCACTGCGCGGATGGCTACACCACCAACCTCCCCCTCGAGGACCTCCTCTCCGAACGGGCGCTCGTGGCCGATCGTCACGCCGGGGAGCCGCTGGCCGCGGATCACGGTGGGCCCCTGCGGCTGATCGTGCCGCACCTCTATGCCTGGAAGAGCGCCAAGTGGGTCTCCGGCATCGAGATCCTGGAGAGCGACCGGCGCGGTTTCTGGGAGCAGGCCGGCTACCACACCTACGGCGACCCATGGACCGAGCAGCGCTTCAGTTCGCAGGAGTTCACGGCAGCGCACCAGGTCCGGCGCCGAGCGAAGGAACTGGGCCTCAAGCTCACCTCCTAGGAAGCACCGCCACCTTCAGCGCGCGATCTCTTCGAGCTTCTGGCGTAGCTTGGCGCGATCTTCGATGCCGCGCGCGATGATCAGGATCGTGTCGTCTCCCGCCAATGTGCCGACGACCTCTGGCAGCCCACACTCGTCGAGTGCCACAGCGACAGCGTTGGCGCGACCGCTCAGGGTTCTGAGCACGAGCAGCGAGTCGCCCGTGTCGATCTTGGTCAGGTACTGCTCGCAGGCACGGCTCAACTGCCGTTCGAGTCGCTGCTGCGAAGGGCCGCCAGTGCCAGGCGCGGCGTAGCGATAGCCGCCGCGACGTGCCGGCCGTTTGACCAGGCCAAGGCGCTTGACGTCTCGTGAGACGGTCGCCTGTGTGACGTCGAAGCCGCGGTCACGGAGGCGCTCGACAAGCGAAGACTGGTTGGCGACAACCGAGTCCTCGACGATCTCGAGGATGGCGTGCTCGCGAGCCCGTTGGCTCACAGAGCGTCTCCCGCGAGTCGACCCTCATCGTAGGCTCGGCGAATGGGCGAGGCCTCGATACCGTCGAGCCAATCACCGAGCTCGCCCAGGGCGCCTGCAGCCTCTTCGAGCTGGTCGCCGACACTCTCGGGCGCCGGGCCGCCGCGGTGCCGCTTTCGTCCAGCCGAGCTCTCGGGACGCAGAATTTCGAACACGTCGGCCTCGATCTGTGATGAGACCTCCTGAAGCTCGGCGAGCTCGAGCTCCCACAGCTCTCCACCCTTCTCTTCGGCGCTACGCACCGCCTGACCCGCCAGGTGGTGCGCCGAACGGAACGCCACCCCCTTCGCCACCAGGTAGTCGGCGAGGTCGGTGGCGGTGAGAAACCCTCCGACCAAGGCCGCCGCCATCCGGTCGGGACAGAAGTTCAGGCCTCCGGCGATCGCTGCGGCACACTCGAGCGAGGCAGCTGCCGTGTCGAGAGCGTCGAACAGGCCCTCCTTGTCTTCCTGCAGATCGCTGTTGTACGTCAGCGGCAGACCCTGAAGCACACTGAGAAGGCCCGCGAGATCTCCGATCACGCGCCCCGTCTTCCCGCGCAGGATCTCCGCCGCTTCCGGGTTCTTCTTCTGCGGCATGAGGCTCGATCCCTTGGCGATCGAGTCGTCCAGGGTCGCGAAGCCAAACTCGGGCGTCGTCCATAGGATCACCTCGGTCGCGAAGCGTGACAGGTGCACCATCGCCAGCGAAGAGACGAAGATCGCCTCGGCCACGTAGTCGCGATCGCTAACGGCCAACATGGAGTTCGGGTACGAGTCGACAAAGCCCAGGAGCTCGGCGCTGCGCTTGGGTGCGATCGGGTAGGGAGATCCGGCGAGCGCGCCGGCGCCGAGCGGGCTGCGGAAGCCACCGTCGTGCAGCGTGCGCAGGCGCCGCGCATCCGCCTCGAACGACCAGAAATGTGCCAGCAGATGATGGGCCAACGATACCGGCTGGCCGCGCTGCAGATGCGTATATCCGGGCAGCCACGTCTCGCGATGCTCTGCGGCGAGGTCGAGCCAGAGCTCGAGAAGCAGACCCGTTCGGCGTGCCAGGTCGACGAGGCTCGTACGCACGTACAGGCGCAGGGCCGTCGCGGTCTGATCGTTGCGCGAGCGAGCCGTGTGCAGACGCAGCGCAGGCTCGCCGATCCGATCCGTCAAGTTGCGCTCGATCCAGCTGTGAACGTCCTCGTCCGGCCCCTCGACCTGGAGGACCCCGGCCTCGATGTCGGCTAGGAGGCTCGCCAGGCCAGCCAAGATGGCTTGGCCGTCGCTGCCGGTCAGGACCTCCTGCTCCAAGAGCATGCGCGCGTGCGCCATCGAGCCCTCGAGATCGTGCGACACCAAGCGCCGGTCGAAGGACAGCGCCGAGGTGAAGGCGTCGATGCGGGCATCCACGCCGCCTGAGAACCGTCCTCCCCAGAGCTTCTGGCTCACGCCTCCTCCTCCGCCTCAGCCCGCAGGTTTCTCGGTCAGAAACGACGACACCACGCGCGAGAAGATCCCGAGCGCCCGATCGACCTCGCTGGACTTGACGTTCAGCGGCGGCGCGAACCGGATACTGGTGGGTCGAACGGCGTTGACCAGAAGACCCTCCTCGAGACACTTCACCGCTACCGGACCGGCCTCGATGGCGAGCTCGGCGGCGACCAGCAGGCCCATGCCGCGGGTCGAGACGACCCCCTCGATGCTTTCGAGCTCCGAGCGCATACGGTCCCCCATCTCGGCCACGTTGACGAGCAGGCCCTCTTCCTCGATCGTCTCGAGCACCGCGACCGCGGCCGCACAGGCCAGCGGGTTGCCACCGAAAGTCGTTCCGTGGTCACCGGGAACGAGGATCTCGGCGGCCTCGCCGCGAGCCAGCGTTGCACCGATCGGCACTCCGCCGCCGAGGCCCTTGCCGAGGGTCATGACGTCCGGAACTACGCCGTAGTGCTGATAGGCGAACAGCGGTCCGGTCCGACCAACGCCAGTCTGGACCTCGTCTAGGACGAAGAGCAGGTCGTGGTCGCGGCACAGCTCCGCGATGCCATTTACATACTCGGGCGAGCCGGGCACGACGCCATTCTCGCCCTGCATCGGCTCGATCAGGATCGCGCAGGTTTTGTCCCCGATCGCCCCGCGGGCAGCCTCTAGATCGTTGTAGTCGACGAAGACGAAGCCTTCGGGCAGCGGACCGAAGCCCTGGTGGTAGCGGGGAGTGCCGGTAGCGGCCAGACTCCCGAGGGTCCGACCGTGGAAGCCGCCGTGGGTGACGATGATCTCGTAGCGCCCGCTGGCATTGCCCCGCTTGCGCGCGATCT
Source organism: Acidobacteriota bacterium (assembly GCA_036337765.1). Classification (GTDB taxonomy): domain Bacteria; phylum Acidobacteriota; class Thermoanaerobaculia; order Multivoradales; family Multivoraceae; genus JAYZDP01. The sequence goes on from JAYZDP010000168.1 coordinate 38,520, forward strand.
TGATGGCGGCCTCGTTGGCCTCCGTGCCGCTGTTACAGAAGAAGACACGATCCATGCCCTCGCCACGGCTGCGACTGCCTTGGATCAGAAGCTCGGCGGCTCTCTCCTGCTCGGGAATGCGGTAGAAGTTGGAGACGTGGATGTAGCGCTCGGCCTGGCCGGCAATCGCCCTGACCAGGCGCGAGTGGGCGTGGCCCAGACTCGAGGTCGCGATGCCGGCGAGGAAGTCGAGGTACTCGTGGCCGCGTGCGTCCCACAGATGCACACCACGACCGTGAGTGAACGAGACCTGGTACCGACCGTAGTTTTGAAACAGATAGTCGTCGCCGCTCATGATTGGGGGGCTCCCTTTTCCTTGCGGATCATCGTTCCGACGCCGGACTCGGTGAAGAGCTCCACCAACACGCCGTGGGGCTCTCCCGCGGCGATGATGTGCGAGCTCGGTACGCCGTCGACAACGGCGCTGACGCAGGCCTCGAGCTTCGGCACCATGCCGCTGGAGACCACGCCGGTCTTCATCAGATCCGCCGCCTCGTCGGGATTCAGCGTCGTGATGCGTTGCTCACCGTTGCATGTGGGGCCATGGATGCCCTGCACATCGGTCAGCACGATCAGCTTTTCCGCCCCCAGAGCGACGGCCAGGCCCGCGGCCACTGTGTCGGCGTTGAGGTTGTAGGTCTCGCCGGCGGGACCGAAGCCGATGGAGCACACCACCGGAATGTAGTTTTCACGGACCAGAAGCTCGATGATCTCACTCGAGACCTGCTTAACCTCGCCGACGAAGCCGAGCTCGGCGGCGCGTGGGTGGGGGCTCGCTTCGAGTAGCTTGCCGTCCTTCCCCGACAGCCCGACGGCCCGGCCACCGTGGTCCTGGATCATCGAGACCAGGCGCTTGTTCACACGTCCGGCGAGCACCATCTCGACCACGTCGACCGTCTCCTGATCGGTCACCCGAAGACCGTCGATGAACTGGGGCTGAATGCCGAGCCGTTCGAGAGTGCGCGAAATCTCGGGTCCGCCGCCGTGCACGAGCACCGGGCGCAACCCCGACTGCTGCAGTAGCACGAGGTCCTCGACCAGGGTGCCAATCTCATTCTTTTCGAGCGCGCGGCCGCCGAACTTCACCACCACCCGTTTGCGGCGCCACTCGGCGACGTAGCGCAGAGCGCGGTCGAGCTGGGCTCCGAAGTCGGCGTGATTCTCGGAGTCGGTCACGAGATGTAGCTCCCGTTGATGCGGATGTACTCCTCGGTCAGGTCCGACGTCCACACGGTGGTGGCGGCGGCGCCAGACGCGAGGTCGATCCGCACGTCGACGTTGGGCTTGCGCAGCTCTGCCTCGGCCGCAGCCAGGTTGTCGTCGACGACCATGCCACCCTCGGCGACCAGGACGCTGTTGAACCAGATGCGCGTCTCGGCCTCTACCATTGCGACCGAGGCCCGACCCGCGGCGGCGATGATCCGGCCCCAGTTCGCCTGGCAGCCGTAAAAGGCGGTCTTGACCAGCGGCGAGGTGGCGATCGTGTTCGCGGCCCTCTTCGCCTCTGCGGCATCGGCCGCCCCCTCGACGGTAACGCCGATCAGTTTGGTTCCACCCTCGGCGTCGCGCACCACCATCTTCGCCAACTCGAGGGCGACGGCCGCGAGGCCGGCGACGAAGGCGTCGAAGTCGGGGCCGCTGTCCGGTACCTCCACTCCCGCCGCACCGTTGGCGAGCGCGAGAGCCGTGTCGTTGGTACTGGTGTCACCGTCCACCGTGATGCAGTTGAACGAGCCGTCAATAGCGGCCCCTAGCGCCTCTTGCAGCACCGGCGCCGGAACCGCCGCATCGGTGGTCAGAAAGCACAGAGTCGTTGCCATGTCCGGGTGGATCATGCCCGCGCCTTTCGACATGCCGCCGACCACGACCTCACCGCCGGCCAGGCGGATGCGGGCCGCAGACGTTTTCGGCACGGTATCTGTGGTCAGGACCGCCTCGGCCGCGGCGGCACCGCTCGAGCCGAGCTCGGCGACCACCTTCGGAATCCCGGCGCGAACGGCAGCCATATCGAGCCACGCACCAATGTGCCCCGTGGAGCACACCGCCACATGGCTCGACACCAACCCCAGCTCCTCGGCGAGCTGCGAGGCCATATCCTGGGCGTCGTTCATGCCGCGCTCGCCGGTGCAACAGTTGGCGTTGCCACTGTTGCACAGGATTGCCCGTGCGGCGCCTCCAGCCACCACGCGCTGCGACACCAGGACCGGCGCGGCTTTGACCACGTTGCGGGTGAAGACTCCCGCCACCGTCGCCGGACGGTCGGACAGGATCAGGGCGAGATCGAGCTTCGATCGCTTCAGACCGCAGTGCACGCCGGCCGCGCGATAGCCCGCCGGAGCCGTGATGTCGCCGGCGAAGAGCTCGTGGATGGAATCGCTCACGGATACAGAGGCGGTAGCCATAGGCCTTCCTCCTCGGGCAAGCCGAACATCAGGTTCATGCACTGAATCGCCTGACCCGCGGCCCCCTTGACCAGGTTGTCGAGTGCCGCGACCCCGACCAGGAGCGAGCGCTCGGGCGAGACCACGACCGATACGTCGCAGAAGTTGGATCCCTGGGTCGCCTTCGTCTCCGGCAACTTGTCGGTGAGGACGCGGACGAAGGGCTTGTCGTCGTAGTAGGAGACGTAGAGCTCTTCGGCCTCGCCGGAGCCGAGCGGCTCGGCCAGCTGCAGGTAGCAGGTCGATACGATGCCGCGGGTCATGGGGATCAGGTGCGGCGAGAAGAAGACCGACTCCGGTGCCCCGGCATCGGCGAGCGTCTGCTCCATCTCAGGCATGTGCCGGTGCTTCCCGAGGCTGTAGGGGCGCACGTTCTCGTTGATCTCACCGAAGTGAGAGCTGAGATTGGCAGCACGGCCCCGGCCGGAGACACCGGACTTGGCGTCGACGATGACCGTGGCGCCGGGCTGGCGCAGCACAAGCCCGGGAAGCAGGGCCAGAGCGGCGGCCGTCGGATAGCAGCCCGGGCAGGCCGTTAGACGCGCACAGGCCAGGGCCTCGCGGTTTAGCTCCGGCAGACCATAGACAGCTTCCGGCAGCAGGTCCGGTGCCGCGTGCTCGGCGCCATACCAGGTGGCGTAGACCTCGGGGTCGTGCAGCCGGAAGTCGGCACCGATATCCACTACCTTCGCTCCCGCCTCGAGCAGGGTCGGGGCAGCCTCGACCGACAGGCCGTGAGGCAGGGCCAGAAAGACGACGTCGGAAGCGTCGCCGAGCGCTGCCCAATCGGCCTCGACGAGCTCGCGCTCCTCGATCGAGCGGAAGCCGGGAAACGACTCGTCCATCCGCAGCCCGCTCTGCGAGCTCGCGGTGAGCGAGGCGAGCTCCACGCCCGAATGGCCCAATAGCAGCCGAACGAGCTCACTTCCCGAGTAGCCGGAGGCTCCGACAACGCTTGCACGAATCATGAATGAATCATTATTCATTCATACGATATATTATGCAACCTCTTTCTCAGCTACTCAAAGCCTGCGCGCTGAGCGGCCCCGGAGGGACAGAATAGGTAGCGGGGGTCGCGGTATGAGCGCACTACAGCTTCGACGCCCACCCAACAATGACTACCGCGACCCCCGCTACCCGCCGCGAACGAGCGGGAGACCGTGAAGGAAGGAAGCGAGGATCGCCAGACCGCTGACAACGATCAAGGCTCCAGCTGCCATCAGATGATCGGTGCGCTCCGGCTTCAGCGGGTCGAGCCACTTGGCAACCAGATAGCCGCCTCCGAACCCGCCAAGGTGGGCCCAGTTGTCGACACTCGACATGACGAAGCCGAACATGATGAGGACGATCGCGTAGCCAAGGGCCTGAGACCGGACCGCCGTCTGCCCCGTTCGCCGACCGTAGTAGACGAGCGCCCCCAGGAGACCTAGGATCGCAGCCGAGGCGCCAACCGTCTGCCCGGCGGGCAGCAGGAAGGGGATCCGGATCGGCAGGAAAACGGCGAGACTGGTCGCTGTGAAGCCGACGGCCGAGGAGAGCACATAGATGATCACCACCCGTCCTGGGCCGTAGAGGCGTGACACGGCGGGGATCAGCTGGTTGGCCCACATCATGTTGAAACCGATGTGCAGCAGCCCGCCATGAAGCCAACCGGCGCTCAGGACCGTCCACCACCGATTCTCTTGGAGCACCGGGATCACGCCCGAGCTCCCGAACAGAAAGGTGCTCCGGCCACTCGGCGAGAGCATGGTGAAAAGCCCGCCGCCACCGATGCCACTCGGATCGGTGACGAGCATGAGCACATACAGCACGCCGCAGGCGTAGAGCACGACGCGGCTGAACACCACCTCGGAGCCGATGACTCTCAGTAGCAATGAGAATCCCCACATTCCTGGATTCCGCCTGCCACAACTCCAACACTGATCATCGTTGACCCCGACCAGCTTGCCGCAGGCCGGGCAGACCACCGATCCCGTCGTCTGACGCTTGAACATCTAGAACTACAGCCTTCCTTCGAGCGCGACCCTCGGAAGGGCCTGGAAAGTCCTACTCAGCATCGCCCTCTTCGAGTTTCGAGACGATGTGTTCCACCTCCACTTCGGCCTTGCGAATCTTCGCTCGACACACTTCGAGCAGCTCCGCCGCCCGAGCCAGCTGCTGTGCAAGGCTGTCGAGGTCGACGTCGTCGCCCTCGATACTGCGCAGGATGGCTTCGAGCTCGGTGAGCGCGTCTGAAAACGACTGTTCGGTCTCTTCGCTCACTTCGTCTCCTCGACCTGCGGGTCACGGAAGTTCTCGACTCGGCTCTCGAAGCTACCGCCGGCGACATCGGTCCCCACCACGTCGCCGACGGTGAGCTCCGTCGCGCTGCGTACCAGGCGCCCTTCCACGGTTCGAGTGACCGAGAAGCCACGTGCCAGGACCCGCCGTGGAGACAGCTCCTCGGCGAGCCGTGCCAGCGCAGCAATGCGCACCGACTCCTCACGAACCGTCGCGCTGGACAGGTCCGCGATCCGCCGGCAGACCGCCGCCAGGCGCGGCCTCGAGACAGCGACCCGGCGTGGCGCGGCGAGAACCAGGCGCTCGGCAAGCGCGGCTCGCCGGCGCGATGCGCCCCCGAGGCCGACACGCGCCGCGGTGGCCACCCGAGCCCGCAGCTCGTCGAGCCTGCGCCGGGCCTGCCGGACCCTACCGGCCGCCGCCGGGAGTCGGGCCTCGACCGCTTCGAGGCGATGGCGCGACCGCTGCACCGGAAGGCGACCGAGTCGCGCCAGCGCGGTCGCCACTCTCTCGAGCCTGGACTCGACCGCCGCCACCCGCTGTACCAGATGCTCCGCGACTTTGGTCGGGGTCTTGAAAGCAGCGTGCGCGACCAGGTCGGCGATCGACTCGTCGGTCTCATGCCCCAGGCCCGTGAGTACCGGAAACGGGGATCGGGCGATCGCCTCCGCCACCTCAAGTGAGTCGAAGACCGCCAAATCGGAGCGCGCTCCACCTCCTCGGGTGACCACGAGACAGTCGACCGGCAGGACCCGCATCGCCTCCAACGCCCTCACAACCCGGTGCACCGCGTCGCTGCCCTGGACAGGCGCATGTTGAAAGCTCAGCTCGAAGGCATACCCACTCTCCTCCAATGAACTCACAAAGTCATGGTACGCGGCACTGCCGTGCGAGGTCACGAGGCCGACTCGCAGGGGCAGCTCCGCCATCGCCAGCCCACGGTTGCGATCGTGCAGGCCGGCTTGGCGCAGCCGGTCGAGGATCTCGCGGCGCCGACGCTCGACCAGGCCGAGCGAGAACACCGCGTCGATCTCGCGCACGATGAACTGTAGCCGCCCGCCGGCCGGATAGAAGTCGAGCTCCCCCCGGCAGCGGATCTCGCGGCCGACGCCGAGCTCCTGACCTGTGCGCGCCAGCGCCCTGCGTGCCCTGGTGAGATCGCGGCGGAACACAGCACAATCGAGCTTGCCGACGATGGCGTCCCCAGCACCCTTCTCGACCAGCTCGAAGTACAGGTGGCCTGCCGAGCTGGTGCGCAAGCGTTGGATCTCACCGACAACCCAGACCTGCGGATACACCTCCGCCAGGACCGCCTTGAGATCCTCCGCCAGCTCGGAGACCCGATAGGTGCCGACGGGGAGTTCCGCGCGATCGTCCAGAAGCTAGGACCCTTCAAGAGCAGGGGAGCCCACCAGCCGCTGGCGGGGGACGCGCGCCGTTCGGCGCCAGATGCGCGCCATCCGCGGCGCCAAAGACATTCTGATATTCGGAATGATATTCATACCTTTCCGAATATCAGTGAAAGCTCTGAAGCTCTTCGTTTGAGGTTAGGGGAAGGTTGTCGGCCCACTCACTCGCCTCTTTCTCTCCGGCGGTGAACTTCTCCACGAACTCCTTCGCCTCCTCGCGCGAGTCGAAGAGCCTGAACAGGAAAGTGTGGCCGGCCGGGGCGGTGAAGTACGAGTAAGCGTCGGCACTCTCGCTGAGGTCCATGCCGATATCGACCTCTCCGTTGACGCCGACGCAGGCCACCGCGATGGCCCGGCAGGCGATGGCGAGAGCCTTGATGGCATCCTCGAACTCGGTGAGCTCCTCCTGCGACTGCGGCGTATGGAAGATGCCGACGTGCGACGTCTCCTCCTCGCCGAGCAGGTTGTAGGGCACATCGTTGAGATCCATAGCTTCGCGGGTCTCGGTGGTCGTCACGAAGACGTCCTCCGTGCCGCGGACCTTGTAGGTGATCGCGAAGGTGGTCTCGTCGAGCTTCGAGAACGATTCGGCGAGAATGCCCTCATCCTCGACGGTGAAGTAGTAGAGACGGCGCATCGTCTGACGAGCACTCAAATGATCATCCTCCAAGCGTGCTTGCTGGCATCCAGCGGCGGAATATACCACCGCGAAACGTGCTATCTGTGGGTGTAAAGGTAGGCTCCGAGGGCAGCGGCCTCGCTCTCGGTGAGCTCCTCGCGAGCGAGAAAGAACTGCTCGCCGGGGGCCGGCATTGGCACTGTAACGCGCGACATCGCTTCCTCCAAGGCGCCACAGTCGAAGCGCACGAGAACCAGGGCCATCTGCTTGCACAACGGCACCATACGCGACGCCAGCTGGCTCTCGAGCTCGACCGTAACGCTCTCGGGCCCCTCGAGGACCGTGATCGTCCAACCCTCGGTCGACGGCTCGATCAAGACCCGACCCTCCAGGTCGAGAGCCTGACTGGGAAGAGTGATCTCGTCCGCGAGCTTGCCCTGAACCACGCCGACTTTGAGATCCGCGTCCAGGAGCCCGTGGCCATTGAAGCTTAGGTGGATGCCGATCCGATGCTCGCCATCCGCCAACGGCTCGAGCGTAACCGCGTGCTCTTCCAGGGTCAGCTCGTGCTCGGGGCTGCGCAGAATCAAGGTTGCCACTCCCATATCCACAGGCGCAAGCTCCTGCACGAAGCCCGCGTAGGTACGATCCAGGCCGAGAAATCGAAACTCCTCGGCGACCGCCGGCGATGCCACAAGAGTCACGGTGAGTGCCCAGCGGGCGGCTGCGCCAGCTCTGAGGCGGATCGCTTGGGTCGGTCGAGACAACCTGACAAAGTCCTACGGAACAAAGCCCCCAAAAGTTCGCGGCAGCGCGCCTCCAGACGGACTCAGGGATAGTAGCCGCTGATCGTTCGCGCCTTGAGCCGACCCTTGACCTTGACTTGAACCGTACGAAACTCGCGCTTGTCCTGAGCAGCATCGGACGAATACGCCAACAGATACTGGCTGCGCAGCTCCTTGTCGATCTGCGCATAGATCGTTTGCAGCTCGGACGCTTTCCGAATGAAGAACGACCTGCCGCCGGTCTCTTTCGCCAACTGGTTCAAATTGCCGCGAATTCCCATCTGGGTACGACCGATGTTCAGTCCGATGGTGTAGATCGAAACGCCGCTACGACGCGCGTAGTCGAGGGAGTCCTTGAACGGGATGCCGCTGGCAGTGTCCTCTCCGTCGGATAGCAGCACCAAGGCGCGCCGACCCCGAACCCCACGGAAGTAGTAGAGACTGGTCACGATGGCATCGTGCAGTGCCGTGTTGCCAACCGCGTGCAGATCCTCGAGCGCCGTCTCGACCGCACCGACGTCCGACGTTCGCGTCATCAGGAGAATCGGGAAGTTCGAAAAGCTGACCGCGAAGGACTGGTCCTTGGGCGTGATGATGTTGTCGAGGAAGTCGACGGCGGCGGTCTTGGCTTCGGCGAGCGACTCGATCATCGAACCCGATGTATCGATTGTGATGCCGATCGTGATCGGAAGATCCTCGACGAGCTCGAAGCGCAGGATGTTCTGCCTGCGACCGTCCTCGGTCACCGTGAAGTCACTCTCGCTGAGCGATTGATTGGGATCACCCTCGACCGTGGTGTAGAGCTCGACGAGATCGACCTCGACCTCCTCCAGATAGTCGGGCTGGTTGAGGAACATCACGTCCTCTGCCATGGTCCCGTCGCCGAGCAGAGCCGAGACCGTGAGATAGCTGACGTCGCCCTGCCCCCGGACCTCAGGAGCCTCTATCTCGGCCTGCCAGGGAGGCTTGACCAGGCTCGCCTGCAGCTCGTCGTTGACCTTGAACTCGACCTTGGAGATCTGCTTCTCCTCAGGAACGACGACCGACGCCCGCGCGAGCACCGACCCAGTCACGAATCCGCCTGCCTTCGGATCGAGGATCTTGACTTCCAGCTGGCCGCGCTGCTGATTCAAGATCACCTCGTCGGAGGCGATCAGGTCGCCGTCAGCGTCGTAGCCCTCGACGCTCACGATCTGCTCGGTGGGATACTTCGCGAGCCGCAGCTCGGCCTCGAAAGGTCGCCTGGAGCGAGTCATTTGGGCCTTGCCGTCCAGCAGGAATACGACCTTGCGAATCTGCTCACCGGCGATCAGCGTCTCGACTCTCCACAGACCGATAACCACGTCCGTCTCCGGCGGAATGATGACCAGGCTGTCGACCCCGGCTACACGCTCCGGCATCACGACCTCGCCCTGGGCGACGGTCACTTCCGGCGGTAGATCCGCGTGATCCTCGGGCTCGTTGGGCACCCGGAACCCAACCGCGGTGTGCGCCACCGCACCACCAATCTCGTCGATGACTTTCACTCGCACCAGAAAGTCGTCCTCGGAGCGCAGGAGACGCTCGAACACCAGAGCCAGCTCCGGCGCCTCGCCCTCGACCGGGACCTGGTACCGCATGTAGAAGCTCTCGAAGTGCTGTCCGTCTCGCTCAACGTGCCCTTCAAGCTTGACGCGCAGCTCGCGCTCGAGGTCTTGTTCGAACACCCCGAGACCCGCCTCCACCGGAATGCGTAACAGCATCCGCGAAACCATGCGTTGCCCTTGTCTCTCGGGGAAGTAGACCTCCGGCGTCTCGACCTGCAACCGGTCGGCGAGGTCGGGAGGCAAGGGCGTGGACAGGGCCTCGCGAGCCCACCGGCCGCGATCGGCCGGCGGCTCGAAGAGCTTCAGCACGTCGGCATTCGAGGGGCGGTTCTTCTCGAAACCGTACAGCGCTTCGATCCCCGTCGCGCGATCGACCTTGCGCACCTGCCTGCACAGCTGCTTGTCGAAGCGAGGACCGGTACGACCACCCGTGATCTCCGCGACCTGCAGCATCCAGTAGCCCATCTCCTTGCCGTACAACACCCGCTTCGAGTCGAGCGGTAGCCACAGCCGCCAAGGCTCGTCCTCTGCCGGCTCGTAGAGCACGAACTGACGCATGAGCTTGGGCTCTTCGGGGTTTCCGTAGCGCCAGATCTCGAGCGGCACGAAAGTCTGATCGCAGGCGATCACCTCTCGCTCGGCGGGTGGACCCTTCAGAAACAACACCCTCGCCCGCTCATCGAGCAAGTCGGAGAACTCGTGGCGGACCAACGCAAGGCGTCGATCGATGGCCGCCTGAAGCTGGTTACGCTCGGTCGACGGATCCGGATCGGCAAAAAAAACCACGATGGTCGCGCCGCGCTCTTCTTCGCTGGCGGCGGCGAAGGCGTCGCGCTGCGCAGCTGTCAACAGCCACCCAGGCCCGTCGTCGAGAAACGCCCGATGATGAGACGGCCACAGGTAGCGCGTCTCCGCCTCCGCAGCGACCACGGGCGGAGCCAAGAGTCCCGCTAGCAGAACGAGTATCGGAAGCAATCGGATCGATGAACGAGGTGTCAAAGCAGGTCCCCCGGCAACCCTCTATGCAAGCGAAATGCCACTATGTCACGCAGGTTTGCGTCCTCTATCGCTCAGAAGGCCCTGAAGAGAACTACGAACCTTCACCAAAACCGGACGCGGGCCGCGCGCAGCTCACAAGCGCCGTCCTCGGCGCCAAAGACATGTCTCCTTCCGGCCTGATGGCTATCAGGCCGGAAAGAGATACAGCATGGCGTAGATGATGACGCCGGTCAGTGACACGTACATCCATATAGGCAGCGTCCACCGCGCGATCGCCACGTGCTTGTCGAGCCGATCTCGTAACCCACGCACGAGAGTGACGAGAGCTAACACCGGCACCAGAACCGCAAGCGGGATGTGCGTGATCAGAATCGTCAGATAGAAGACCCGCAGCCAGCCCGTCCCAGGGTATGGCACGCTCCCGGCGTTGTAGTGGTAGACCAGGTAGGAAAGAAGAAAAAGGCACGAGACGCCGAAGGCGGCGAGCATGCAGTTGCGATGCGCCTCCCGGTTTCCCTGGCGGATGAAGCCGTAGCCCAGGATCAGCAGCGCGAAGCTGAGCGCGTTGAGGCTCGCGTTGAGCGTCGGTAGGTCGCCGATGCTCACGAGTACGCTCGCTACGGTCTGACCGGTTCGCTACATTCCGGCGGCAGCCGCTGCTGCGGCCGCGGCCTGCGTCCGCTCGTCGTGCCAGCTCTGATAGTCCTGCTGCGACTGGATATGAAGGAAGCCCTTCATCCGGTAGTGAGTCAATCCGCACAGCTGGGCACACGCGACCTCCGACTCCCCGGTCTGCTTGGCGACGAAGTGGACCGGAATCGTCTGGCCCGGAATCGTGTCCTGCTTCACCCGCAGGTAGGGCAAGTTGAGGCTGTGGATCACGTCCTTCGAGGTGAGGTAGAGGATGATCGGCTTGTCGACAGGAAGGTAGAGGTTGTTCAGCGTGTGGATGTCGTCCGCGGAAGCCGGATCGTCGCGATCCAGGCCGAGCGGGTTGGCTGCCGTATCCACCAGCTCGGGAGCGGTCCGTCCCCACTCGCCGTCGGCGCCAGGATAGTGGAAGTTCCAGGCGAACTGCTCGGCGACGACACGTATGCGTTCGGACTCGTTCTCGTCAGGGAGTTCGGCGACACGCTCGTTCCACAACGGAAACGCGAAGGCGACGAGAATGGCCACCTCGAATACGACGACTGCGACTTCGACGTACTTCGAGATCGTGCCCTTCGCGCCGTGATAGTCCGCCTTCGGGCTCGCGCCGGCTCGGAACTTGATGAGCACCAAGATGTAGTAAGCACCCCATCCAACGAAGAGGATCAGCATGACCCAGTGGATCAGGGCGATCAGGTTGTCGATCGGGGCCCCGTGAGCCGACCAATCGGGAGGAAGGTTGAGAAAGTCCTTCATCAATGGATTCCTCCGCGCAGGACCTGAAGACTCTTCTTCCGGTCCTCGCGATACTTGGCACGTTTCCGAAACTGCCAGAAGAGACTGACGAAACCGACCTGAACCAGGCCGACCACGCCCAAAAGAAAGAGAATGGCGTTGTTCATGCCCTTCGTCGCCGCGTCGTTGGGATCGCCGAAACACGCCTGGCACGCGGACGCAGTACCAGGCAGAGCAAGAACCACCACCAGGCCGAGACAAAGAGCTACTAGCACACGCTTCATCGCGGGAGCTCCTTGAGCTTGCGCCGCACACGGACGCCGTAGGTCATAAGCACGGGTACCGCCACGAGCGACAGCAACCCGTAAACGAGGCCGAGTATCGAACCGTCTGCGACAAAGCCGCGTAGGCCCCACGATCCGGTCCCCACCGCAAGCACGGTACAGATCGTGATGAAGAGGATGTGAACAGCACCTAGAGACATGCTCAGTGACCCAGGCCCCAAGAGCTCCACTGGATGCTCAGCGAATCGGCGTAGCCGGACAGCGGCACCGCGATCAGGACGACAAAGAACAGGGCAGTGATCATCAGCGTCCACATGATCGTCCGGACTTCGCCCTTCAAGTGCATGAAGAAGAGTGCGACCAACGACGCCTTCACCGCCGCGATCAGCAACGCCAGCGTGATCGCGAGACCTATCGGAATGTCGAGGTAGCTCGCCAGGACCGTGACGACGGTCCCGACGGCGAGCGCGCCGAAAACCAGCATGTAGACCTTGACCGAGGCGCGAATCTCTTCCGGGCTGTGACCGCTCATCAGTGGCCTCCTCCGGCGACAACGCCAGCTCCAGGCAGGAGATAGAGGACCGGGAACAGGAAGATCCAGACCAGGTCGACGAAATGCCAGTACAGCCCGGCCACCTCGATTCGATTAGCGAAGCGGTCCGGTTCGGTCTGAAACATCTTCGAGCCCGGCCCCCAGAGGTAGCCGTTGACGATCAGCCCGCCGATGACGTGCAGCATGTGAAGCCCGGTCAGCACGAAGTAGATGCCGAGGAAGGTCGAGTTCGCGGGAAAGTCACCGTGCGAGAACTTGGTGCCGTATTCGTAGGCCTTGATACCCAGGAAGGCAAGCGCGCACAGGCACGTGATGCCCATGTAGAGCTTGTACTTGGCGAAATCGTTGAGCTTGAGCGAGGCCCACGACATGACCATCGTCACACTCGAGGCGATCAGCACGAGGGTGTTCACGAAGGCGACTGGGACATTGAGAATGTCGGAGCCGGTCGGCCAGGCGGGAGCGGCGGTCCTGAGCAGGATGTAGGTCGAGAACAATGCTCCGAAGAGCATCACCTCGGAAGCGAGAAACAGCCAAACGCCCAGCTTCGCGTTATACAGGCCCGTTTCGGGATTCGGGTCTACGTTGTACGGGATGACGACTGACATCTTCAGGCCTCCTGTGGCTGGCTCTGCGCCGTGAAGTCCTCATCGGAGCCCGGAGCGCTGTACTCATAGGCGGGCCGGAAGACGGTCGGGATCTTCGGAAAGTTGCCATGGCCGATCGGTGGCGACGGCGCGTCCGTCCATTCCAGCGTCGTTGCTCTCCAGGGGTTGCCCCCGACTTTCTCGCCAGTCTTCAAGCTCATGAAGAAATTGACGATGAAAAAGATCTGCACCACTGCGAGTCCGAAGGCCGACCAGGTCATCATCTTGTTCCACACCATGACGTCCTTGGCGAACTCGTAGGTCAGCCCACCGTCGTACAGGCGTCGCGACAATCCGGCCATGCCCTGGATGAGCATCGGGAAGAAGATGCCGTTGATGAACAGGAGGGACGGCCAGAAGTGCAGCTTGCCGAGCAGTTCCGACATCTTGCGACCCGTCACCTTCGGGTACCAATAGTAGATCCCGGCAAAGATGGCGAAGATCGTGCCCGGAGCCACAACGTAGTGGAAGTGGCCGATAACGTAGTACGTGTCGTGCAGCGGGATGTCCGACGCCGTCAGCCCGAGGGGCAGGCCGGTCAGACCGCCGATCGCGAACATGGGGAGAAACGCCAGCGCGAAGAGCATCGGCGTGTTGAAGCGAATCGAGCCGCCCCACAGCGACAGCAGCAGACACGTCAGGATGATCACCGAGGGAATGGAGATGATCATCGTCGTAGTCTGGAAGAAGGCGCTGATCACTGTGCCCATGCCGGTCATGAACATGTGATGGGCCCAGACGATGAATGACATGAAGCCGAGAAAAACCACCGAGTACACCAGTGACTTGTAGCCCCAGATGGGCTTGCGGGTGTTGTTGGCGATGATCTCTCCGACCATTCCCATGGCGGGCAGCACGAGAACGTAGACCTCGGGATGGGCCAGAAACCAGAACAAGTGCTGCCAGAGCAACGGGCTGCCGCCCCCGCTCCTGAAATCCTCCATCTCACCGCTGATCACGAGGCCGTCGGGCATGAAGAAGCTCGTGTCGACGAGGCGATCGAAGAGCTGCAGAACTCCCGCCGCCTCCAGCGGTGGGAAGGCCAGCAGAAGTAGGAACGAGGTCACGAGCTGTGCCCAAACGAAAAAGGGAAGCCGCATCCAGGTAAGCCCCGGCGCGCGCATCTGAATGATGGTGACCAGGAAATTTACGGCGCCCAGAAGTGAAGACGTGATGAGCAGGATCATTCCGAACAGCCAGACCGTCTGCCCGTCCTCGAGGACCGATAGCGGCGGATAGGACGTCCAACCCGACCGAGCCGCGCCGCCCGGCAGAAAGAAGCTCGACGCCATCAAAAGCCCGCCAGGCAGGAAGCACCAGTAACTCGCCATGTTCAGCTTCGGGAACGCCATGTCGGGCGCGCCGATCTGAAGCGGAACCACGTAGTTGCCGAAGGCGCCGACGAGCAGCGGAACGACAGCCATGAACACCATGATGGTGCCGTGCATCGCGCCGAGCTGGTTGTAGAACTCCGGCAGCATGATGCCGCCGGGTGCGTTGTCGGCCCCGAAGAGTCCGCCGATCGCTGGGATCGGCTTGCCCGGATACGCCAGCTGCCACCGCATGAGCAGCATCAAGCAGAAGCCGAGGAGCATGAACACCAGCGCGGTCAACCCGTACTGGATGCCGATCATCTTGTGATCCTGGGAGAAGACGTACTTCCGCCAGAAGCTCTCCTCGTGGTGCTCCTCGTGAGCGTCGGCGTGGGAGTCGGTGGTTGCAGGTTCCATAAGTCTCTATCCTCCGAGCCCTGGAACATGCTCCAGGAGCGACAGCCCGAACACGACCGGGATGTAAAGCACCGAGCCCAAGAGCACCCGGCGAGCCGCAGACTTCGACCGATCTCTGGCGAATCCGACCGACGTCCAGAGGAACGCGAGCCCGGCGACCGTCGAGCCGACCAGAAAGATCGTCCCGCCGAAACCGAGCGACGGGGAGACCGCCGTCAGCAGGACGAGCATCACACTAGTGATGAGCATCCAAAACGAGGTCCGCCCACCAGTGCGATCGAGAACCGGGAGGATGGGGAAGCCCCCTCGTTCGTAGTCCTCTCGGTGCATCCAGCCGATGGCCAAGAAATGAGGGATCTGCCAAAAGAAGACGATGCCGAAAAGCACCCAGGCACCGAGATCGAGTCGCCCGGCAGCTGCCGCCCAGCCGATGACGGGGGGCAGCGCACCCGGCACGGCGCCTACCAGGGTGGAGATCGGTGTCTTCGTCTTCAGCGGCGTATACAGAAAGAGATAG
Organism: Acidobacteriota bacterium; assembly: GCA_036337765.1. Classification (GTDB taxonomy): domain Bacteria; phylum Acidobacteriota; class Thermoanaerobaculia; order Multivoradales; family Multivoraceae; genus JAYZDP01. The sequence goes on from JAYZDP010000168.1 coordinate 53,792, forward strand.
GAGAACGAAGTCGCGGCACCCAGCGCTGCAGCGAGTGGGTTGACCCGCCAAGCCAGAAGGAGCACCGACAGCACCGTCAGCACACTGCAGACAACGAGCACCAAACCACGATCGACACGGCCCGCCGCGATCGGTCGATCGGCGGTGCGGTCCATGCGCGCGTCCTGGCGCACCTCGATGACCTGATTAAGCGCCGACGCGCAGCTCGCGAGGATGCCGGTCGCGACAATCGCCTCGAGCACAGCAAGGCTCGGGACCGCCATGGGCGCGGCCAGAAACGCCCCCGCCGCCATGGTGATCAACACCATCAGCGTGATGCGAGGTTTCGTCAACTCGCTGAGGTCGCTCCAACCGACCTCGTGGCTCATCTGCGCAGCTCCGGCTTTCATCTCCCGTCCAATCGATCAAACGCGCGGAGGCGATCCGATCGCCCCCGCACCGTTAGTTCATCAACCTCCGAAGCCGAGATCCAGGCTGGCGGAGCCGCCGGCCTCGATCGTCACCTGTCCGGACTGTGTACCGAGACTCTCATGCCACGCCTCGACGGTATAGCTGCCCGCCGGCACGCCGGAGATGGAAAAGCTGCCGTCCGCGCCGGTCACGGCGAAGAACGGGTTGTCGACGACGCCGATGTAGGACTGCATCCAGGGATGCACGTCGCACTTGACCGGAATGACCTCGGCCGAATCGAAGGTGCGCTCGAGCTCCATGCCTTGGAAGGGCTGGGCCTGATTGAACTCAGGGTTCGCGGACGGCGTCGCATGGACGTTGTGCAGCGTCGGATCCTGATTGATGACCTTCAGCGTCTGGCCGATCAGGACACCTTGGACGCGAGGCACGTAGACACAGCCCTGCTGAGTGAGCGTCGCGGCCTCGCCGGGTGCTCCGAAGCTGCCCGATACGCCCTTCACGGCGACCAGGACGTTGGCGAGGTTGCCGGAATCGTCGGCAACGTGTGTCTCCGAGTGCACGGCACCGTCATGGAGGCCGGCACACACCGGATCGGCGTCCATCTGAATCTCGGAGTCCGGATCCTCGCCGCCGGCAACGGTGATGGTGCCAGAGACAGAGCCCGTCTGCGACGGGTCGAGGGCAGGTGCGGTCGCGACGGCCGGCGCGGTCGGTGCCGAGTCGGTGTCGCCGCCGCCACCACAGCCGACCAGCCCGATGAGGGCCACGGCTAGGAACGGGAGGGCGAGCCTCCAGTTTTCATGCTTCATTCTCAAAACCTCCTTGTACTGGAATCGAGGCTGCGGACCGGGTTCTTTTCGTGAGCCCGTAGTGGAATCGCAGCCTTACAAGCTCCATAGGTAGTCGCGCAGAACGGCCGAGACCTGATCGACGTCGCCGAGGAACTCTTTGAGCTCGTCCTCGGACCCGAAGTGGCGCATCATGCGCGACTTCTGATCGTCGAACGTTGGCTGGTCGATGGCCATCGGCAACGGCGACACGAGCTCCCCGTTCTGCAGGGGAAAGTTGGTCGGCATGCGCGTGCCGGGTACCCAGAGCTGTGGATCTTTGATCCACTCCGGAACCCATTCGTGGCGCAGCCGGTCCTTGGCGAGCAATAGCGACGGTGCGAGGTCGGCTTCGCCGCCACCGAGAGCCGCGAGGGCCTCGGGGCCGGCTGGGTGACAGCGACCGCACTGCAACATGCCGAAGATCTCGCCGCCCAGCGCAGTGTTGCGGCGCGAGGGTGACGGCGGATCGGACGCGAACGGCGTCGCCTCGTCGAGCGCCGCGAAGTAGGCGATCATCGTGTTGGCGTTCTCGTCAGAGAACTCGAATGTCGGCATTCGCACGTCGAGCCAAGGCCGCAGCTGGACGCTCGATGGATCGTGAAGGAAGCCGAACAGCCAGTCAGCCTGCGTACGGGCTCCCTGCGAAGCAAGGTTTGGCGGCAGATTCGAGTCGTCGGCCATCGCCTCGGCGATACGGCGGCCGTCACCCTCGATGATGTGGCACCCCTGGCAGTTCAGCCGCGTGACCAGCCTTCGACCCGCTGCCAAAGCCGGCCCGGTGGTGGGGTCGCCCGCCTTGCGCTGCTCGATCACCGACTCCTTGGTGAAGCCCATGAGCAGGGTCGTCACCGCGTCGGCCTCGGTGCGCGACATCCCGAAGTTCGGCATCCGGTAGAGCTCTTCGTAGCCTTTGACGAGCTCCTTGCCGTGATCCCAGTAGCGTGGCCGCTGCAGCTTCGTGCGGATCCAGTCGTACTTGGTGTGAGGCACGTCGTGGGAGTGGCCGAAGTCGAACAGATGCAAGGGCTTGGCCGCCTCTTCGGTCAGCTCCACGCCGATCGGCTTGGCGTCTTCGAAGCCGCCGATGGTGTGACAGCCCGCGCAGCCGTACTTGGCGATAGTCTGCCGGCCAAGGTACTGGCGCTGCTCCGGGTCCGACATCTCCGCCAAGCGCGCTTCGCTCTGCTCGATCGTCATCGTCGTACGCAGATAGGCCTTGATCAGGTCTCCCCTGGCCGCCGCGTCGACCGACTCACGGCCGAGGTTCTCCCAGTCTGTCTTGCGGCTCTGCATCAGGAAGGCGACGACGTCGGCGGCTTCCTGGTCGCTGAGCCGAAGATTCGGCATCGCGGTATCGGGTCGGTACTGTTTAGGATCCTGGATCCAGGCGTAGAGCCACTCGGCGGAGACCTTTGAGCCGACGCCAAGCAGGTTCGGACCGTGCAGCCTCTCGAGACTCTCGAAGTAGAACTCGCGCGGGTTCTCGGCGTCGATCACGTGACACCCGGTGCAGCCCACCGAGTTGAAAAGCTCTTCACCACGCCCTGAGTTGCCCGATGGAACCGAGGCGTAGGTTGCCGCTGCGGAGTTCTCCCACAGATAGTCCACCGCGGATTCGATCTCGGCTCGCTGGAAGGCCTTGTTCTGGTCGCCGGCGATGTTCTCCTGATAGAAGAAATGCGGCATCCAGGTGGTCTGGCGGAAGTCGCGCGGAGTTTCGATCCACTTCGCTGCCCAGCCGGCGTTGGTTTTCGAGGCCACCTTGCGCAGGTCGGGGCCGACCTTGGGAAGATCCTCGTAGGCCTCGTAGCCGATGTTGTGGCAGCCGTAGCACCCCATCTTGGTGACCAGCTTGCGGCCACGGTCTACGACGTTGGAACGCGGGACCCACACCTGGTCAGCGTGGCAGGACAGGCAGCCGGCCTCGGACAGTGGAGTCGGGTGGATCGGGGTCTCGAGGTACTTCTCGTACTTCCAGCCGTACTCGCCCTCCCACTCGGCCTTCTGATCCTCCGTCACCGGGCTGTGGCCAGCGCGTACGAAGTCGGTCGCCCGGTCGAGGCCCGAGTGGCACACGGTGCAGCCGAAGTCGCTGTAGTTGTGGGGCGAAGCGTCGGAGACGAAGAGATCTAGGCGGGGGTGCGAGCGGAAGGGTTCGGCCCACTCCTCGCCGTCGAAGCCCTCGCGGTCGGCGGCGACATGGCACGTCATGCAGCGGTCGACCCGGTCAATGGTGGTGAAGTTGATGTCGTGGAACAGTCCCGACAGCATCACCTGCTCGATCTTCAGCGATGGCGCCAGCATGTCCATGAGAGGGGCGTTGACCAGGAAGTAGTCGAGGCTCTTCTCCACCGTGGCGAGACGCGTCTCGAGACCGTCCAGCGCCGAGTTGAGATCCGCGAGCTTGCCTTCCGACGCCGTCAGCCCGGCCCGCTCCTCCTCAAGAGCGGTCTGCCCGTCTGCGATCTGGCCCTGGATGTCCTCGACCACGCGGGTCTCGGCGATCCACTTCTCGGTCAGGCCGTCGTTGCGGGCCTTCTCGTTTTCGATGGCGCCCTCGTCACCGCTCTGCAGGGCCGCGTCATATTCGTACTTGCCGGCGTCGAGCACCGACTTGGTGGCTCGCATCTGGGCGTCCGCGGCGAACAGCTGGCGGTCGAGACTCTCCAGGTTGGACTCGAGCTCGTCGATCTCGCCGCGCCGACCATCCAAGCGCTCGCGCTCGGCGGTCAGCTCCTGCTGCACCGCTGTGAGCGACTCCTGGTTCAACGCCTGACGTTCGGCCTCCATCTCGGCGACGATCGACGCGCGCTCGAGATCGCGAAACTCAGCCTGATACCGCTTCCACGGACGTCCGAAGTCGCCGAGAACCATCCACAGCGTTACCGCCAGAAGCCCCAACGAGCTAATGGCGAACCAGACGTTCATGTCCCGGAAGTCGTAATGACGATCTGGGGTTTTTTGCGGTGGAGTGGGACTTGCCACGGCTCTTCCTTTCAGGAGGCTTGCTGGCTAGAGGCTTCGATCTGAATCTCGCGGCGCTCGGTCAAATGTTGAGAAAGAACTCTTGGATGTGCACGAAGTACTTGAGGTTGAACATCCAGCGGAGATACATCTTGATCGGCATGCTCATCATGATGAGCACCAGCGAGATGCCGATGTAGTAGCGCGACGGACCCATTTCGTCGTAGAAGCGTTTGAAGTACTTCGAGACCTTCGGCAGCATCACCGGCAGCACCAACATATAGAGGGCTACGAGAATCAGCCCCGGTGACTCGCGCAGGAGCCAATGTGACGGGTGACCGATACCGAGGAGTCGTATCCAGAAGAAATCGGCAACATCGACGTTGATCAGTGGCTCGACCTTCGCCAGGTCCCAGTATTCGTAGGGACCGAAGAAGTTCCAGTTCGGACCGCGCAGGAAGGTGCCAATGACGATCAGCTGGATCCACAGGATGAGATAGCCGAAGTTGAAAAGCAGGATTTCTGTCTTTCTCTCCTTGAATGTGAAGTAGCCGTTGCCCTTCTTATTCGTGTCGATATATGGAACCGCCATTAACCCCAGAATGATCAGGCTCGGCAATACAACGCCGGCCATCCACGGGTCGAAGTAGACCAGCATCTCCTGCAGCCCCAGGAAGTACCACGGCGCCTTCGATGGATTCGGTGCAACCGACGTGTTCGCCGGCTCTTCCAGGGGTGCCATAAGCACGATCGACCACACCACCATCACGATGGTGAGGATCACCATGCAAATGAACTCGGAGAAGACCAGGTCCGGCCAGGTGAAGATGCGGTCCTGGGACTCGCTCTTTTCGAAGGTGGGCTCGCCCTCGGCAGCGAGGTCGTCGTTGGTGTGGGCCTTGTTCATGGCCAGCCAGAGAAAGTAGCCCACCAGAAAGACCATCATCACGATCGGAACGTTGTCCGCCTTGGTGACGATCAGTCGAAAATCCGGACTCGCCAGGCTGACCAAGAAGTACCCCGTACCACCGATTAGCATGGCGACCCCGCCGGCCTTCGACCACAACTTCTTGGAGCGGAACATCAACCAGAAGGCAACCAGCGACAGGCTGAAGGACCACTGCGGGGCCGACAGAAAGTTGACGAAATCGGCGAGGAACTGCATCAGACGGGCCCCGAGATTCCACCGTCCTTACGGACGCGCCAGAAGTGAACGGCCATCAGGAACGCGGCGATGAGCGGGATGCCGACGCAGTGCAGCACGTAGAAGCGCAACAGCGTGGCACCACCGATGACTCGGCCGGCGATCAACCCGAACCGCGCATCGCTGCCGACGTGGACCAGGTTCTGCCCCCCCAACGTGAGAAAGGCGGCACCCGGACCCTCAGCGCCGAGTAGCGGCGTCGCACGGGCCATGTTCGAGCCGACGGTGATCGCCCAGATGGCGAGCTGATCCCAGGGAAGGAGGTAGCCGGTGAACGACAGCATCAGGGTCATCACTAGCAGCAGAACGCCTACGTTCCAGTTGAACTCGCGCGGAGGCTTGTACGAACCGGTCATGAAGACCCGGAACATGTGCAGCCACACAGCGATGACCATGGCGTGCGCACCCCACCGGTGCAGCTCGCGCATGATGCCGAAGGCGACCGCCTCGCGCAGGTCCACCATGTCGACGTAGGCGTACTCGATGGTCGGCCGGTAATAGAACATCAGCAGCAACCCGGTGATGGTCTCGACCAGGAAGAGAAAGAAAGCCGTCCCTCCCATGCACCAGGTGTAGCTCATCCTGATACCCGACTTCTTCACCTTCACCGGGTGAAGATGCAGCACCACGTTGCCCAGCATCGCCAGGGCTCGCTTGCGGTTGTCGGTAGGGATCCCGACCCGGAAGATCGACTTCCAGACCTGAGACTTGACGATCGCCTTCTGCAGGAAATTCAGCATGCTCGCCCCGATCTCGCGCCGTTACAGCTGAACGAAAGAGGCTGGGTCGTTCCACTGACCCGCCTCGTGAAGGAACTTCTGAACCAAGTCGATGACCACCTGGCCGTCGGTTGGATCGATCGAAATGGCGGCTCTCTCGAGCGGCCGCGGCGTCGGCCCCTCGAAGTTGACGCCGGTCTTGTAGTACCCGCTGCCGTGGCAGGGGCACTTAAACTTGTTCTGCTCGGCGAGCCAGTTCGGCGGGCAGCCGAGGTGAGTACAGATGGCGATCAGCGCGTAGAGCTGGCCACCTTCGTTAATCACCCAGATACCGCGGGTCTCCTTGAAGCGCTCGTCGACCATGCCCTCCGTGAAGTCCTCGGGCGGCCCGACCTTGAAGCGCGTGGGAGGCTCGAAGAGCACGTTGGGGAACATGAAGCGTCCCCATGCCGTCAGGCAGCCGCCCATGGCGGCCGAAAAGCCGACCCAGCCCACCGCTGCCCAGGAGAAGAAGCCGCGCCGGGTAAAGCCCTTGAGCCCGCCGCTCGACGCACCTGAATCTTGTTCAGCCATCTGCCGTTTCCTCGTCTGGTTTGGGACTGGGCGTCCCCGGGATCGCGCGTATGGTTTCGAATCGCCAGAGGGGTGTCAACCCCGATGCCGACGCCCTCGAAGCGCCCTGTTTCGACGGTTCTGTAGCTTGCTCTATCCTTCCGACCGCAGGGCCCTTCGGGCCTTGATTGCCGCCTGTCTAACCTTCAGGCTGGGGTCCTCCTCGGCGAGCACAGAGACCAGCTCGAGTTTCCCGGACTGCTCCAGCCTCACCAGCGCGCGTAGCGCGCCGATCATCGCCTCTTCCTGCTGCAGGGGAGTGATCTCGGGCACCTGGGACAGGAAGCGGCGATCGAGCATCTGCTCGAGGACCTCAACCCCCTCGTCGCGCCCGAGTTCTGAGAGGGCCAACGCCGCGTTCCAACGCACGTCCGCCACCGGGTCTTCGACCAGCACCGCCAGCGAGTCCGCAACCTGTGGCTCGTCAAACCCACCTAACGCATACGCTGCGGTCTTGCGAATGCCGGCGTCGCTGTCTGCGATACCGGCCTGAACCGCGGCGAGGCCGCGTCGGTCTCCGATCGAACCGAGCGACATCAGCGCATAGATCCGAGTCTGGGAATCTTCGCCGCCGGCCGCGTCGATGAGTAGCGGTACGGCCTCGCGATCCTCGATGTGGCCCAGAACCAGGGCGAGATAGCGGCGTACCCAGATGTCCTCGGTGCGCTCGAACAGGCGGCGCAGCTCGACCTCGCCACCCGGCTCCTCGTTCAGCGCCTCCGGATCGGCGCTGAGAATCTTCGACAACTCGTAGGCCGCCTGCTTGCGGCGGTGCGCGAAGAAGGAGCGATTGTCGCGCAGGTCGTTCAGGTAGTCGCCTACCGACTGGCGATCGTAGGCGACCCAGCCGAAGAGGACGAACACCCCCACGCACATGATGACCACCAATAGAGGGACCACGAACAGCCCGACGATCTGGCGCACCCCGCTCGCAGAAGCTGGCTCGCGCGGTGAGGGAACGCCCGGGTCCGGCGACGGACCCGCAGCGGTAGCTTCCTCGGACATAAGCGACGATCTTCCGTAAAAGACGACTGGCGTCAGGCAACCCCGTCAACGGACGGACGTCGCTGTGCCAGCGCTATACAGTACCCGCTTGTGAAAAATTTCACAAGTGGAACGGTGCCGAATGGAGACACCTCGACACTAGTCGACCTGGGGTTCCGGGCCTGCGCGGCGAGCGCCCCCCGGAGGGAAGGAATACTAGCGGGGGGCGTGGCATGAGCGCGCTCCGACCTCGACCCCGCCTCACAGCCATGGCCACCGCGCCACCCGCTAGTGCGTCGGGCCTCCGACTCGCAATCCCCAGCGCGTCAGGACCCGGGCTAGCCGGCCCTGCAGGCGGCTTGAGAGCAGCGAGTCCGCGGCTCGGGCTGCGTCGGCAAGCACCTCCTGAAAACGGCGCGATCCGCTCCAATGCCGGGTCACCACGTCCTCCATGTCTTCGGTCAGCACGTGACTCACGACGGTCGCCGCGATCACGACGTCATCGAGAAATCCACCAAAGCCGAGCAGCGCCTCGGGAAGGAGGTCCACAGGCAACACGAAGTAGGCCAGCGCACCACCAATCAGTGCCCGCGTCGACTGCGGCACCTCACGATCGAAAAACATCCGCACCAGCAGGATGAACAGGTCTGGCGCCGCGAGCAGGGCCTCCGAGGCACGGTCGCCGACGCGGCGAGACAGGCTCACCTCCATCCGGTCCCGCAGCCGATCGTAGAAAACCAACAACCGCTCGGAATCGAGATCCTCTCCGTCGATCGTCGCCGTTTCGTCGCTCATCTTGGAATCCGATCCCGCCAGTGCTCGAGTAGATCCTCCAGCGTCTGCTGGAGCGGAATGCCAGGCACCCAACCCGTGGCGTCGCGGAACTTGCTCGCGTCACCGATCAGGATCTCGACATCGGAGGGTCGCATGCGTTCGGGATCCGTCTCGATCTCGACTGCGACCTCCGACAGACCCAGCAGTGTATCGAGGAGCTCCCTGATGGAGACACCGCGCCCGGACGCGAGGTTGTAGACCTCACCCGGCTCGCCGAGGGTCGCGGCGAGGTAGTAGCCCCTGGCAATGTCGCGGACGTCGGTGAAGTCGCGAATGGCATCGAGGTTGCCAACGCGCAGCACCGGCTCACAGCGCCCCGCCTCGACCAGCGCAATCTGGCGGGCAAAGTTGGAGGCTACGAACACATCGCCCCGACGCGGCCCAGTGTGATTGAAGGCACGCGTGCGCACGATGTGCAGGCCGTAGCTCTTCTCGTACTGGTAGCCGAGATAGTCCTGGGCGACCTTCGAGACCGCGTAGGGTGACAGCGGCCGCAGCGGGTTCGACTCGGTGATCGGGATCTCGTCGCGGTTCACCAGACCGTATTCCTCGCTGGACCCGGCAATCTGGATCGCCGGGTCGATGCCGAGGCTGCGCACCGCCTCGAAGAGGTAGGTCTGACCGATGATGTTGGTGGTCAGGGTCTCCGCCGGACCGGTCCAACTCGCCGGGACGTAGCTCTGCGCAGCAAGATGGAAGATGATGTCGGGCCGCAGCTTGTCGAGTGTGCGGTGCATCGAGGTGTAGTCGCGCAGATCCGTCTCGAGCAGCGTCACGCGCTCTCGAAAGCTCCTGACGTTGCCCATCGGCGAGCGCCATCGGAACGTTCCCGCCACCTCCAGCTCGGGATGCTCCGCAAGCAGAAACTCGGCCAGGTGCGAGCCAGCGAAGCCCGTGATGCCGGTGATCAGCGCCCTCATTCCCCAGCTCCTACTGCTCCGAGACGGGTAAGACAATCGTCGAGGCCATCGCGCCAGTCTTCCACGCTTCTAGCAACGCGCAACTCGAAGCGGCTCACGTCGAGAACCGAGTACGCAGGCCGGGTCGCCGGGCGGGGAAAGGCAGCGGAGTCGACCGGCATGATCAAGCGCGCCGATCCCACCGCTGCCGCGATCGCCCGAGCGAAACCGAACCAGGTCACTGGCGCGCGGTTTCGATAGTGGACAAGACCCGCCGAGCCGGCTGCAGCCAGATCGACGAGACCCCTCGCCAGAAACGGTGCGTAGGTCGGACAGCCCTGCTGGTCATCGACGATCCGCGGGTCCTCGACTGCCTCGAGAAGACCGAGCACGGTCTGGACGAAGCTCGCCCTGGTGCTGCCAAAGATCCAGCTGGAACGCACTACGAGCGACCGCGGGTCGGCCAGCGCCGCCGCCTCACCGGCGAGCTTGGTCGTGCCGTAAACAGATTGCGGCGCGGGGGGATCTTCCTCGCGGTAGGGCACCTGCGCCCTGCCGTCGAAGACATAGTCGGTCGAGACGTGCACTACCCGCGCGGCGGCGGCCCGCGCCGCTGCGACGACATTCACCACCCCCCCGTGATTGACGCGTCGAGCGTCGTCCGGCCGAGACTCGCAGCCATCCACCCCCGTGAAGGCCGCACAGTTGAAGACGATCTCCGGCGCGAGCGCGATCACGCCGTCCACAAGCTTCGATCGGTCGGTGATGTCGAGATCGTCCCGAACGGCACCGACAACCTCGAACCCCCGAGAGCTCAGCTCGGCGAGCAGAGCACCGCCCACGAGACCGCCGGCACCCAGAACCAGGGATCTCATCCGCCAGCCTAAAGCGACTCGTGCTGGCCGCCGGTCAGGTCGAGGAAGGTGCCAACGTTCTTCAAGGTCAGAGAGAAACGGAACACGTTGTTCTTCTCCGGCGACGACAACCGGCCCCACTCCGAGAACTCGAAGGTCATGGTGTAGCAGCCGGCCGTGTACTCGAGCAGATGACGCTGCTGCTGCATGAACTTCTCGTTGGCGTCGTACGTCACCGCCGTTAGGTAGACCAGTTTGTCGCGCATCAGCTCGAACTCGGTGGCGACGCGAAACTGGTTGGTCCGGGTGAAGTCGAGCTCTGGATCGAGGCGAGTCGACCAGCGCAGACCTACGTTGTGGCGTCCCAGTCCGAAAGTGCCAGAGGTCGATGTCGAAGAGATTCCCCCGAACAGTGTGTCGTACCTGATCTGCTGGCGAAGGCTGGTGCGTTCGCTGGGCTGGTAGCGCAACTCGAGGTCGAGAGGACCGTTCTGGCTCGAACGGGTGGAGTCGCGCGAACGCTGCAAAGGAACGTCGTCATCGAGCGAGACGAGTCGCGAGACCTCGAGCGACAGGATCTCGCGCGCACCACCTTCGTCCTCGTCCAACGGCTTGGCGAGCAGCCGGTTGATGATCCCGTACTGACCGATGTTGGCGCCGCGGATAATGTCGATCTCGTCGAAACGGACGATGCGGTTGGTCTCGTCGTAGTCCTCGATGAACGCATAGGCGAAGCGCGGCTCGACGATGTGCTTGTACTTGCCCCACTTGCGTCCGCCCTCGTAGATGCGCGAGATCGAGGGGCCGACGACCTCCAACCTCACGTTCGGCAGCAGCCGGTCAAGAGCCTCACCCCGAAAGAACTGGTCGTTGCCCTCGTCCTCGGGGGTCGTCTCGCCTTTAAGCTTGTTGCTCTCGCCCCACCAGGTGAAGTTAGCTCCGACGTCAAGCGAGATAGAGAGCCACGGGAAAGCGCGCAGCGGCAGCGTCAAGACGGGCGCCAGGTTGACGCGCGGGTAGGTGATGTCGAACTGGTCGCCGCGCTCCGCCGACAGGTAGTGCACCGCGCTCGCCAGGCCGAAGTAGAGCGGCGTCGAGCCCAGCTGCGTCGCGCGCATGGAGTACTCGAGCTCCGGAAGCTGACGCAGGATGACCTTGGTGTCCTGGCGGAAGATCGCCTCGCGCTGGTCCTTGATCAAGTTCAGCGAGTTCCGGCCCCAGTTCTTCGACAGGAACGCGTACGAGGCGATCTGACGCCGACTGTTGTGCCGGATCTCGCGCTCGAAATCGCGGTAATAGTCGAAGTCGGAGGCGTCCTCGTACGACGCTGCGCCGCGGAAGCCGAATGGCAGGTCCTTCGACTCGTGAGACAGGCTCCTACGCCAGCGGGTGGTGTTGGTGCGCGGGTCGTCGATCCAGCTCCCCTCGAACAGGCCGAAGGTCCCCTCGGTGGGCTGGTAGCGGATCTGGGCGCCGTAGGCATCGAAGCCGGCATCGGAGTACTCGTAGTGCAGCGTCGCGTCGAAGCTGTCGCCGATCGCCTGGTAGTAGGCCATCCCCAGGGTCGAGCCGCGGGTGCCCGAGAAGCCGGGCTTCGGAATCAAGAGCCCCGAGCTACGCGACGGCTTCACCGGCCAAACCATGTACGGCCAGTAGAAGATCGGCGCCTTCTTCAGCCGCATGGTCGTGCCGCGCGTGCGGGCGTAGCCGTCGATCACCACCTTGGTCTTCTTGGTGTGAAAGCTCCAAGGTGGCACCTCGGCCTCACACGAGCTGAACGATCCGCGCAAGACCGTGTAATGCCGCGCGCCGGTCTTGATGATCTCCTCGCCGGCAAAGAAATAGTCGCTCGCCACGTAACCCTTGGCCTGCGTCAGGCTGCCGGTCTTCTCGTCGAGATTGAACGACATCGTGGCGCCGGTCAGCCGAGTCGGGCCCTGGTCGAGCACGATGTTGCCAAGCGCCGTGACCATCTTGGTCTCCTGATCGATCTCGGCACGCTCGGCGCGGATCGAAATATCTTCGAACTCGAACTCCACTCTGCCGACGAGAACATAGAGACTGCCCTCGAGCGCGAGCTCCTCCGCGAGCGCAACGCCCGTGCCACCCCCCGACTCCTCGGTGAAGGCAATCTCGAAGCGCAGCCGGTCCTCGGGTGTCGGGCCCTCTTCACGCGCCATCAACAGGCGCTGATTGTCGGTCGGGAACGGATCCTCCTCGGTCTCGGGATCCTGGCCTTCGTCCGGCTCGGCCTCCGCAGCCGGGTCCGGCTCTTGCGCGAGTGTGGCGCCTGCCGTGGGACCGCCAGCCGCTAGAATCCACAGGGTAGCGATCGCGATCAGCAAGATCAGCAGGCTGCGGGCGGGACCCGAGATCACGCATTCTTGGCTCGACAATCGTCTACCTCGGGCCTCTCTTCCCAGCTTCTGAGGCCGCGCATAGCATAGCCGAAGGGCGCAGCCCGAACCGCCGCAACGACATGACCAGATACCTCGGAATCGACTTCGGCGAACGCCGCGTAGGGATTGCGATCTCCGACGACGAGGGCCGCCTCTCCGTACCCTTCGACACCCTCGAACGGGCGAGTGATCGGCAAATCGTCGGTGTCATCCGTCAGCTGGCCGACGAGGAGGGGATCGGCGGTCTTGTCGTCGGTGAGCCGAGGACGCTCGACGGTGAGGCCGGCGACGCGGCCAAGCGTGTGCGCAGCTTCGCGGCCAAGCTCGAGGAGGGCACGGGCATCCAGGTGCGGTTCATCGACGAGGCACTCACCACCGTCGAAGCCGAGTCCCGCCTGCGCGAAGCAGGCGTACCGCGACGCCGGATGGCCAAGAAACGTGACGCCCTGGCCGCCCAAATCCTGCTGCAAGAGTGGCTCGATCAAGAGGCGTCTCGATGATCCTCCGAGCCCTAGTCGCTCTAGCTCTCGCTTCGGTCCCGATCGCCACCGGTGCCGGAGCCGCCTGGTGGGGATGGCGGGCCGTTCACGAGCCCTACCGCGGCTGGAGCGGAAACGAGGTGACCTTCGAGGTCGAGACCGGCTCGAACGCCACCCAGGTGCTCGCCGCCCTCGCCGAGGCCGGCATCATCGGTGAGGCTGGCCTGGCGCGCCTGTACCTCCTCTATGTCCTCGAGGACACGGTGCTACAGGCCGGCGAGTACCGCTTCGCAAAGCCGGCGTCGACCCTGCAGGTCCTCGAGGTACTCACCGCGGGTCGCGTCGTCACCCACCCGGTGACGGTCATCGAGGGGCTGACTCTCGAGGAGACCGCCGACACCCTGAGCGCTGCCGGCTTCGGCGACCGCGACCGACTCATCGGCGAGATGTCCGACAAGGCCCGGATCGCGGATCTAGACCCTGACGCGGGCAACCTCGAGGGCTATCTCTTCCCCGACACCTACGCCTTCCCGAAGGGCGCCACCGAGGCCGACATCGTCGACGCGATGGTCGTGAACTTCCGCCACAAGCTGGCTCTGGCCCAGGCCGCCGGCGAGCAGGCTGAGGTGCGTAGCGTCCGCGACCTGGTGACTCTCGCCAGCATCGTCGAGAAGGAGGCGTTGCTTGACGCCGAGCGGCCACTGATCGCAGGCGTCTACAGCCATCGACTACGGCGCCGGATACCTCTGTCGGCGGATCCGACGGTCATCTTCGCGATGAAGCTTCTCGGCACCTGGAGCGGCAACCTGCGGCGGCCAGACCTGCGTATGGACCATCCCTACAACACCTATGTAAAGGGTGGACTACCACCCGGCCCGATCTGCTCGCCCGGAGAGGCCAGCCTGCTCGCCGCCGCTGCACCCGAACACACCACCCATCTCTACTTCGTGAGCCGCAACGACGGCACCAACGTCTTCGCAGACACCCTCTCCGAGCACAACCGCAACGTCAACAAGTGGCAGAAGCAGTATTGGGCGCGAAAGTGGCGTGCCAAGTAACACGCCGCTTTCGCGCTCGTCTTCTGGCGCCGAGGACGGCGCATTGGACGATGGGGAACGGAGCGAGGCGGCGGAAACTGACTCGTCTACAGTGGGAGGTCCGTCTGCCGGTCCGGTTCGCCGACCTCCTGGGCGTCGACGACGTAGATCGCGGCCATGTTGACGATGTCCTCGACCTCGACACCACGCTGCAGAACGTGGACCGGCTTCGCCATGCCGAGTAGCACCGGCACGACCACCTCGCGCCTAGCGAGCAGTACCGGACGCGCGATCGAGA
>JAYZDP010000169.1:0-28145 GCA_036337765.1 Acidobacteriota bacterium
GAGTCGTGCGCTGCTGCGCCGAGCCCGCCTGTAATCCGCCTGCACCGCCACAACTCAGAGGGTTTCGAGCACTATTCGTGAGCTGCGACTCGGATTGCTGTGCCTTGCGATCGTCGCGACTACGGCCGCCGCCGAGGTGACCTGGACGCTGGATACGGAGGTCAACCTCCGCCATTCGGACTATCCCGAGACCAAACTCCGCTAGGGACAGGTCGGGAAGGCCGCGTCGTCGGTCGACGACACGCCGGAATTGCCGTACGAGACGACCTCGCCCGTATGCGTGTCTTCGATCACGATGTCGAGATCGAGATCGGTCTCTGGCCGAAGCCCGACCCAGAAGTGACCGTTCTGGTTGCACCCGTTGAGCACCTGAACCGCAACCGAGTGGCCCGCTCCAAGATCGAATACGCTGGAGTTGAAATCGTGACTCGTAACCCGGCCCGTGGCTCGCGCCGACTCGACGCTGACCTTGAAGCGATCGCCGCTGAGCAGGCAGGCCGTCGATTGGTCTGGCTCGCAAGGGCTGCGGTTCTGGGCCCGGCACCGGGTCTGAACGAGATCGACCGTTTCCGAGCCCACCATCTGACCCTGGACGAAAACCCCGAGGGTCAGCTCCTGGTCATCTGAGAAGACCGCCGAGAGATCCGGAAAGTCCCAGCTAAACCTGGCGTCGGGATTGAAGGGCCGCATCTTCTCGCCCAGAGTCGCTAGCACTTCGGCGGTCTCGAGGTTGAGAATGTCGCCGCCCAGGGTGACGCCCTCCGGAACCACCTTGTCGCCGCCCCTCTTCGCCGTCAACAGGCAGACGATCGCATTCTGCGAACCGTCGCTCTCCGAGAACGCGGGGCTCGCCCAGCCGAGTTGAATGGCCGGGAACGTGTCTGCGGAGACCGGCGAACGAAGGTTGACCACCTGATTACCCAGCGCCCCCCAGTACTCGGAATCCTGCGCCGCCGACGGCAAGACGACCGCGGCGACCGCCACAGCTAGGGCTGCGAGTCTGGATGGATACAGATACACCATGGGCGGGCTGAGCTCTTCCTGCTTTGGGACGAACGCCAACGGGTAATTCTACGAGCATTCCGTCTTCGGCGCCAAAACCGTGGCGCCCTTGAGCCGGAAAAGGCCGTGAAATCTTCGGTCGCGGAGGACTAGCGCTCGCCGAGATAGCGGTTCAGCAGCAGGTTCTGTCGATTGGCCGTCGAGGTCTCGACCCCACGGATGAACACCCTCTCGACCGCCGTCCCTAGCTCCATCGGATCGCCGCTCCAAATGACCACGTTGGCGACTTTCCCGGGCTCGAGAGAGCCATAGCGCTCCCCGACCCCGATCGCCTCGGCGGCTGTGAGGGTGATTGCGCGGAAGGCCCCTGCCCAGCTCATCCCATTGGCTACCGCGTTGCCGGCCGCCCAACGCAGATTGCGTGCGTTGGGGACGTCCGCCTCGATGATGACGACTGGCACCCCAGCCGTCTCCAGAAGAGCACCGTTGTCGAGACGCGCGCGCAGACCGTCGTAGCGCGGGATGTTGTCGAGCGGGTTGATGACGACAGCGGTGCCGAGCTCAGCCAGCCGCGGCGCCGACTGCCAGGCCTCCTTGCCGCCGGTCACGACCAGACGCAGGTCGTGGTCTTCGGCGAGGCGCAAGGCGTTTTCGATATCGCTGCGACGGTTGGCGTCGACGAAGACCGCGAGCTCGCCGTCAAGCACGGGCACAAGAGCTTCGAGATCAGACGGCGTGGCATCGGTGTCGCGCTGCCAGGGCTGAAAGTCGTCGGGGCGCGTCTGCCAGCTGCGTGCCTCGGCGAAGAGGCGCCGGACCAGCGCCATGAGCTCGGCACGGGAGCCGCCGGCGAGTCCTGCGGCCTGTTCGTCGAGGTGGAGCATCATGGCCGCCGGCGAAGACACGACCATGTCCTCGATCGTCTCGCCGGCGAGGTCGATCACCACCGACTGACCGGAGATGATGCCGCCCGTCGGTATAGCCAGCGCCGTCGTGACCCCGCCCCCACGAGAGACCGGAATCAAACCCGAGGCCGGGTTGAGGCCTTCGAAGACGTTGAAGGCCGCGGCGATCGGGTCGTCGGAGACCGCGCTGTCGGCCGTACCGCGCACGCTGGAGACCTCGACCAGGCCGAGTCGGCTCTGGGCGTGCACCAGGCCGGGGGTCACCCACTTCCCCGACGCGTCGATGCGCACGGCGTCGGCCGGCACCGGCACGTCCGGACCGACCGCCGCGATCTCGCCGTCGCGCAACAGCACCGTACCGCTCGCGATCGGCTCGCCAGAAACCGGCACGACCCGGCCGCCCTCGATCACAACCACCTGGCCGACGGCGGGCGCCGCGAGCGTGGACGCCAACGCCAACCGCGCCAGAGCGCGCTTCATCGCCCGTCTCCGTCGCCGGACAGGTGGGCGCCAGCGGCGCGGCCGAGCTCGAAGTCGGTCACCGGCTGGCGCTCGGGATCCGAGCGGTCGTAGAGAAGGTAGCCATCGTTGTAGACCTGTTCGACCACCGAGTAGATCGACAATGGGTCGCCGCTCCATACCACGACGTCGGCACGTTTGCCGACCTCCAGCGTGCCGGTGTCGCTCTCGATGCCGAGGGCCCAAGCCGGGTTGGCGGTGATCCAGCGCAGCGCGTCATTGCGATCGATCTCGATGCCGGCGCGAAGGCCCGCGTGCATCGCCTTCGCCGCATCCTGGTTGAGGCGCTGAATGCCCTGCGAGCTGTCGGAATGAATGATCGCGGTGGCGCCGGCGCCATGAACCAGAGCGGCGTTCTCGAGGATGCCGTCCATCGACTCCTCCTTGAAACCCCACCAGTCCGACCACATCGACGCTGCGGTCCCGGCGGCCGCCAGCTCCGGGCCGATCTTGTAAGCCTCGACCGCGTGGTGGAAGGAGCGGATCTGGTAGTCGAACTCGCGAGCGACATCGAGCATGACCAGCATCTCGTCGGCGCGGTAGCAGTGGTTGTGAACCAGGATCTCTCCCGCCAGAACGGCCGCCAGTGTCTCCTTGCCGAGGTCGCGGCCCGGCGCATCGCCCTCGCTGTCCGCCTCCCACTTCGCCCACTTGCGCGCGTATTCCTCGGCCTCGATGAAGGCCTTGCGGTAGCCCGCGACGTTGCCCATGCGGGTGCGCGGGCCGCTCTTCTGACCGTAGACCCGCTTCGGGTTCTCGCCGCAGGCCATCTTGAGCCCGTGTTTGGCCCCAGGGAACTTCATCTCCTGCACCGAGCGTGCGGGAACGAGCTTCAGCGTCACCCCGCGGCCACCGAACAGGTTGGCCGATCCCGGCAGCGCCTGGATCGTCGTCACCCCACCGGCAATGGCGCGCGGGATCTGTGGATCCTGCGGCCAGAACGAGTGCTCGGCCCAGACGTGGGAGGTGTTGGGGGCGATCGACTCGTTACCGTCCGACTCCGCCGGCGTCGCCGGCGCCGGGTAGACCCCGAGGTGGCTGTGGGTGTCGATGAGTCCAGGGGTGACGAACTTCCCGACGACATCGACTACCTCGGCCCCCGCAGGGGCCGAGATCTGATCGCCCACGCCGACGATGCGGCCGTCGCGCAAGGCAACAGAGCCGCCCTCGATCTCACCGCCCGCGGCGGTCATGACTGTGGCGCCTCGCAGAAGGATCGACGGGTAGGGGCGCGGCTCGTAGGTCGAGGGGTACTGGGGCCGGTCTTGTCCCCAGGCGGCGGCCGAAACCGAAAGCAAAACCCCGAGCGACACCCAGCGGGCGCGATCCGACACGGCAATCCCTCCAAAGTCAGAGACGCCGACTACTCTAGCGCGGATACACTGAAGCGATGCCCTCCAAGCTCTGGCTGTGGACGACTGCGGCGGCGGTCGGGTGCGCCATCTCCTGCGCCGAAGCGCCGCAAGTGCCGCCGGCCGCCGAGGCGCCACCGCCGCCCTGGGAGTGGAGCGACGAGCAGGTGCGGGAGCGGGTTCTGCGGGTGCGCGCGGGCCGCGATCTCACCCCCGACTCGTGGCCCGACGGGCGCCGGGTAGCGGTTCTTCTGTCTTTCGACGTCGACAACGAGACCATCCAGGGGCTGCGCGAAGGCCAGACCAGCGTCGGACCGCTATCGCAGGGCGAGTACGGCTCACGGGTGGCGTTGCCGCGCATCGTCGAGCTCATGGACCGGGAGGAGATCCCCGCCACCTTCTTCTTCCCGGCCTGGAGCCTGAAGCTCGCTCCCGAGCAGGCTGGCCTCATCCAGGCGTCGGGACGGCACGAGATCGGTGTGCACGGCTGGATCCACGAGACCAACACCCTGCTGGACGCGGCCACCGAGCGGCGACTCTTGGAGCAGGCGGTGGATGCGATCGAGCAGATCGCGGGCAGCTGTCCGGTCGGCTACCGGGCCCCGTCGTGGAACTTCAGCGACCACACGCTCGAGATCGTCCAGGATCTGGGGTTTCTCTACGAAAGCTCGCTCATGGCGGACGATCGCCCCTACGAGCTCTTGGCGCACGGCGAGCCGACCGGGCTCGTCGAGCTGCCCGTCGACTGGATCCTCGACGATGCGCCGCTCTTCAACCCGATTGGAGCGCGCTACAGCCCACCGCGAGAGGTGATGCAGGTGTGGATCGACGAGTTCGATCGGGCCCGGGACGAGGGGACCATGTTTCTGCTCACCATGCACCCTCACATCGTCGGCCACCGCTCGCGGATCGTGGCGCTCGAGGGCCTCATCGCTCACATCCAGGCTAGCGGTGGCGCCTGGTTCGCCACCCACGAAGCCACTGCCCGCTTCGTGCGCGAGCAGGCTGGCTGGTAGATTCCGCATCTTCTTTTCTCAGGGAGGGTCCTGATGGCCACTGAAGCAAACATCGATCCCATGCTCAGCTACGTCCCGGCGGATGACAGCTCGCCCGTCCTCGAGTCGACCGTCGGCGGCATCTTGCGCGAGGCGGCCGAGCAGTCTCCCGACGCGGTCGCGCTCGTCGAAGGTACGCCTGGCATCAACCGTCGATCGTGGACCTACGCCGAGCTGCTGCGCGACGCCGAGACCGTGGCGCGGGCCCTTGCGACGCGCTTCGAGAAGGGAGAGCGGGTCGCGATCTGGGCCCCGAACATCGCCGAATGGGTGCTGGTCGAGTACGGCGCCGGCCTCGCCGGGGTGGTTCTCGTCACGGTCAACCCCGCCTACAAGCCGGGCGAGCTCAAGTACGTGCTCGAGCAGTCGCAGTCTTCCGGCATCTTCTATCTGCCTTCGTTTCGCGGCAATCCGATGGAGGAGTCGCTGCGCAGCGTGCTCGGCGAGCTGCCGAACGTCCGCGAGGTCATCTCCTTCGAGGACTTCGACGACTTCATGGCCTCGGCCGACCCGGCCACCGAGCTGCCCGACGTCAGCCCCGACGATCCGGTTCAGATCCAGTACACCTCGGGCACCACCGGCTTCCCGAAGGGTGCCTATCTGCACCATCGCGGCATCACCAACAATGCCCGCTACACGCTCGAGCGCCTCGGGCTCGACCACAACGGCGCCTACGTCAACCCGATGCCTCTCTTTCACACCGGTGGCTGCGTGATCGGAGTCCTAGGGCCCTGCTCGCAACGCGCGACTCTGATCAACATGGTGCAGTTCGAGCCGGGGCTGATGTTGGAGCTCGCCGAGGCATACCAGGCGACCCACATGCTCGGCGTGCCGACCATGCTCATCGCCATGATGGAACATGAGGACTTTGGCAGTCGCGATCTGTCTTCGGTCACCACCGTGTGCTCCGGCGGCGCTACCGTGCCGGCCGACCTGGTCCGCCGCATCGAGCAGACCCTCGGCGTTCAGTTCTCGATCATCTACGGCCAGACCGAGGCCTCGCCGGGCGTGACCCTGATGAAGCCCGACGACAGCCCGCACGACAAGGCCAACACCCTGGGCCCGGTCCTGCCGCAGACCGAGCTGAAGGTCATCGACCCGGATACCGGCGACACAGTGCCGATCGGCGAGCCCGGCGAGTTGTGCTGCCGGGGATACCTGGTGATGCTCGGCTACTACGAAATGCCTGAGAAGACCGCCGAAACCATCGACGACGAGGGCTGGCTACACACCGGCGATCTCGTCACCATGGACGAGCGTGGCTACACCACCATCACCGGGCGGCTGAAGGACATGATCATCCGCGGCGGCGAGAACATCTACCCGCGCGAGATCGAGGAGCTGCTCTTCGAGCACGACCAGGTCGCCGACGTCGCGATCCTTGGCCTCCCCGACGAGAGGTGGGGCGAGATCGTCGGCGCCTTCGTACGCGACGCTAATCCGCAAAACCCGGCCTCCGACGCGGAGCTGCACACCTACTGCCGCGAGAACATGGCGCCGCAGAAGACCCCGAAGGTCTGGTACCGCGTGACCGAGTTCCCCCTGACGCCGTCGGGGAAGATCCAGAAGTTCGTACTCCTGGACCAGTGGAAGGTGGGCAGGTTCGACTAGCGGAAGGGAGTCGAACGCGGGGGTCGTCGGCCGGCCGCCTAGAATCGGCGGACCCTCATGCCGATAGCTTCAGGCTCGCAGCTGGGCCAATACGAGATCCTCTCCAGCCTGGAGGGCGCGAATCTTCTGCGATCCTCTTCTTTACTTTACAGGTAAAGAGTGTCATGCCTTACCCATGACCAGCACCATCTCATCCAAGGGGCAGATCACCGTACCCGTCGCGATCCGGGAAGCGCTCGGACTCAAGCCCGGGACCACGGTGATCTTCGAGCTCGTCGGCTCCAAGGTGGTGCTGGAGAAGAAGCCTCCCCTCGATCATCCCGTAGACAAGATCTTCGGCATTCTCGCCGTTGATCGGCCTGTCGACGATCTCATCGACGAAATGCGAGGCCAGCGGCCCTCGCGAGGCTCCTGACGATGCGGACCGCCGTCGATTCGTCGGTCCTCCTCGATGTGCTCACGGCCGACGCCGAGTTCGGCCGTGGCTCGCGCGCAGCCCTCATTGACGCCGTCGATCGTGGAGTCGTCGTGGCCTGCGACGTGGTGTGGGCCGAGGTGAGAGCTCAATTCCCCGACGACGCCAGCTTCGAAGACGCGCTCCATCTTCTGGGCATCGAATACGACCCTCTGCTGCCGATCTCTGCCACAGCCGCCGGTGCTCGTTGGCAGGACTATTGCCGCAAGACGCGCCGTGCCCACCGCTCGCGTGTCGTAGCCGACTTCCTGATCGGCGCGCATGCCCTGCTGCAGGCGGACGCACTCCTGGCGCGAGACCGGGGCTTCTGGGACGACATGTGGTCGGGTCTGCAGACGATCGATCCGTCAGCGCGAGCGAGCTGAGTCGGAGCCGATGACAGAGCATCCCCCCGAGTGGGCGGCATGGGCCCTTCGCGTCTCTTGGGGGTGCGGACGCCAGGCTCAACCTCGTCGACGAAGAACCGCCGACAGCACGAGAGTGACCGAGGCGTTCGCGAGCATGGCTACCGTACGGATCGGCGCGTCGGCGCCGAGTGGGTAGGCGATCCACGGGTCGAGGCCGAATGTCGCCTCGCCGGCACCGAAACGAAGCAGCAGCCCGGCGGTGACTCCACCGAGCACCGCCCCGCGATGTGACGCCGGCATCCAGAGCACGATCACGAGCTGCGGGAAGAGCACAACGTAGACCAGGTCAGAGCACAGGAACCAGAGTGCGTAGACGCTGTGCACCTCCAGCGCGACCAAGGCCGCAACCGCCCCCACCACCACGACAGCCACCCGGATCGAACGGCGCAGCGCCCGCTCGCCGACGCGCGAGCCGAGCGCTGGGCGGACGAAGTTCCAGGCCACCATCGACGAAGCGGAGAGGATCGAAGAATCGGTCGAGGACATGACGGCCGCCGTCACTGCTGCGAGCGCGAGACCGGCGACCAGAGGTGGCGCCAGCGTGGAGATGACGTGGGGCAACACCTGGGCCGGGCTGGCCGGCGCTTCGAGGCCGAGTGCCGCCCAATCCACCGTGGCGCCGGTCGCACCGATCAGCGCCGGCGGCAGAGCCAGCACCAGGCATCCTCCAGCGGCAACATACGAGAGTCGACGCGCACTTCGCTCATCTCGACACGCTAGTACCCGCTGGAAGTAGACCTGCCAGGGCACGCCACCAAAGACGAGCATCATGGCCGTGTCGGTCCAGCGCCACAGACTCCTGCCTGGAAAAGGGTCGGCCACCGCCTGGCGCTCCAAGTAGGCACCTGCGGTTCGCCCGAGCCCACCGGCGTGCTCGAGCGCGAACGGCAGCACCAGCACGAGACCCACGAGGATGAGGCCGAGTTGGAGCACGTCGGTATAGGCGACCGAGCGCAGGCCCCCGAGCGAGGTGTAGGCGACCACGATCGCCGCCGAGACCAGGATCGCGGTGCCGAGCTCGATGCCGGCGACCGCAGACAGTGCCGCGCCGAGAGCCGCCAGGATCGCGGCACTCCAGAACAGCTCGGCGCACAGTGCAGTGACGAAGAAGACCGTTGTGGTACTCGTGCCGTAGCGCTCCTGGAACGGGTCGAGCATCGTCGTGTAGCCCGCGCGACGCATCGGGCCGGCGAAGAACGCTCCCCCCACGGCGAGGCTGAGCGCGTAGCAGACCGGTGCCTGGCACCACCACAGACCGAGCGCCGGGTCGTAGATCGCCTCTGCGGTGCCGTTGATGAAGCCACCGCCGACCCATGTTGCCGTCATGGTCAGGGCCCCCACCCAGAGCGGTAGCTGGCGCCCGGCGAGGAAAAGCTCTTCGGCCCCACCTCGCCGCCGGCCACCGCGAACGGCCAACACTGCCACCGCCGACACGGCGAGAGCAGACAGAGCCAGCGCGACTAGCTCCAGACCGGTCCCCATCGGTCGCGCGGCCGTAGCGAGTTCGGGACTGGCTCAGCCATGCGTCCAGCACCCCGACGAGATCCTTGCAGCCTGCAACGCTCGTGCGAGAAGTCCACTGACGTTGGCGGCGGCGAAGCTCACCCCACGTAGGTTGCGTTTCGGATCGACTCCCGGAATTGGACGGGGGTAGCCGCTCGCAGCCCACCGCTGCCCCGACTCGGTTCGCCGTATCTCGTTGCGATCGAGCTCGTCGTCGAGCTCCACACCTACGGTCTGCGCGAGTGACCCGGGCAGCCACAACCGATCTCGGTGTCGGGCAGGAGACACGATCAGGGCCCCCGCCTCGACCGCCCGCGCGATGCAGGGCTCGAAGAGCAAAGCGCGAGTCAGATCTGGCGTTCCCAGGCTGAGGTTGACGATCGCCGCGCCCCGTTCGACCGCCGCATCGACCGCAGCCACCAGCACAGCCGCGCCGGTCTCGAGCGCGCGCTCGAAGACCCGGACCGGCAGGATCTCCGCGTCGGGCGCCTTCTCGTGGATCGCGGCGGCGACCGCCGTGCCATGCCCGATCCGGTCGGCGAAGTCGGTTCCGATCGAGCCATCCATCGCAATCGAGAGACCGACGCGGATGTCGGGTAGATGAGGATGTCCCACGGTGACCCCGCTATCCACGATCGCGACCCGGACACCACGGCCGCTGCAGTCGGCGATCAACGGGTGATCGGTTGTCAGCAGATCCACGCCGTCGAGGATCACAGGCCAGCCACCCCCGCGCGATCGAGAAAGTGCCGGCGGAAGGGGCCGTCCTGCTCCATGAGCGTCCGCGGCTCGCCGATCGCGGCGATCCGGCCACGCTCCAGAAGCACCGCCGTATCGCAGCGTTGCGCCAGCTCGAGACGGTGGGTGATCACCACCACGGAGCAACCCTCGAACAGCGACGTCGCTCCCTCTAGCAGCTGCTCTTCGGTGGCGGGATCGATGGTCGCTGTGGCTTCGTCGAGAACCAGCACAGCGGGCTCGGCGAGAAGCGCCCTTGCGATCGCCAGCCGCTGGCGCTCTCCCGCCGACAGCTGTTGCCCCTCTTCACCGACGGGAGTGTCGAGGCCGTCGGGTAGCTGGGCCACGAGCTGTCCGAGTCCGGCACGCTCCACCACCTCCTCGACCTGCCGATCGTCGGCGTCCGCGCAGCTGTAGCGGATGTTCTCCCCGAGCGACGCGTTGAAGACGAACGGCGCGTGGTCGACCACGGCGACAGCCGAACGAACGTCTGCGATCCGGAGGCCTCGCAGGTCGTGGCCGTCGAGCTCGATCGTTCCACCGTCTGGATCGAGCTGGCGCACGAGCAGGTCGGCGATCGTCGACTTACCGCACCCGCTCGGCCCCACTACCGCGACCCTGCCGCCGGCTTCGACGACGAAGCTCACTCCCTCGAGGACCTCCCCACCGCGCCCGAATCCGAAGGCGACGTCGCGCAGCACGACCCGACCCGACGGCTCGGCCAGCCGAGAGGGGTCACTGACCTCGACAACTTCCGGGTCGACATCGAGGATCTCATGCACCCGACCCAGCGAGACCTTGGCCACCGCGAGGTTCGAGTACAGGCCCATGAGACCCTGCACAGGAGAGAGCAGGCGCATCTGGTAGGCGGTGAAGGCGACCAACGTACCCATGGTGAGCTCGCCCCCGATGACCCGCCAGCCGCCGTAGAGAAACACCGCCAGCAGCCCGAGCGAAAGAAGGAGCCCAGGGAGCCCGCCCGCCAGGTAGGTCAGTCGCCGCATCGCCATCAGTGCATCGATGAAGCCGTCGTTCCGCCCGCGGAAGCGCTCGGCCTCGCGCCCCTGAGCGTTCGCCCCCACGACCAGCTTCATTCCGCGCAGGGTCTCGATGAGAAAGGTCCCGATGCCGGCCGAGCGCTCCCGCATCGTGGCAACCGCGCCCTCGAGCCGGCGGCGGTAGCGCACCAGAGCCATCAGGGCGGGTGGCAGGACGACCAGGCTCAGCGCGAAGAGTCGCAGGTCGAGCCAAGCCAGGATCGCAACCGTGCCGACGAGGTAAACGACGTTGCCGAGCCAGCCCAGAGCCGTGTCGGCGACCACCCGCTGGATCTCACCGATGTCGTTGTTCAACCGCGACAGGATCTCGCCGAGCGGCGTGCGAGCGTAGAAACGAGGCGAGAGGCCCTGCAGGTGGCGGTAGAGGTCGAGTCGCATGTCGAAAAGGATCTCGGCCGACGTACGGGTGTAGCGCAGACCACTGACCACGTTGAGCACGAACCCCAGCAAGGTAAGCGCCGCGAAGCCGCCAAGGGTCTTCAGCAGGATGGAAAGATCGCCACCGAGCAGGGCACCGTCGACGAGGCCTTTCGACAGATAGGGCAGCACCAGCGACGACGAGGTGCCGAGCAGGCTCAGCCCCAGCACCAGGGCCAGCGGACGCCAATACGGGCGCACGTAGCCGAGTGCCCAGCGCAGCTGGGCGCGGGACTCGGGCCGAGAAGGTTGCACGGACCGTACCCGCGCTAGCTGGCGGGGGGCACCATGATGAAGCCGAACATGTCGGCGTCATACGTCACGGTGCGGACCGGCGCGAACTCGTCGGCCGTGTAGACATCGATCGTGTTCCCGGCGGCGTAGATGTAAACCAACTCGTTGTTCGACGACGCCATGATCGACATCCGCGGCCGCCCCGCGAACTCGCGCTTCGACTCGACGCGTCGCCCCTCGAGGTCGAAGGTCCACATCTGGTAGTTGCCCACCTCGTGGTACACGCCGTAGGCCTTCTTCTGATCGGGGGCGATGGCGAAGCTGATCGGCCGCGACGGGCCGAGCATGTAGAAGTCGACGTCACGCTCGTTCAGATTGACGGTCGCTACTCCCATCATCATCCGGTTCTGCACCGGATCCTTGAGGTGGAAGAGAGAGGTGTAGGTACCGGGCTCCTGGTGCCGGCCCGAAGAGGGGAACACACCTGAGGGAAAACCGAAGTTGAATTCCCCCATGCCCTCGTCGAGTGCCCTCGACAGCTCCCAGCGGTCGACCTCCTCGAATGTGTCCGCATCGAAGACGATCAGATCCTCGGCCATGAAGAAGACGTGCTTGCCGTCGGGCGAGTAGATGATCTGCGCGAACTCGCGCTCGACGTCGTCGGGCCAGGGAATCTCCTCGATCACCTCGTGGCTCTCGAGGTCGACGCGTTGCAGCTTCGGCGGCCCGATCTCGAATCGATCGCGATGGACGATCTTGGCCTTGGTGATGAAGAGCGCGCGCTTGTTTCCCGGCTCGATCACCTGGCCCCACACCTTGATGTGGGTGTTGCCGTCCTGCAGCGTAAACGAATCGACGACCTCCTCGTTTTCCACGTCGACGACGTCGAACTTCTCGAGATCCGGGCTCTTCACGTAGAGCCGGGAACCGTCGGGTGAAGGGGTCATCCCCATTGGGATGCCGAGGGGCAGCTTGATCTCGGTCCTGACCGTCAGGTCGGTCTCGTCGATCACGAACAGCGACCCGTTGTACGTTCCTGCGAACAATCGCCCGTCGCCGCCGGACTGCGCCGCGATCGGAACGGCCAGCATCGTGGCGACAGCCGCGACCGCCAGGGTCGCACGAACGATCCGATGAAGTCGGCTCGCCATTACGGAAAGATCAGATCGATCTTGCGCCAGTCCTTGGCTGCGGAACCGCACTTCGACGTCCAGTCGGGAGCGTGGTTGTAGAGGTCGGGTACGTGCGCAGGCCAAAAGCAGGTGATGTAGCAGTCGAAGAGGTCGCGCTCGACCGGCTGACACAGCCCCGCGGTGCCGCCCTTCGAGTCGGCCTCCCAGCCGGGTTGGAAAACGAACGAGCACCCTAGCGGAATGTTGGCCCCGTCGTCCTGGAGCGCGACGATATCGTTGTCCTCGACCAGCGTCTCGATGCGCTCGGCCTTGCGGTTGATCGGTTGCAGGTGCTTCATGATTGCCTCCGTCGTTCAGGCATCGAGCCGCCCCAGGTAGCCGGGCGCGCGCGTCGCGAGCTCGCCGTAGAGCTCGAGACAGGTGTGAGTCCAAGAGCGGATCCAGTCGCAGTAGTGCAGGTTCGGCGACTTCGTCGAGCCGTAGCGGGTCTGCGCCTCGTGGTAGCAGCCACCGGAGCAGAGCGGTCGCGCCCAGCAGCTGTGGCAGTCGGGCTTGTAGGCGATGTGGTGCTCCTCGAGGAACTGGCGCTGGCCGGACTTGTCGATGCCCTCGGTGACGCTCCCCAAGGTGTGATCGCCCGAGCCGGCGAAGCGATGGCAGAGGCCGACGTCGCCCCCGGTCGACACACCCAACAGCCCCAAGCCCGCGCCGCACGGATAGGCCTTCGACACGCCCTTGTGGATCTCCTCGATCGTCTCTTTGACGTTCGAGAAGGCGTGGTGGCGACCCGCCACCGTGGCCTCGACGAACTCGTGGCCGAGCTCCTCGAAGGCGCCGAGCATGCGGACATAGCCGTCCTCGTCGATCGCGTAGTCGCGACACGTCGAGGTGGTGACCGGTGCGAAGCCGACTTCGAGAAAGCCGACGTCGTCGCTGAGGTGGCGAAAGATCCGCTGCACGTCGAGGTTCTGCTGAGTAAGGGTCACTCGTGCTCCGATAGCACGCCGCCGGTGGCGCCGCAGGAGCTCGCGCACCTTCGGCTCGATCACGCCATAGCTACCCTCACCGCTCTGGAAGATGCGGAAGCGGTCCTGCATCTCCTTCGGCCCATCGATCGACACCGTCACCCCGATGTCGTTGTCGATCAGCCAGGTGATGACGTCCGGCTTGAGCAGCGTGGCGTTGGTCGTCAGCCCGATCTCGACCCGCTTGCCGACCTCGGCTCCCTTGGCGCGCGCGTAGTGCGTTGCCTCCTTCAGGACGCGCAGGTTGAGTAGCGTCTCGCCGCCGAAGAAGGTCAGATGCACGACCGGGCTGGGGCCGGCCTCCTCGAAGAGGAGGTCGACGCTCTGGCGAGCGGTCTCGTCGCTCATCATGTCCGGCATCGCCGAGGCTTCCGACAGCCGATCGTCGCCGTACTCGTAGCAGTAGCCGCACGACAGGTTGCACTTCGAAGTGACGTTGAGCACCAGGTTCTGAAGCGGCATCTCCTCCGGAGGCAGGTCGAGCGGAACTTCGTTCGACGGGCTTCCCTCGTGCCGCAGCGCACGGACGTTCACCAGCTCCTCCAGCGTCGTGGTCACGTCGTCGGCCGCGAAACGGTCGCTCAGTTCGTCGACGATGTGGCGCGCGTCACGCGCCTCGCCGTTGAGGCCGTCGAGGACCGCGGCGGAGATCGGGTCGAGCTGAAACACCGCAGCCGACGGCACGAGATAGACGAAGGGCTCGCCTCGGGCCTCGAAGCGATGCATCTCGCTGCGTTGCAGCTGCACTACTCGGCCACCTTCCACGGCTCCCAGCGCATGTAGAGGGGGACCGTCACCAGCAGATGCGCTCTCGCCGTGAGCTCGTGATCTCCACCACCGGGCGTGTAGCTCGCGACCACCCAGACGTCGCCGACATTGTTGCGGTCGCCGCTGCGCTCGGGATTCGGTCCATCGAGGTTCGGCGTGAAAAGGCCCGCCTGGTCGATGGCACCGACGAACTCGGTGTCGTCGTCGGCGTAGGTCACCCCGTACTCCTCGATCTTCCAGCTCGCGTCGATCATGCCGAGCTCGAGATCGTCGTCGGTACCGGCTTCGCCATCAGGGCCGTCGTGCATGGCGACCGCTTCGAACTGCTGTAACTGCTTGGGGAAGACGGCTCCGCCGGCGCGCGCCATGCCGGCTCGCGGCTGGACTCGGATGCGGCTGATCTCGTCGTAGACCACGACCGAGCCCGGCAGGACAGAGCCACCCACAACGAGATCGCGCTTGCCGACCTTCGCGTCGTCGAGCACCCGCACCCGCAATTCGATCGAGTTGTCGGTCGCGGCTCCGACCGAGACCACCTCGACTCCGGGACCGAGATCGACGTCGGCCGTATCGAGGTCGGTGGGGAGGTTGGCGCCATGGGCGCGCACGGTCGACTCTCCGCCCGCCCGGACCGCGCCCGAAGTCGTCCCCGTGAGGACCGGGTCGACACCGATGCGCCGCAGAGTGATGTCGGCACCCGTCTCGTCGTAGCCGCCGGTGAACCAACGCCCCGACATCTCGTTCCAGCCACGCTCGACGATGAACACCTCGCGATACTCGTCGTCGCCGGATCCAGTGGACAGGCCGCGCCACTGGAAGCCGGTATAGACGATCGCCTTGCCCGTGCGCTCGACGCTCTTGCCCGATCGCGCGTAGGTGAACCGAGTGCGGGTCTCGAACTCACCGGCCGCGGCGCTGTCGGAAATCGTCACGCGACCGAAGACCGCCCCCTTGCCGGGCGCGTGGCCGCTGAGGGCCCATTCACCGGACAGGCGCGGCGGCCGCATGGTCGCCTGCCATGCCGACCATTCCGTCGTGTCGAGCGGGAAGGTCTCCGACAGGTGCGCGATGGCCTTGTCCATCGGATGCTCGCCATCTTCGGGCGGCACGAACGATCGGTAGCCCTGGATGTCGACGATCGGGTAGTAACCGCGATGCATCGCGACCAGGTGCTCCCACTCTTGTCCCGATCGACGCTGGTTCAGGACCCGGCCGAACGAATGGCAGGCGGTGCACGTGCTGTCGGTGGTCTCGTCGCCCTCGTAGCTATGCTCGATGAACCGTCGCTCGGCGTCGAAGAAGCCGTCACGCACCTCCTCCGGCGCGAGGCCGTGGTGGTCCGAGAGGTAGCGGACGATCTGGCGCGCCTCGTCCGGCTCGAGCGGGATGTCCTGCAGCGACACCATGCGCTTGATCGAGGTCTGCCATCCCTCCGGGGTCTTACGCATCCACGAGATGCGCGTCATGCGACCTTCGTCGTCGACCGTATGACAGGACCGGCAGGCGCGAATCGTCGCTCGATCCGTGACCGGGATTCCGCCCTCGGGCGGCTCTGCGCCAGCCTCCTCGTCCTGAGACCATGCCGGAGCCGCGCTGACTACGGCAAGCGCCAGCACGATCGCCATCGACGCCAGGTCGAAGCGGTCGAGCTTCGAGCCTGTAGAGTTGAGGGGAAACACCGCCTACAGTCTTATCAGGCGCCGAGAGAGCGAGTAAAGGGCGGCGACCATCTCAGGGGGTCTCACGGGGGATGGAGACGGGCTGCAACGTGTCGCCGATGTAGAGCACCAGGATCCGTGTGGGGACGCTGCCGGTGTTGCGCCCCTCGTGCCAAACATCGTGGGCCTCGACGACCGTCTCTCCCTCTGCGACGTCGATCACACGGCCGCCGCGGCCGCACCGGCGACCCCGTGGGTGGAAGCGAGCAGGAGGCAGGAGGCGTACTTCTTCATGACAGTCACTCCTCGTCGATCAACAGGCCCTTGGCGAGGCCAACCGAGAGCGCACCGAGAAAGTCGGGCAGCGCCGCCTCCACACCGGCGGCGTTGTAGGCGTCGAAGAGCGCCGGAACGCTGGTTGCGCAACGGCCGGCCGTCGCCAGCCGCGGCAGCTCTACATCGCGAAGATAGCGGATGCCGTCGGGAGCCCACGAGCCGACCAGATGATCGGCGAGGACCACCCGATCGCCTTCGACCATCGCCCGGGGCTCGACCGAGACCGCGGGAGCGACGCGCAACGTGATGGCCTCCCTCTGCTTGAGCTCAGCGAAGGCCGCGAGCACGTCGGCGTCCTCGCGCAGAATTGCCGGGTCGAAGCGCAGGTCGTCTTCGTGCAGCTCGGAGACCGCGGCCATCGACCGCTCGGTCCAGAACCTCCCGGGCTCCGCGCCGCCGCCCTCCCCGAAGTGAAGCGACGACAGTCGGCGATAGCTCTCGAAAACCTGGCGCTCGCGGCGATCGTAGAGCTCGAGGCAGGCCTCGGTCAGATCTTCCTCTTCGAGCAGGGTGCGTAGACACACGGCCGCCAGCCAGCCTGACGAAATCGCCTTCTTCACCCCGTAGGAAGAGAGCGGGTCGATGAAGCTGCCGGCATCTCCAAGAAGCAGAAACCCGGGACCGGCGAAGGCGCTAGCCGAGTAACAGCTCGCGTCGCAGGCGAGAACCTCCGACAGCCTGCGACCGGACGAAAGCAGCGGCCCCAGCGCCCGCGTCTTGGCCAGCTCGCCGTCATAGATCCCGTCGCGATTCGAGCCGGCGGCCGCGGCGAGCGAGGTGAGGCGGGGATCGACCATCACCGCCACGAAGCGCTCCGCCGCCGACACCGGAACGCTCCACGCCCAACCATCGGCGTAGCTCTCGACCAGGGTGTGGCTCGGATCCGCGAGATCGAGCTCCTTCGGAGTCTCCCAGGTCGCCGCGAGGGCGAGGGTGGCGGCGCTCTCGAACGGTCTACGAAGGCCCGCGCGCGCGACGACGCCGCTGCGACCCGACGCGTCGAGAACCCAGTCGGTCTCGTGAACCTCCGCCTCGGCCCCACTCGTGCAGAGGACACGCCCGCCCTCGACCTCACGAACGGTTCGGCCGCCAAGCACCTCGGCTCCGGCGTCGGACGCGAGCCGGAGAAGGAGCGACTCCAGCTCGGAGCTTCGTACCTGCCACCCCGTCTCACCTGCCGGGAACCACTCGACGCGCGCCTCCGGGCTCCCCCACCAGACCGTGTTCCCCGTGGTCGGCTGAAAACCCGCCGATGCGAACGACTCCTCGATCGCGATGTGCCGGAAGAGGCGGCGACAACTGGGCGGAACGGACTCCGCGATCGAACGATCGGCGGCACGGTCCCGAGTCAGCACCAGCGGTTCGTGGCCCCACAGGGCAAGCAGGCGTGCCGCGGTCGCACCGGCGGGACCCCCGCCGACGATGACCGGGCGTTGATGGGAAGCTGCCATTGCGCGGTCGCCGTCGACCGCCGCAAGACTACGCTGCCGGCATGCCCCGATCGAGGGTGCGACGTCGGCTGGACGAATACAATTGCGGACAATCGACAAGGAGCAACACGTATGGCGAACGACCTACCGCGAAGCCTTGGCGTTAGCCACGTCGGCCTGGCGGCCGATGACCCGGCGGTGCTCGCGGAGTTCTATCGCGATGTTCTGGGGATGGAGGACGTCGGCTCGAGCACCGCGGACTCCCCGTTCGGTGCGAGCGCCTTTCTGTCAAGTCGGCCAGCGGACGAGTCGCACGAGATCGTCTTTTTCGGCAACGCGGCCCTCGCCCACACCGCGATCCGCACCGCGACGCTCGAGGACCTCCGCACCTTCTACCGGCGGGTCGTCGACCGGGGGATCGAGATCCTCTCAGCGCTGAACCACGGGGTCTCGCTGGCCTTCTACTTCCGCGATCCCGAAGGCCACATGCTCGAGATCTACTGGGCGACCGGGCTCGCATTCGGCCAACCCTACGGCCACCCGATCGACCTCGAGCTACCCGCGGCAGACCTCTACGCCAACATCGCCGCCCTGGCCGAGCGCGAAAGCCTCGACTGGTCGCCGCCGGCCTAGGGCTGGATAGAGCCTCGGATCGTTGGGGGTCGTTTCTTCACACTCCTCAGCCAATCCTAAGGGCCCCCGTCCACCATCTCCTTGAACAAAACCTATCCTGCTCGCGACCACGGCTCTCATCGCCCTCGGGCCCGTCGCTTTCGCCGCTCGTCGGCGGCCTTCTGATCTGGCTGCTGGTCCTGGCGTGTGGAGGTAGGAGCGACTTCCGTTCCGCCTTCTCCCTCGCGGCCCGTCGCAGGCTTCGTGGCCGCCGTCTACCTGGGCACGACCGTGGGCCTGCAGGCCTTCCTGGCAAGCCTCGCTGAAGCGCTTGCTCCCTGACGCTGGGCAATCCTCCGGGCTCGGAGAAGTGTCAGGATAGTTGGGGTGTTTTTGCCTGGATGGCCGAAGGGGAGCTTCTGATCGAAGGCCGCAAGCGGCGCATGGCGAGGAGGTTCGCGATCGTTCGGACCCCTATCGGTTCCTTGATGGATGCTCAAAAGAGAGCACTTGACCGAAAGCCCTCCGAACGAGCCCGCGGGGTCAGCCGGTGCCGATCGCCCACAGGTGCTCGGCGGTGCGGATGTACCAGTGGCCGTCGACAAGGGCCGGCGAAGCCAGGGTACGCTCACCGATGTCGTTGACGTGCAGGATCTCGACCTCGGGGCCGGCTCTCAAAACGAAGGTCTCGCCCTGGTCGTTGGTGACGAAGACCTTGCCGTCTACGAGCACGGCGGCGGCTGAGAAGCTCTCACGCGCCGCAGAGCCGAGCCGCTCCTGGTCCAGCACCTCGCCGGTGCGCGCGTCGTAGATAGTGACGACGCTGATCATGTCGTTGACCAGGTAGAGCAGGTCGCCGACGAGGATCGGCGCGGGCACGAACGGCGAGCCCTTGGCCGCGCTCCAGACAACGTGCGTGTCGGTGACGTCGCCTGAGCCACCGGGACGGATCGCGAGGGTGGGCCCGGCGCGTCCCGAGGAGCAGAAGACGAGGCCGTGGCCGACGACCGGCGAGGGGATGACTTCGAAGGTACTGCCCTTGGCTCGCCAGAGCTCCTCGCCCGTCCCGGGATCGTAGGCCTGGACCTGGTTCTGGCCGCTGACCACGATCTCGTCGCGGTCGCCCGCGCGGATAGCGATCGGTGAGTTCCAGCCCACCTTCTGGGTACGGGGCGTGCGCCAGAGCTCGCGTCCGGTCAGCTTGTCGAAGGCGGCGACAAAGGCGTTGTTGCGCTGGTCCTGGACGACAATGACCCGATCCTCGTAGAGCAGCGGCGATGACGCCGGCCCAT
This sequence comes from Acidobacteriota bacterium, assembly GCA_036337765.1. GTDB lineage: Bacteria > Acidobacteriota > Thermoanaerobaculia > Multivoradales > Multivoraceae > JAYZDP01. The sequence continues at coordinate 19,531 of JAYZDP010000169.1, forward strand.
GGTAGTTCGAGGTCGGCCCGAGATTCTGGTGCCACACCTGCTCGCCGTCGAAGTCGACCGCCAGTAGGCCGTGATTCCCGAGGAATGCGTAGATCCGTTCACCGTCGGTAGTGGCGGTGCCCGAGGCGTGGCCGTTCTTCCGATGCGCGCGCTCCGCAAGACCGCCCGGTGCCGTAGCTCTCCACAGAAGCTTCCCGTCTGCGCGTCGGAAGGCGAGGATCGAGCGCTCGCTGCCGTCATCCTGGGCGGTGGTCAAGAAGATACGGTCGCCCCAGACGATGGGAGACGAGTTGCCGCGGCCGGGCACCGCGACCTTCCACAGGACGTTCTCGTCGGGTCCCCAGCGATCGACGTAGCCCGCGCCCTCGACGTATCCCTGCCCCGAAGGCCCGCGCCATCGTGACCAGTAGCGAGTCGACTCGCCCTCGCCCTCGATCATGGCGACGTCGGGCGCGGGCTCGGCCGCCGTGACGGGAGTCGGCGCAGCGGCGATCGTAGGCAGCAGGGCCCACAGCAGGGTGGCAGGTCCGAGAATGGCTTTCATGGCCAGGATCTTACCGTCGACCGACATCCCCGCGACCCCGCAGAGAGCTGCCTCCCCGGCGACACAAGGAGGAGAGCGTTCACCTCGAACTCGCCAGATCGACCACGTGCGACCACGGTCGGTGCAGCGCCCCAGCTTCAGGCCCTGTCCCTCGCTCCAGAGCGCGTACAGAGACCCATCCGCGTCCCAAGCGATAGCCTCGACCCGGCGCGGCAGACTCCGGCACCTGGGCATACCTCTCGTCGGTGCACTTCGCCAATGAGGGCCGTAAGATTGGGTACGGCTTACGCCATAGCCGGTCTGGAGGGATGATCCAGGCGTGGCAGACTGACGCATGACTGACGCCGTCAGCACAGTCGACAAGATCCGCTATGGAGTCGCCCTCCTGGTCGAGATCGGGATGCCGCCGGCCCTGCTGTACTGGTTCCTCGTGCATCCGTTCACCCGATTCTGGCGCCGCTTGGGCGTGCGCCCGAGCCTCGTGCTCCTGTTCGGGCTGATGGCCGGGATCGGCTACGGTATGTATCTCATCCGAAGGCCGCTCCTGGCCGTCGACTTCGGGTTTCAGTGGCCGCTGGCCGTGCCCGCGGTCTTGCTCTACGTCGCCAGAGTGCGGACCGAGTTCAAGATCCGGAGGCAGCTGAAGGGTCGTATTCTGGCGGGCATTCCCGAGATCGAAGGTGATGCCGAGCGCTCACCGCTGCTGACCGAGGGCGTCTACTCGCGCTCGCGGAACCCACGCTACCTAAACTTGATGATCATCATGATCGCCTTCGCCCTAGCGACGAACTACCTATACGTTTGGGCGACGACCGCCGTGACCCCCCTTGTGATCTACCTGATCGTCCGCCTCGAGGAGAAGGAACTCCTGCAACGCTACGGCGACGAATACCGCAGTTACTGCGAGCGGGTGCCCCGTTTCGTCTAGACGAGAGCATTGCCGCGTGTCATCTTTCTCGGCGAACTGCGACACCGGTCTGCGCGACTTCACCAGGTGGCTAAGGGCGTGTGTTGAATCGTCACTGCGCGCAGCATCCGATGCCCGATCGGAGGGAAAGGCTCCGATCGACTATCCCGAGGCTGTCTGGATGACAATCTGGACCCGGCGGTTCAGGGCGCGGCCCTCGGGGTTGTCGGAGCCGTTCGAGTGGGAGTTCGGCGCCACCGGTTGTGTCTCTCCAAAGCCTCGAGTGTCCAAGACGTCAGTGGAGATTCCATCATGGTCGACCAACCAATCCTTGACCGACCGGGCACGCCGCTCCGACAGCTCCTGGTTGTAGTTCTGGCTGCCTTTAGAGTCCGTATGACCGTCGATCATCACCTTGCCCCTGCCTTTGTTACGGATGATCAGTGCGACCTTGTGGAGATCCTCTTCGGCCACGGGCTTGATGTTCCATCTGTCGAAGTCGAACAATACGTCGGCGGACAGATCGACAACGATCTCCTGTTGCCGCACCTGCGCGTGCAAGTCCTCGATGGCCTTGTTCAGCGTCTGTACGTCGGCCACGAGCGCCCGGCCGCCACCGGACAACCGCGCCTTCAGCCCCTCGATCGTGCGTACGTCCCGCACAAGATTCGTCGCGTCCCGATCCGGGTCGAGTCGCTTCAACGCGGCAATGGCGGCCGCATGGGCGGCCGGGTCTCCAGGTGTGTCCGGATTCCATTGTGCGGACGTGGCGCCGCCCGTCAATCCGGCAGCCAGCAAGACGGCCGGTACCCACCGCTTCGCGGCGATCATCGGGAAATGGGGAGCTCTTCGAACGGCAGCACGTCGGGAACGGTGAGGTCGACGCTGGTCACCCCATCCGGCGGTGCAGGGAACTTGAACCACACGGAGGCCTTGGACTCAGCCTTGATCTTGATGGGTGACACGCCGCCGGGATAGCCGTTGCCGATCTGGCCCCGACCGACCGGTGCAGCGATCCAGTCCCCCTTGTCGTCCTTCAGCACGTGGTATTTCTTATTTTCCGCGTTATCGATGTAGTAGACGTCCTGTACCGGGTACCTGACCTGAGCTTCGCTCTGGCCGGTGTTACGGTAGGCTAGGATGACCGTCAGGATATCGTCCCGGACGCTGGCCCTAACCGCATCCACCTCCACGTCGCCGGTCATGCCCATCTGGGTCTGCAAAGGCTCGGCCTGAAGCGCGACGCTCACGAACAGCAGAAATCCGACGAGTCCCGCGGTAGCTCTCATGTCCTTCATCACTCACCCTTCCCTCTCTTGACAGTGGTTCCAGAGTAACAAAAGGGATACGGTCTTCCATCTTCTGGTGCTCTCGGCTCTTCGTTGGTGCGCGCGGAATCTTTGCGCCGGGAAGGCGCACGACTGCAGAAGGTTGCCGGCGGCTGGCTGGTGGATTCCGACCTCAACTCGGAGGAGATCCACCGACACGGCAACGAAATGGTTAGCGTTCGTTGCGTCGAGGTGGCGGCCGCAGACGCCACTGAAGGGTGCCGGGACGTCTCCGGAGCCACGTGGATGCTCACGCCTCGTGCTTGCCCACGGATGACCTCTCGCCGAGGTGGCCGCCGTCAGGGACGCCGTGTTGGCGATTGGTCGCCAGCGGGGTCGCCGAGAGGAGAACCTTTGGCGTACAGAACAGCTTGAACGACCGCCGATAGGGCGGAGCCGGCCCGACGCGGGTGCAAGTTCCCTTCGTGCGGGGCCATCAGGCTACTCGGGCAAGGTCTCGCCCGATCCGCCCATCTCGGCCGGAACGTCTTTCATCTTGGGCAGACCGTCGCGGATCGGAAGCACGCTCTCAGCGTAGAACACGTGCACCGCGGGTGCGAAGTCGAGTCCGGGCAGGATGGCCGCGTAGACATCAACCAGGCCCATCGCCGGGTGATCGGTCAGAACGTGTCCGCCGCACTTCTTGCACCACTTGCGAGAGCTACCCGAGGTCTTGTTGTACGTCGCGAGCTGATCTTCACCGACCGTGACATTGACACTAGCGGGGGGCCAGAGCGTGAAGGCGTTGACCGGACCCGCGGACCAGTGGCGGCAGTCCGAGCAGTGACAGTAGCCCATCGCGGCCGGTTCGCCGCTGACTTCGATCTTGACCGCGCCGCAGAAACAACTTCCCTGTTGGGACATCCCGTACCCCCTTTTCGTCGCCGAGCCTGTGCGGCCCATTGTAGGCCGTGTGAGCCTCGCCTCAACCCGCGACCCGCACGAACGCGGGAAGCTCGCCCGCTGGCGCGGGCGAGGCGCTCGGTTGCGGCTGGATCCTCGGGTTCGACGGTGCCGCGCTGGAGTCTGCATCCTTCCCGTCATCGCCGGCGTCTAGGTTGCCGTGACAACGAGACCGGCCTCGGCCGGTCTCGTTGTCACAATCCGCAGCTCCGGACCTAATCGCCAGGCCGATTCAGGATCTCTTCGATGAAGGCTTCCTCTCCCGTGCAAGTTGCGTAGGAGGTGGTGTAGTCACCCCTGACACTTGCGCCGCCCTCATCGAGCCACTTCTGCGAAGACATGAGTCCCGCGACGTTCGGATAGACCCAGACATGGGCAAAACGTCCAGGAGCACCCCCGCGGCCGATTTGAGGGACGATAACGAACCAACCAATGTTCCCCCACGCGTCCACGCGGTTGGCTGCGATCGACCGGTGCTTCGCGACCAGTTGCTCCAGCGATACACCCGGTTTCCGCGTGCACCAATTCCACGTCGCGATGCGCTCGTCGTCCTCGTTCATAGCTTCTACATCAGCCCACTGGGTGTAGGCGGTAGTCATCTTCACGGAACATGTTGCGACGTTCTGCCAGGTTGCGTTCAGTCTCGCGCCATCCTCGGTGAACAGCCACTTGTCCCAAGCTGTGCCAGTGGTCTCATGATCCAGAGCCAGCAGCTCGACGAAGTCATAAGGCTGCTCGCCTGGCATGCCATGTGTCCACATCGGCGTCAGACGGGCGAAGGTAGCCTCAGCACCGTTGCTTCTGCTCCATTCAAAGTAGTCGTTCAACATCGCCTCGTAGTCGCCCATGGTCTGACCAGGATTCAGCTTACATAGCTGAACCTGCAGGGATATCGGCCCGGTCGGATCCAGCCCTCCCGTAAAGACACCGCCATCCGATTGCCCCGATGCCACGCTACCGAACGCCGCCACCAACACAGCAAGGCCTACAAGTGCTCTCCTCATTCCACAGTCCCTCCTTGAATTTCAAGCTAGTCCGCCACGATTCCGCGAGGGCCCCGCGCCCTCGTACACGCCGGGCCACGCTCAATCGATCTGAGCCGCACCCTTGTCCAACCCAGCAGACAAGCATCCGCACGATACAAGAGTGGCGGCCGCGTGCTCGGACTCAGTGCCTCTGAAGCGCTCTCGAGGTGGCGTTGGACGCCTTGTTGAAGCGAGAGGCTCGCTCGCTCGAAGCTCGAGCCTATGCTCTCTACGTACTGCTCGCCGGCCTATCCTTCCTGGCTTTCACGAGGCTGTGCAACGAGGTCCGGCCCAGCGAGCGGAACCCGCCTCATCGAAACGCGCTCGGAGCCCACGTTCACGCTGTTGCGCTACCACCTGTCGGGGCACCAGCCGATCACGCTGGCCGCCCTCGAGGAGCTACGACTCGGTTCGGACGATCCCGGCGTCTTCCTGGAAGCTGGCCCGGACGGGTAGACCCGTACGATGCTGGAGGAGGGCCGGGAGACTTCTGGCGGCATGAGAGGCCGCCAAGTCTACATTCTGCGGTTAGAGCGTAGAGACCGACTTGTCGCAGTAATTGCGACACCGATCCACGGCCAGTCCTCCAGGCCCGCGAGGCGCAGACCTTCCAGGTAGCGGTCTCCGTAGTCCTGACTGGCGGCAGCGAGCGGGATCGGGATCCGTTCGGCGGTCATCACCACCGTGCGGAGGCGTCGAGCTCTGTCGAGGGCGGCAGCGTCCGGTTACCAACCTCGCGGGAGGCGGTACCGGACGGACCTACTGCTTGTTCTTGAACAGCAGCAGGAAGAGCAAGAGAGCGATGAGCCCGGCCAGCCCGTTGTCGCCGAATTGGCCAGCGATCGCACCTATATTCTCGGTGATCGCGCTGGATTCGGGAAACAAGACATCGACAACCACCAGCGCGACGATGAGCCCGAGGCCGAAGTCGGTAACGGTGCGCACCCAATCGGTAACCGAGTCTATTGTTGCTTTTACACTAGCCATAGATAGCTCCTTTTCTTTGCCAGGTCACTGCAGACGGAGAAGGTCACGCTAGTCGTCGCCGAGAAAAATCGCCACGAAGACGATCAGGGTGGTCAGCCCCACGATTCCGTTGCTGGTGAAGCTGTTGACCAGCGCGGATACGTTGTCGACGATGTTCGTGGTACCCGGAACAAGAAGGTCGACGACCAGGAAGACGAGCGCTAGGCCGAGTCCGAGACTGACGATTCCTCGCAGCAGGCCGGTGACAGTATTGAGTGCAGAGTCGATGCTCATAGTTTGGCTCCGTGTCGGTGCTTGGGGTGCAGGTGGTTCTGATCCGTAGGATGAAGGTGATTCGGTCATAGTGCTGAATGCGATCTCCAATAGCGTCTGAATTCGATCCGGCTCGTCATGAGATGCATGGGCTCAACCTGCAATCTCCTTAAAGGAGTGATCGCAGGTTCACAAGGTAAACGCGGCGGCCCACGCTTGCGCACCCAATTACCAGGCCCGCCTCCCGTCACGGAAGGTACCCTCCAGACATCACTTTACAAAAGGTGTGTCCACTGTCTTATCACAGTTGCGACTCGGGGCAGGTCATCAGCCTTGTCGCAATCCACCCTAAACTACGACATCAACCTCCGGAAACGACCGTAAACACTGGGTTCTCGGTGCAACTAAAGGGAGAATTACGACACCTTTACGAGCTGGCGAGTTTCAGGTGCGAAATGTGCGCCGTCTAGGCAGCAGTCCGTTTGCCCGAGAACCAGCCCTCGATCGGTCTCCACAAGCCCTCGTGTCCCCTTGGGGACGCCGTGACCCCCTGGTGACCCCCTGTCACTTCCTGATGGACGGCAAGAAGAGCGCCGCTCTCCTAACTATCTGTAAATACGAAGGATGGGGTGGTGCACCCTGAGGGAGTCGAACCCCCAACCTCCTGATCCGTAGTCAGGTGCTCTATCCAGTTGAGCTAAGGGTGCACAGGCAGGACGCCGGATTGTAGAACATGGTCCCTAGGGCGGCAATGGGATTGGTGGGCCGCGGGGGCGGGCCGGGCGGGGATAGAGTTCGGGGCAGCGGCTCGCTTCTCTCTTGCGAATCCGGGGTGTCTGCTGAACGTCGAAACGGCCTTCGGGCTCGCCATCAAGGGGTGATCTTCGAGGCGGAGACGCCTGGCGGGAAGGCGTTCGATGTGCCGATGTGAGCTACGGGAGCTGCCACTCGTCGAAACCGAAGTAGTGGCCGATCTCGTGGATGACCGTGGCTCGGATCTCGCGGTGGAGCTCGCGGCGGTTGATGCAGGCCTCGAGCAGCGGCAGGCGGTAGATGACGACGCGGTCAGGTAGGACGTTGGCGTAGTCGATGCCGCGCTCGGGCAGGGCGACGCCCTGGGAGAGGCCGAAGAGCAGCTCCTCGGGCTCCATGCCGAGCTCGCGCAGTTCCTCCTCCGTGGGCTCGTCTTCGACGACGACCATGACGTTGTCGATGCGGTCGAAGATCTCGGGCGGGATGTCGTCGATGGCCTTCTCGACGACCTTCTCGAAATCCTCCGCGTTCATCCGTAGCATGGCTGCTAGATCATCTCAGCATTCGGCGTCTCTCCCGGTCGAACCGACCAGGGAGACGACCCGTGCATCTTCGACTCGCCTCGCTCGCTTTCGTGCTTGTCGCCGGGCTCGCCACAGCGGCGAGCGGCCAACCACCACAGAACCCCACCGTCCACCTCGACGGTTGTGACGCCGGGGGCGGCGGTCGCGATATCTCGACCCTGGCCGCGGCCTTTGATCCCGACTCAGAGGAGATTCGGGTGGATCTCGATCTCTGTGCTCCTGCCGACGACCGCACGAAGTACCGGCTGCGGCTCGATCACGCCTACCCACTTCACACGGATGCCGATCGCAACGGCGACGGCCTGGTGGATGGGCTGGACGAGTGCGCCGATACGGCCGACACCGGGATGATGCTTCACCGCGGCGACCGAACGACCGGGCCCGGCTGGGTGGCGGTCGAAGGGGGGACGGTGCGCTACCGGGTCGCGACTGCGGATCTCGAACCGCCCCCGATGGTTGGTGACCGCGTCTACCTGTGGGCGAACACCCACTACCGCGGCGTTGGTGACCGCGCGCCGACGACCGAGTCGGCGGACGGCTGTACGGGCCCGCAGCTTCCGGCTGAGGTCGTCGCGCTCGATCTCGTGGCACCGATCGGGGTGATCCTCAACGAGGTCATCTACGATGGGGCCGGCTCCGATGGCGACGAGGTAGGCTTTCTGCTACAGAGCGACGACCGCGCTACTCGATGAGGCCTTCGAGCGGGCTCGATGCGGTGGCGTAGAGCTTCGGTTTGATCCGACCCGCGTTGCGAGCCAACCATCCCGCCTCGACGGCCTGCTTCATGGCCCGCGCCATGCGCACCGGGTTGTCGGCGCCGGCGATGCCGGTGTTCATCAGTACCGCGTCGACCCCGAGCTCCATGGCGACGGCGGCATCGGAAGCGGTGCCGACGCCAGCATCGACGACCACCGGCACCTTCGACTGCTCGACGATGATGCGCATGTTGGCCGGATTGCGGATCCCCATACCCGAGCCGATCGGTGCCCCCAGTGGCATGACCGCCGCGGCGCCGAGCTCTTCGAGCTTGCGGCAGGTGATGGGATCGTCGCTGGTATAGGGCAGGACGACGAAGTCCTCGGCTACCAGTGTCTCGGTGGCCTTCAGGAGCTCCACGTTGTCGGGGAACAGGGTCTTCTCGTCACCCAGCACTTCGAGCTTCACCCAGTTCCAGCCACCTAGCTCGCGCGCCAGTCGCGCCGGGCGCCCGGCGGCCTCAGCGGTGTAGCCCCCGGCGGGGTTGGGCCGGAGCCGATACTTCGCCGGATCGATCTGATCCATGATCGTGCCCGGGCCCCCCGCGGCGCGGGTCACCCGGCGCCGCGCGCCGGG
>JAYZDP010000170.1:0-17182 GCA_036337765.1 Acidobacteriota bacterium
GATCGCTCGACGCATCTTTCGCTCGGCGCACGCCATGGGAATCTCCACGGTCGCGGTGTACGCAGATGGCGACGCCGACGCTCCCTTCGCGAGCGAGGCCGACGAGGCAATCGCGCTCGGTGGCCGAACCTCGGCAGAGACCTACCTGAACGCCGAGAAGGTGCTCGGTGCAGCGGCACGCACCGCTGCCGATGGGATTCACCCAGGCTACGGGTTTCTGGCGGAAAACGCGGCCTTCGCCAAGGCGGTCGTCGATGCCGGCCTGATCTGGGTCGGACCTTCGCCCGAGGCCATCACTGCAATGGGCGACAAGCTGTCCGCCAAGGCGCTGATGCGCGAGGCGCAAGTGCCGACTCTGCCGGCGGCCGAGCTTGGAGGCGATGACGAGATTAGAGCGGCCGCCGAGGGAATCGGCTATCCCGTCCTCGTCAAGGCCTCGGCCGGCGGCGGCGGCAAGGGGATGCGCGTCGTCACCTCTCCAGACGACATCGAAGAGGCGGTCGCCGCGGCGCGGCGCGAGGCCCAGGCGTCCTTCGGCGACGACACCGTTTTTCTCGAGCGCTGGCTCGACACCGCACGCCACGTCGAGATCCAGCTGCTCGGCGACGAGCACGGCAACGTCGTGCACTGCTTCGAGCGTGAGTGCTCAATCCAGCGGCGCCACCAAAAGATCATCGAGGAGGCACCGTCCCCGGCGGTCACGAGCGCGCTGCGAGCCAAGATGGGCGACGCGGCCGTCGCCGCCGGCAAGGCGATCGGCTACAGCTCTGCCGGCACGGTCGAGTTTCTACTCGACGGCGACGAGTTCTGGTTCCTCGAGGTGAACACGCGTCTGCAGGTCGAGCATCCGGTCACCGAGGAGATCACCGGCCTCGACCTGGTGCGCGAGCAGCTACGGGTCGCGCAGGGCGAGGAGCTCGGCTTCTCCCAGGACGACCTAGGTATCAGCGGCCACTCGATCGAGGTTCGCCTCTACGCCGAGGATCCGAGCAACGGCTTTCTGCCCACCATCGGCACAGTCGCGGCATGGCAGCCGCCAGCCGGCCTGGACGTACGCTACGACTCGGGTATCGCGACCGGCTCAGAGGTCGGCATCGAGTTCGACCCGATGCTGGCCAAGGTCATCAGCCATGCGCCGACCCGCCGCGAGGCGGCCGGAAAGCTGGCGCGAGCGCTCGAGCAGACCCGCATCCAGGGCGTGGTCACGAACCGGGACTTCCTAGTTACGGTGCTGCGCTCCCCCGAGTACCTCGCAGGCGACACGACCACGGACTTCATCGAACGCGTCGACCCACCGCGGACGCGTCCTGCCACGATCGAGGCACTCGGCGAAGCAGGCATTCTGGCCGTCATGGCCGCGCAGTACGACCGTCGCGCACAGGCCAAGGTCCTCACGACTTTGGCCTCGGGATGGCGCAACACTGTCATGCCCCCCGAGGACGTGAGCTTCGTCGCTGCCGGAGATGTCGAGGGAGAGGCCGAGCTCACGGTGGAGTACCGCGTCCAACGCGGCGGCAGCTTCCACGCCAGCTACGGCCAGGGAGACCACGTCGTCGAGCCCGTGTCGCGCTGTGGCGACGATGTCACCGTCGTCGTGGATGGTCGCCGGGTCACAGCCACCGTCACCATCGACGGCGATCACCACCACGTACACGGGCCCGACGGCGACATCACCCTGGTCGAGCAGCCGAGGTTCCCGTCTGCTGACTTGGGCGGAGTCGCTGGCGGCCTGGTCGCTCCGATGCCGGGCAAGGTGCTCGCCGTCCACATCTCCAGCGGCGCCGCGGTGGACGAGGGCCAACTGCTTCTAGTCCTCGAAGCGATGAAGATGGAGCACCGCATCACCGCACCGCAGAAGGGGTTCGTCACCGAGCTGCGGGTGTCCGAGGGCGATCAGGTTGGCAACGGTGAGCTGCTGGTCGTTCTGAGCGAGGAGGAGGAGGCCGCCGAATGAGCGGGCGAACGCGGGAAATCTCCGCGCAGAAGCACACGCTGTACGAGGTGCGCGACGGCGCGGCCTGGATCACCCTGAACCGGCCTGAGGTCCGCAACGCGCTCTCGGGCACCCTGATCCGCGAGGTGGCCGACCACCTCGACACCGCCCACGCCGACGACGCGGTGCGCTGTATCGTGCTGACCGGCGCGGGCAAGGGCTTCTGCTCGGGTGCAGACCTGAAGAACCGAGGCGTTGACGACGGCGGGAGAATCGTCGCCTACCCCGAGCTTCTGACCAAGATCTGGGACGGCGAAAAGCCCGTCATCGCCATGATCAACGGTGCAGCCTTCGCTGGCGGGCTGGGGCTGGTCGCCGCATCGGATCTCGTCATCACCGCCGAAGAGGCGACGTTCAGCTTCAGCGAGGTCAAGATCGGCGTCATCCCCGCCGTCATCGCCGTCGTCTGCCTACGCAAGCTCGGTCAGCACCACGGCATGCGCCTGTTCCTGACCGGAGAGCGCTTCGACGGCAACCAGGCGGTCGCCTTCGGCCTCGCCCACCGCGCAGTACCGCGGGTCGAGCTCGAGACCGCCGTCGCTGAGCAGATCGCGGCCATTAACCTCGGAGGTCCGATCGCGGTCGTCGAGTGCAAGAAGCTGGTACGCGCGGTCCCAACCCTGTCCATGGAGGACGGCTTCGAGCTCACCGAGGGTTGGAGCCGCCGCATGTTCCAGAGCGAGGAGGCCGCGGAGGGCATGGCCGCCTTCCGCGAGAAGCGCTCGCCCAGTTGGGTCGCTGAGGGAGACTGACATGTCAGAAGCGCTGCGCGTCGCAAACTGCTCGGGGTTTTACGGCGACCGGCTGAGCGCCGCTCGCGAGATGGTCGAGGGAGGACCGATCGACGTCCTCACCGGCGACTATCTCGCCGAGCTGACGATGCTGATCCTGCTCAAGGACAAGACCCGCGACCCGAAGCGGGGCTACGCCCGCACTTTCCTGCGCCAGCTGCAGGATGTTGCAGTGAGCTGCCGCGAGCAGGACATCAAGATCGTCGTCAACGCCGGCGGCATGAACCCCGCCGGGCTCGCCGACGCTTCGCAACGGGTCTTCGACGCGGCCGGCCGCGGCGGTAAGGTTGCCTATATCGATGGAGACGATCTCCTTGGCCGGCTCGATGAACTGCAGGCCCAGGGCGAGACCCTCGCCCACCTCGACAAGGGCACGCCGCTTTCCGAGCTCGACTACGAGGTGCTCAGCGCCAACGCCTATCTCGGCGGCTTCGGCATCGTCGAGGCCCTGAACCGCGGGGCGGATCTCGTCATCTGCCCGCGCGTCACCGACGCCGCTGTGGTGGTCGGGCCCGCGGCCTGGAAGTTCGGCTGGGCGCGCAACGACTGGGATCAGCTCGCCGGCGCCGTCGTCGCCGGGCACATCATCGAGTGCGGCGCCCAGTGCACGGGCGGCAACTACTCGTACTTCGACGAGATCGATTCGCTCGCTCGCCCCGGCTTCCCGATCGCCGAGATGTATCCCGATGGCTCGTTCGTCATCACCAAGCACGAGGGAACCGACGGTGAGGTCTCGGTCGGCACCATCACCGCCCAGCTGCTCTACGAGATCCAGTCCGAGCGTTACGCCAACCCCGACGTGGTGGCGCGCTTCGACACCATCCGGCTCGACCAGGAAGGCCCCGACCGTGTTCGGGTAAGCGGCATCCGAGGAGAGCCGGCGCCGTCGTCGATCAAGGTTTGCATGAACTACCTCGGCGGCTACAAGAACGCGACGACCTTCCTTATTCCCGGCCGCGGCTCCGAGGCCAAGGCGCGGGTGATCGAAGAGGGCTTCCGCAACCACGTCGGCGGACTCGAGCAGTTCCAGGAAAGCCGCATCACCATGCGCCACGGCGGCAAGGGAGACGACGAGGCCTTTGCACTCATGACCATCGCCGCCCGCGATCCCGACGAGCGCAAGGTCGGCCGGGCCTTCTGGAACGCCGGCATCGAAATGGCACTCGGCAACTACCCGGGCTTTCAGACCGCCGGATCGAGCCGCGCGGCGCTCGCCGTGACCGTGTACTGGCCGACCCTCGTGTCCTCGGACAAGATCGACGAACGCGTGTTCGTCGACGGCGAGCAGATCCCGATCGCGCAGGCCACGCCGACCGATTCGTTCGAGCCGATCGAGGCACCCGACCCGCCAGATGGCGAGCTCCCGGGCGGACCGACTCGCGAGGCCCCGCTCGGGCTCGTCGTCGGCGCCCGCTCGGGCGACAAGGGCGGCAACGCCAACGTCGGCTTCTGGACACGCACTCCGGAGGCCTACCTGTGGATGGCCGCCTTTCTGACCGAAGACCGTATCCGCGAGCTCTACCCCGAGTCACGCGAGCTCGAGATCAGCCGCTACGAGCTGCCGAACATGCTGTCGATCAACTTCGTGATCCACGGCCTACTCGGCGACGGTGTCTCGGCCTCGCTACGGCCGGATCCGCAGGCGAAGATGCTCGGCGAAGAGATCCGGGCCAAGAAGGCCGAGATCCCGAAGAGCCTGCTCGAGCCATCAGGCTGAGCCCTCGCCCGTCTCGAGCGCTGCCAGGTGATCGAAGGCTCGGTCGATCTCCTGGTGGCTTCCGACCAACACCAGACAGTCGCCAGCCTCGAGCGACAGGCCCGGCTCCGGGTTCAGCTGAGACGAGCCGTCACGCACGACCGCGATCACGGTCGCTCCGGCCCGCGCCCGCAGCTCGAGCTCTCGCAGGTTGCGACCTGCGACCGTGCTGTCCGAGCCGAGCATGTAGACGTCGGTGGTTCCGGCAGCTAGCGCGTCGACGACCGCCTGAGAGACCGACCCCCTCAGGATCGGCGAGCGCAGCATCTGGTAACCCTCTCCTCGTAGGACGCGAGTCTGCGCGCGTACCACGTTGCGCGGCACGTGGTAGCGCTCCAAAACCCGGGTAAAGACCTCGATGGCCGTCTCGAACTCCTCCGCCACCACCTGGTCGGCACCTTCTTCCAGGAGTCCCTCGATCTCGCTGACCAGCCGGGTTCGTACGATGATCTGCGCGGCCGGCACCAGTCGACGCGCGATCCCCACCCCGAGCTTGACGGCCTCGAGGTCGGCGATGACGAAGGCAACGACGTTGGCGCGCTCGATGCCGGCAGCTTCGAGGATCTCCTCGCGGGTGGCGTCACCGTAGAGCATGGGCTCATCCGTGCTGCGGCCCAGCCGCACGAGCTCGTTAGACAGCTCGACGACGACATAGGGAATGCCGGACTCGCGCAGGACCCGGGTCAATAGACGACCACCCACTCCGTAGCCAACGACGATCACGTGGTCCGACTTGTGCGCCGCCGCTCGGGCGTCTTCAGCAGAGGCGCAATACGGGACGAGCTTCGCGAGCGCCCGCGCCGCGGCCCCGGACGCTCCGAACACCGCAGGCGTCGCCAGTAGCGTCACGACAGCCGCTGCCAGGACCAGCTGGAACCGATCGTCGACCAGCAGACCGTTCGCGTGCCCCACTTCCATCAGCACGAAGGAGAACTCACCGACCTGCGCGACCGCCATGGCAGTGAGAAGGGTCGTACGAGCCGGGTAGCCGAGAACGGCGACGGCCACCCCTGCCGCCGCGATCTTCAGCGCCACGACTCCAGCCGCCACCGCGATCACGGGCCCCGGCATCGAGGCCACCCAGCCGATGTCGAGCAGCATCCCGATCGAAATGAAGAAGATGCCGGAGAAGAGGTTCCGAAAGGGCGCGACGTCGGCGATGACCTGGTGCGTGTAGTTACTTCCCGAGAGCAGGATACCGGCGAGAAACGACCCGAGTGCGAGCGAGAAGCCGAACGAGTGAGTCAGCCATCCCATGCCCAGACTCAGGGCCAACGCGCCGAGCGGGAGGACCTCACGCACGCGCGACCGCACAACGACTTCGAGCAGCCGTGGCAGTACACGCCGAGCCAGGACCAGCACCACCGCCAGGCCGACCGCTGCACCCCCGAGTCGCACCGCCAAAGCACTTGCAGAGACCCCCAGCGTACCCGCGAGCGCCGGCGTCAGCGCGATCATGGGCACAATCATGAAGTCCTGAAAGAGCAAGATCGCCAATGCCAGCCGGCCCTGCGGCGTTTCGGTCTCGCGCCTGTCCCGTAGCAGCTTGAGCACGAGAGCGGTGCTGGACAGCGCCGCCAGCCAGCCCATGAAAAGGGCTCGTGGCCAGGGCAGGCCCATGGCCATCGCCACCCCAGTCACGCCGGCCGTCGTGAGCGAAACCTGCACCGAGCCGCCCACCAGAAAGGCTCGCCGCAGCCGGCGCAGGCGCTCGATCGACACTTCGAGGCCGATCGTGAACAGAAGCAGCGCAACGCCGACCTCGGCGAACAGCTCGACCTCCTCAACGACCGACACCAGGCCGAAACCATGGGGGCCGATGAGCACGCCCGTCACGAGTAGGGCGACAATCGGCGGTACACGCAGCCTCACACTGACGACGACAACGACGACCGCCGAGGCGAGCAGCAGGACCGCCTCGCGGAGAAAGGACTCGAGACCCATAGCTCGCCCCTAAGGCGCGCCCGAGCGGCGGCTCACGCCGACGCCGCGCGCGACTCGGCGATCTCGGCCTCGAGCCGGGCGCGGACCTCCTTCTGCTTCTCCTCGGTCAGTGGGTAGCGCCACATCAGCGGAATGGCAACCGCCTTGATGACGGCGGGCACGATCGAGTAGAGGATCGCCAGCGAAACGAGCGCCACGCTGCTGTTGGCGCCATCGGCCGTGAGTGGGTCCTTGGTCGCGTCGAAACCAAAGAAGTCGACAAAGGTCAGACCGATGAAGCCGCCGAGGGCGTAGCTGAACTTGCGCAGCGCGCCCCAGATCGCGAAGTACACCCCGGTGCGCTCCTCGCCCGACTGCAGAGTGTCGAGATCCACGGCGTCGGCGGCCATCGAGTACGGCAAGAGCAGCAGTGAACCGATCGCGGAGCCCTTCAGGCACATGACCAACAGGAATAGCGGAAAGTAGCCGGCAGGAATGAAGGGTACGAACGACGCCCACAGGGCATACCAGCCGATCGAGATCATGTACGCCTTGTGTTTGCCAAGTCGATCGCCGAGTCGGCGCCAGACCGGCACGCCGAGCACCGAGCTCAGGTAGTACAGGAGCAGATAGACCGGGTAGAACGCCTCGGCACGAATGTAGTGCTTGACGAACATGAACGACAGCGACGCGGTCATCGCCGTCCCGATGACGCCCACCGAGTAGCAGATCACCAGCCGCATGAATGGGTCGTTGCCGCGGATCAGGGCGATCGACTCGCGCAGCTTCGGCCGTGGCTTGGTCACCACCTCTCGCGGCGGCCGCTCGGGGACGAAGAGGATCGCCGCCAAGATCGTCAGCGGCATCAGAGCCAGGATCACTCCGGCCAGCACCTTCATGAAGGCGGCCAGCGCCGTGATACCGAACGCGAGGCGGAGAAACAACGGCAGACCGCTCGCCGTCAGCGTTCCCGCACAGTGAAATTGCTCACGCACGCCGGTGACCTTGGAGCGCTCGCGGTAGTCGGCCGACAGCTCGGCCCCCCAGGTCAGATACGGCAAATCGACGATCGTCGCGGCGAGGTAGATGAGCACGATCCACAGCAGCAGGTAGCCGAAGCCGGCGTCAGCTGGCGGCACGAAGAGTTTGTAGACCGAGATCATGAACAGCGGCAGGCCGATGATCATGTAGGGCTTGCGCCGCCCCAATTGCCAACGTGTGCGATCGCTCAGCCAGCCGATCAAGGGATCGGTGAAGGCGTCCGATAGACGCGCACCGAGGATCACCGCACCCACCACCGCCAGCGAGATCCCCATCTCGCCGTACAGCGGCGGCACCCACACCGCCAGCGGCAGGAGCACCACGGAGATCGGCATGTACACCGCGCCGTAGATGAAGTTGTGCAGCGGCTTCACGGCCGCATCGGCCTTCGCCGCTACACCCGGCTTGCCGGCAGCCGCTACGTCCGTCACACGCTGCCCAGTTTGCTTCGGAGACAAGGAGGCATCATAGCCCTTTCCCCTTCCGCATCAGATCCGCTCGAGCTCGCTCACGGTCCGCTCCCCACCCGCAGTGCCGGTGTTGACGGTCGACGCCGGCTCGAAGAGCAAGATGTGGGTCTCCCCCTCGGCGACGGGCCGATGCTCCACCCCGCGCGGCACGACGATGATCTCGCCCTCCTCCACCTCCTCAGTGCGATCACGGAACTCCATTCGCAGGCGACCGGAGACGACCAAGAACAACTCGTCCTCTTCATCGTGCGCATGCCAGACGAAGGCACCCGAGATCTTCGCCAGCTTGACGTGCTGACCGTTGAGCTCCGCGATGATCTTCGGATCCCAGTGACTCGAGAAAGTCGCGAGCTTCGAGGCGAGGTTGATCGCGTGCATCGGTCCTCCGCGTCGAGTCTAGCGCCTCCGATTCACGGCTACACTCCGCACCGCATGAGCGAAACTAGACTTCGGCTGTCACTCCTGCTCGCCCTGACCGCGTGTTCGGCGCCGCAACAGCCCTTCGAGCTCACCATCCTGCACACCAACGACACGCACGCGCGAATTGCCGAGGTCGATCGCTTCGGATCGACCTGCGACGCCGAGGCCAGTGCGGCAGGGACTTGCTTCGGCGGCGTCGCTCGCCGCTTCACGGCGATCGAGCGGGTACGGGCCGAAGCACCCAACACGCTGCTGCTCGACGCCGGAGACCAGTTTCAGGGCACGCTCTTCTTCCGCATGTTCCGTGGCGACGAGGCGCGCCGCTTCATGAACCATCTCGCCTACGACGCGATGACCCTCGGCAACCACGAGTTCGACGTCGGCACCGAGCCACTTGGGCGCTTCGTCGCGGGCCTCGACTTCCCCGTCGTCATCACCAATCTTGACTCTGCGAACGACCCACTCCTATCGCGTCACCTGGTGCCATGGGCGATCGTCGAGCTCGGCGGCGAACGCATCGGCCTCCTGGGGTGTCTGACCGAAGAAACCGTCACCGTGGCGCGACCCGGTGACACAGTCGACTTCCTGCCGATCGAGCCGGCACTCGACGAAGGTATCGCCGAGCTCACCGGGCAGGGCATCGACGTGATCGTGCTGATGAGCCACTCGGGCCTCGAGCGTGACCGTAGGATCGCGGCCACCGTCGGCGGCATCGATGTGATCGTCGGCGGCCACACCAACATTCTCCTCGCCAACGACTCCCCCGACAGCGACGGTCCGTACCCTGTCGTGGTCGAAGGACCGGAGGGCCCGGTGCTGATTGTCCAGTCCTTCACCTGGGGCAAGTACCTCGGCCGACTCGACGTCGTTTTCGACCCCTCCGGGAGGCCGCTCTCATGGTCGGGAGACTCGATCCTGCTCGACTTCGCGATCCCCGAAGATCCGGCGACCCTGGCGCAGGTGCACGGGCTTGCCGGTCAGCTCGGGGAGGCCACGCAGGAACGGATCGGCGAGACGCGCGTACGCCTCGTCGGCCAAGAGAAGCTCTGCCGCGGCGAGGAGCGCAACCTCGGCAATCTGATCGCCGACGCGTTGCTCGAGGCGCATCGAGGCCAAGGTGTCGAGATCGCCCTGCAGAACTCGGGCGGCATTCGATCCAGCCTTGCCGCGGGACCGATCACGCTCGGCCGGCTGCTCGAGGTGCTGCCGTTCCCGAACACCGCCAGCGTCTTCGGCCTGCGTGGCACCGACTTGCTCGCGGTGCTCGAGCACGGGGTCAGCCGGGCCCACAACCTCGAGAGCGACGGCACCGGCCGTTTCCTCCAGGTCGCCGGGCTACGGTATTCCTGGTCGCCCTCCCGGCCGGTGGGCGATCGCGTCATCGAGGCGGAGGTGCTCCAGTCCGACGGGACCTGGAATCGGGTGGACGAGAGCCGTACCTACCGGGTGGTCTCGAACGACTTCACCCGCAATGGCGGCGACGCTTTCGAGATCCTCGTTCATCGAGCTATCGATCCCTACGACCTCGGCCAGCCGGTCGCCGATCTCGTCGCCGACCACATTCGCGCCAACTCACCACTGCAGATCCAGACCGAAGGGCGGATTCGCCGCACCGACTGAAGCTCAGCCCAGGCCCCCGACCCTTCCGGTGCTGTCGCCAATCTCGTCGCGCTCGATTCCAAGTCGATCGAACAAGGTCAGGAATAGGTTCGTCATCGGGGTACCTTTTGCGTAGCGCACGTGACGGCCGCCTCGTAGGGCTCCGGCGCCGCCACCCGCCAGCAGGGTCGGCAGGTTGTCGTGGGTGTGCGCGTTCGAGTCGCTGAGGCTCGATCCATAGACCACCATCGAGTGATCGAGCAGCGTCCCGCCCTCGTCCTCTGTGTCACGCAACCGCTCGAGGAGCTTGCCGAACATGGCGACGTGGTGCTGGTCGATCTTCTGCAGGCGCGCGACTCGATCCGGGTCGTTCTGGTGGTGAGACAGGCCGTGGTGGGCGTCGGGCACACCGATCTGCGGGTAGGTTCGGTTGCCGCCCTCACGACTCATCATGAGCGTGATGACGCGGGTCAGATCGGCCTGAAAGGCGATCTTCATGAGATCGGCCATCAGCTCCACGTGCTCTTCGAAGGTCGGCGGAATCCCCTCGGGGCGCTCCAGCGCCTGGAGAGACGCCGTGACCGGCGAGCGACTCTCGGCGATCTGGATGCGCCGCTCCACCTCGCGAACGGAGTCGAGATAGTCGCTGAGCTTGCGCCGGTCTCCCGCCCCGAGGCGCGGCTCGAGGCGGTGGGCATCGTCGAGCACGAAGTCGAGCAGGCTACGATTCTGCCGCGCCTGTTTGGCCCGCGCCACAGGGTCGGTCGTGTCGCCGTCACCGAAGAGACGCTCGAACACTCGCCGCGGGTTGTTCTCGTACGGCAGCGGCGTCGTTGCCGAGATCCACGACAGAGTGTTGCTGTAGGCACAGCTGTAGCCCGAATCGCAACCGCCCACGAGTCGCACGTCCTCGAGGCCGAGCTCGAGCGACGGCAGGGCCGTCGACTGCCCGATCTCACGCGCCAACATCTGGTCGACCGACATGCCGTTGCGAATATCGGCGCCTTGGGTCTTGTACGGATGTTGCCCGGTGAGCCAACTGGCTCCGGCACGGGCGTGATCGCCGGGACCGTCGCCAAGGGCCTCGCCGTTGCGATGCGCGAGCCCCGACAGCACGAGGAGCTGATCGCGAAACGGCTCGACCGCCGCCAGGGTCCTGGGGAAGGCGAAACCGGCGCCCTGCGCCGCAGGCGTCCAGTCACGCATGATCACGCCGTTCGCGGTGTAGACGAAGGCGACCCGCGTGATCGGCGCAGAGACAGCCGCGAACGCGGGTGTCATGGCGTCGAGAAACGGCAGAGCCACGGCCGTTCCGATGCCGCGTAGAAAGGTGCGCCTCGCAAGTGCTTTGCCGTAGATCATCGCGCCGGGGCTCTCCTCATTCGAAAAGGTACGCTATCAACGATCGCCTCCACCAGCGCCGAGAAGCGATAGTCGGCGGCCTCGACTCGGCGGCGAATCTCACGTACAGCCGGTCGATCGGTCGCTTTGAGACCGCGCCCCAGTGCGTAGGTAAGGAGCTTCTCGGCCAGAGTCTCGACGAACTCGTCGCGACGATCAAGTAGGACGCTCCGTAGACCGGCAGGCCCGTCGACGACCGTGCCGTCGGGCAGAGCGCCCGACGTCTCGACCGGCACACCGTCCTCGCCGGACCGATAGGCGCCGACCGCGTCGAAGCTCTCAAGCGCGAAGCCGAGCGGGTCGAGCTTCGCGTGACACGCCGCGCACGCCGGGTCGGCCCGATGAGCCTCGAGCGCCTCGCGCAGGCTCGACGGGGACCTCTGGGCACTGTCTGCCAGCGTTGGCACGTCAGGCGGTGGAGGGGGCGGCGGGGCCCCGAGCAGATTCTCAAGCACCCACTTGCCGCGCAGCACCGGCGAGGTGCGAGTGGGATAAGAGGTCACCATCAGGACACTCGCGTGGTTGAGAACGCCGGCACGTTCGGTACCGGCGAGCGACACACGGCGAAAAAAGCCGCCCTGCACGTCGTCGACTCCGTAGAACTCGGCGAGTCGCTGGTTGAGAAAGCTGTGCTCACCGGCGATCAAGTCCAGGACGCTGCGGTCGTTGCGGATCAGGTCCGTGAAGAAGAGCTCGGTCTCGCGCTCAAAGGCGTAGGCGAGCGAGTCGTCATAGGCCGAGAATCGCTCAGGGTCCGGCTTCCAGTCCGCGACGTTGCGCAGGTGGAGCCACTGGCCGGCGAAGTTCTCCACCAGGGCACGCGACCCGGGTGCGCTCAGCATCCTCCCGATCTGGTGCCGCATGACATCGGGCTCCGACAGATGCCCGCTCTCGGCGATCGCCAGCAGCTCGTCGTCGGGGAGGCTGCTCCACAGGAAGAACGCAAGGCGGGTCGCGAGATCGAGATCTGCGAGTCGGTAGGTCTCGCCCTGAGCCACCCCGGCGGGCGGTATCTCGAGTCGAAAGAGAAAGCTCGGCGAGACCAGAATGCCGCTCAGGGCCATCTCGATGCCGGCATCGAATCCGACGCCGTCGGCGCGTCCCCTGCGGAACAGATCCATGAGGGGGCCGATGTCCGCGCGCGTCGCGGGTCGGCGGTAGGCGCGCCGTACCAGGGTCTCGAGAATCCGCCGCGCACAGGCACGCTCCGGGTCACCGGGGCTCGGCCTACAGACGAAGATGCGGCGGCGACTCTCGCTCTCTCCCGGCCCCGACGCATCGAACGGGCCCGAAACCAGGACGTGGTCGACGACGAAGGCGTTGGCACTCGCGGTTTCGAGTCCCTCGTTACGCACGTACTCGGTGAGAAAGCCGGTCGCGACCTCGTGGCTGCCGGGCGCCAGCGTCACGCGCGTCTCGAAGTAGCGAGTCTCCTGATCGGCCTCGAGGCTCGAGAAGTTTGCGTCGAAGAGGCGTACTCGACGACCGTCCACCCGTAGATCGAGGCGTGGCGGCGGCAGGCCGTCGGCACGGCGGCCGCCGATTCGCACCCGCAGGACGTAGTCCGCGGCGAGCGCGAAGTGATGCTGGAACAGCATCCCGCCGCGCAGATTCGGCGGCAGACCGTCGATCGACTCCCCAAGTGTCCCAGGCTGCCTGCTGATCTTCTCCACTACTGCCTTGGGCGCCAGACTTCCCACCGCCAGCCGGCTCACCCGGCGCGCGGCGCTGACGTACTTCTCTATGTGCAACGGAGACGTCGTCAGCACATCGCCAATGTTGTCGAAGCCATACCCGGAGTCGTCGGCCGGAAGGTCGCGCGCGTGGTCCAGCTCGAGGCCTAGCAAGTCGCGCACCGCGTTGCGATACTCCGCGCGGTTGAGCCGGTGCAGTGCCGGAGCTCCGGGCTGTGGATCTCGGGCGGCAAGCGCGTCAAGATCGGCCGCCAGCTGACCAACCAGCCTCTTCGCGAGACCCTTGTCGAGCGGCGGTCGGCCCGCGGGCGGCATCTCGCCAGCGCGGACTTTGAGCAACACCTTCTCAAGCGTGGGAGCGTCGCTGGCAAGGTCGCCGTAGTCGAGAGCTGAGAGATCCAGCCCCGCCATCTTTCGCCGGTCGTCGTGACACGCGAGACAGTTGCGCGAGACCGTAGCTCGTAAGAGCTGAGCCGAGGTCCACTCGCTCTGCTGCGCGGAGCTCGGTAGCGCGGCGCCAACGAGAAGCGCGACGCAGATGGCCATCGTCGGCGCTCGGTCGCTCACGGAGCCGTCAGACTAACATTGGGGCCGATGAGACCCCACCGCCGAGGTGCGGCCCTGGCGTTGTGTGCCGCGACGTGTCTACCAGGGAGCGGACGTGCCCTGGAACCGCCGGCGGCGCAGTCCGAGCGCCAACTCTTCGCGGCCGTTCAGCGACTCGACCTCAGCGCGGTCCGGCGCCTCGTGAGCGACGGCGCCGATGCCACCGCGGTGCGGGAGGACGGCTCCACTCCTCTGTCCTGGGCGGCCATTCGAGGTGGCACGGACATCGTCCGTACCCTAATCGACGCGGGCGCCGACGCCGACGCCGCGGACGAGAACGGCGAGACGCCGCTGCATCTCGCCGCCAGCCAGGGCCACACCGACATCGCGAAGATCCTTCTCGCCGCGGGTGCCGATGTCGACAGCCAGCGCTGGAGCGGAGACACACCGCTGCTCGCGGCGGCGCGTGCCGGCAGTGAGGAGGTGACGCGGCTCCTACTCGACCGAGGCGCCCGCATCGATCACGCAGAGAGGCGAATGGGCCAGACAGCGCTGATGTGGGCCAGCGCCGGCGGCAAGACGGAGGTAGTCCAGTTACTCCTCGACCGCGGAGCGACGGTCGACCAGCCGTCGACGGCCGGATTCAGCGCGCTCCAGTTCGCCGCACAGTCGGGCGAGCAGTCCAGCGTCGAGGCCTTGATCCATGCTGGCGCCGACCCGAATCGTCGATCCGAAGACGGGACCACCGCCTTCCTGGTGGCCCTCGCCGAGGGTAGCGACGCGTCGATCCGAACCCTGCTCAGGCATGGTGCCGACGTCGGCGCACGTGGCCAGAGCGGCGCCACGCCCCTGCACGAGGCGGTCCGTCTCGGTGACATCACCCTGATCGGCGAGCTCCTCTCCAGGGGCGCCGAGATCGATGCGAGGACCGAGCCGCCCGACCGCAGCAAGCTCCCCCTCTACCGCACGAGCTCCGGGCTGACGCCCTTTCTCGTCGCAGCCTCGAGCGGGGATACCGCGATCATGTGCGCGTTGCTGGGGCTCGGCGCAGATCCGTACGTACGCACCGATGACGGCAGCGGTGCGGTGCTGCTCGCCACCCGAAGCCGGAAGCTGGAGGCAGTACGACTCGCCCTCGAGCTCGGGCTCGACGTTGGCCATCGCCCGGAGGGGAGGCCTACGGCGCTTCACACGGCGATCCGCATCGGCCACGACAAGCTCGTCGAGCTACTCGCGGCGAGCGGCGCCGACTTCGAAGCCCGCGACCACCACGGCCGCAACGCGCTGGAGGAGGCGGAGTTCGAAGCCCCAAACCACACCATCGAGCTGGTCCGTCGCCTCGCCCTCGAACGCGTTGGTAAGCCTCGCCCAGACTAGCGGCGTAGGCGCACTTCAACACCATAGGTGCGCGGAATGCTGGGCCGGCCGTAGCGGTTGCCAAACAGCTGATACGAGCCGAGGTCGTAGAGCTGGTCAGTCAGGTTGCGCACCCACACTGCCACTGTCAGCTTGTCGTCCATCAGATCGACGCCGGTACGGGCGTGCAGAAACTGAGTATCTGACTGGCACAGCAGAGGATCGTTGGTGGCCTCGCTGCAAAAGTCGTCGCGGTAGTTGTATTCGGAGCGGATGAACCAGCCGGAGCTCTCCGACAACGGGCGGTAGTAGCTCGCGCCGATCGACGACGTCCACTTCGGCGCGCGAGCCAGACGGTTGCCAGAAAAGTCCTGGCCGAGCTGCTCGTCGACGAAGCTGTCGTACTTGCCGCTGAGGTGGCCGACGTTGAGGAACAGCTCCAGGCCCGAAGCGGGGCTGGCCGCAAGCTCGAGCTCGGCTCCCGTGCTCGACGCCTCGGCGGCGTTGTTGACGAAGAAGTGGATGCCGTTGAAGAACTCTTCCTGCTTGTCCTTCAGATCCTGATAGAAGGCGGCCACGTTGAGGCGGATCTTGCGGTTGGCTAAGAGCGCCTTGTAGCCGACCTCGAGCGCATCGACGGTCTCCTTGTCGAAGGCGAGGTTGGCGGCGTTCGGAGTGGCGGCAAGACCGGCCGAGAAGCCGCCCGACTTGAAGCCGTGGGCGAGGCGGGCGTAGACGTTGTCGGTGTCGTTGAGCGCGTAGATCAGGCTCACGTCGCCGGTGGGCTCCGTCTCCGACAGGCTCTGGGTGGTGGGCGCCACCGGCGCCGCGAAGGCGTAGATCAGGCCGATCTGCGGAAAAACGTCCTGGCGATAGAACATGTCCTTTTCTTCGTCGGACACACGCACCCCGAACTCGAGCGACGCCCGGTCCGCAAACGCCCAGGAGCCCGAGAAGAACGCCGCTCGGCTTTGCTCGTCGAGCATCGGTAGCGTCACCACGCGCTCGACGAACCCGGGAAATGCCGGCAGGCCGAAGAGCGGAAGCAGGTCCTCGAGGATCACCGCGTCGATCAAGAAGGTATCTTCACGGTCGGAGAGAAAGACGCCGGCAAGCCACGAGAACTCGCCTCCCGAGGCCGACGCCACGCGCACCTCCTGGCTGAGGTACTCCAGCTGCTCGGACTGCACGAAGTTCTGGATCGACAGGAAGGTGTTGTCGTTGTCCTCAAAATCGATCCAATCGAGGTCGCGATAGCCGGTGATGGTCGTCAGCACGTGGTCGCCGAGAACAAAGTCACCACGCACGTGGCCGCCGAGTGACTCGCGGTCCTGGAACTGCGCCTCGTTCGAAGCGATCGAGCGATCGAAACCGCCCTCGAACAGGGGACCCGAGTGGATGTCTTCCACGCTCTGCACATCGTCGTTCTGTGAGTAGTCGGCGCTCACCAGGATGCTGGCTCCATCCGAAGGTTGAAAGGCGAGCTGACCCCGGCCGGCAACAGTGTCTTCGTCCATCACGTCGTCGAGGCCCGGGGTGCGGTTCTCGATCCAGCCGTCACGCTCGAGCTTGCCGAAGCTGATCTTGCCTGCCACTTTTTCGCTGCCGAGGGGGCCACCGTAGAAGCCACGCACCTGCCGCAGACCGAAATTGCCGCTCGACAGCTCCAACGTGCCGTGTTCGACAGCGCCAGGCTTGGACGTCACCAGGTTGATCGCCCCACCGATAGTGTTCTTGCCCCACGACGTCCCCTGCGGCCCGCGCGCGACCTCGGCGCGCTCGACGTCGATCAGAAGCTTCTCGACCGCGATGGTGCGCGGCACGTAGACCTCGTCGATGTAGAGGCCCACGGCGGGTTCGAAACCCATCTGATTCTCCGACTCGAAGCCGCGGATGTTGATCGGGCAGGAGTGACAAGAGCTGTTGATGCTCGACACGTGGACATTCGGCAGCGACTCAAGAAGATCGATGAACCCCTGAATCGCCTTCTCTTCGATGTCGCGCGAGGTGACGGTCGAGATCGCAAAAGGCACGTCGCGCAGATTCTCCTCGCGCTTTCTCGCGGTGACGGCGATTGTCTCCGCAACCGTCGGGCGCAAGCCCAGATCGACGGTCGACCCGGATTCCGCCACCTCGATAGTGCGCGTCGTGCGGCCGAGCCCTTCGAGCTCGGCAGAGATCTCCCAAGTGCC
>JAYZDP010000171.1:0-41692 GCA_036337765.1 Acidobacteriota bacterium
ATTGGCGGGCCGTCCGTCCTCGTAGCTCTTGGGGTCGTAGGTCCAGACCGTCTCGCCGGTCGCTGCATCGATCGCCGCCACTTGTGACAGCTCGGTCGCCACGAACAGTAGTGCGCCTACCTTCAGCGGCACCACCTTGAACTGTCCGGCCCGCACCCGCCTGTTGATCTCGGTGACCTCGGTCGAGATCGACTGCCAGGTCCACGCCACCTCCAGATCGCCGAAGTTGCTCTGGTCGATCTGATCCAGCGGTGAGTAGCGCGTATTCGATCCGGTCGCTCCGAATGCGGTCCACTCAGTCGAATCACCGTCGGCCAGTAACGCCGCCGATGCACAGAGCGCCGCCAACGCGATCCGCACCGCTGCCCGACCCGGATAGCTCGTCTGCCGACGCATGGCGACTCCTTTTGTGAACGCTCAGATTACCTTAGCGAGGGAGCCTGTTGACCCCCACTACTGGGGCCTCTGCGTAGGCCATTCACTTACGAGGTTTGAGGAACGGGGACGACAGACGCCGTAGCGGTCGCATGTGGCAACGGCCGTCGCGGGCTAAGGGCTATCCCGATCTCAGCCTCCGAACCGTCTGGGATCAGGCGGGTACCGCGGCGAGGAGAAGGCGCCGCTGACGCTTCCACTCCTTGACGTGGTCGCGGAAGTCGTTCGAGAACTGCTCGAGCTGGCGCTCGATCTCGGCGCGGCGAGCGCTGCCGCGCTCGCGGGCGAGGCGAGCCTTCTCGGAGAGTAGGGTGCGCAGCTCGAGATGTAGTTCGTGGAGCTTCTCTTCGACCTCGGAGAGCACGCTAGCGATGTGCTCGCGGGTCTCGGGCTGCAGGCGCTCGATGCGCCGATCCAGCTTGCGTCGCGCCTCCTGGATCTTCACCAGGGCGATGGTTTCTTTCGGCAGGCGGCGTAGGCTGTTGGCCAGGCCGACGCGATTCAGAAACCAGATCATCCACTTGCCCGGATCCCAGTGCCAGGCCCGCGCGCCGATACGGTAGTCGCCCGGGAAGGAGTGGTGGAAGTTGTGGTACCCCTCGCCGAAGGTGATGAGCGCAAGCAACCCGCTGTCACGAGCCGTCGTTTCGCTGTCGTAGGGCTGACGGCCGACGATATGGGCGGCCGAGTTGATGAGGAAGGTGGCGTGCATGATGGCGACGATGCGTGTGCAGCCGCCCCAGACGAAGCCGGCCATGAGGCCCGCCATCACTCCCTTGCCCTGGAGTGTGGTCACCGTGGCGGCGACCGCCATCGGCATGGCGAAACCCATCGCGATAGCGACCAGAACGAAGTACTTGTGCTGCCACATGACGATCGGGTCACGGCGCAGGTCGTCAACGTTGACGCGAGGGTTGGGGGGTTCGTGGTGAACCAGCATCCAGCCCATGTGCGCCCAGAAGAAGCCGTGGTGGATGTTGTGGGGATCGTGGGGATCGCCATCCTGGTCGGAGAACTTGTGGTGGTAGCGATGGTCAGAGCTCCACAGCAGGGCCGACGACTCGAACGTCGAGGCGCCGAAGAGCACGAGCGCGAGTCGTATCGGCCATGGGGCACGATAGGTGCAGTGGGTGAAGAGTCGGTGATAGCCGGCGGTGATCGACAGGCCGCCGGCTAAAAACATCACCAGGAAGAGGCCGAGCTCGAGGGCACCGAAGCCGAGCCCGAAAATGTAGAGCGGGGTCGTGATGACGGCGATGACGAAAGTCGTGATGAGAAAGCCACTCGTCACCCAGTTGATGCCGCTATTCCGCATATCAGCGCGATCCTTGTGGTTGGCGTAGAAAAGGCATGAGCACGCGTGGGTCGTGCTCCCAGCCCGGTCGAAATCGTAGCATAGCGCCGCCGTGCAGAGGGGCTGCCGGAGGGCGCATGGAAGCGTGTGTCAGGGGGTTTCGAGGTGCGGGCGAAAGGGCCACCTGGGGCCGTCGTAGTCCTCGATGTCGCCATCGCGGATCGCCTTGTCGAGCCACACAACGTAGCGCACGTCTTCGAGGTTCTGACGGTCCGCTGCCGTCATCGGCACGCCGCCCTCCAGATCGATCGGCGTCGAGCCCCAGGTGACGGACACCATCAGACCCGCAGCCGAGAAAAGCAGTGCCACCAGCACGACCACTCTTCCCGAAGCAACTCTCGAAGACATAACGAAAACCTCCCTCAACGCCGCTCTTGATACCGCAAAGGTGGCAGGAGATCGTCAGCCATCCCTAATGCTCCTTCCAGTTTTTGTACTGGAGGCATATGGGATCGGCGCGATGCGCTGGAGGTGGGTGTCGGCGGCGACCATTTTGAGGTCGAGTCGGTAATTCGAGAAGCGGCAGGTGGACGGGAACAGGTCCTTGAGGCCCTCGAGCATGTCGAGCTCGCCTTCGCTCAGATCGTCTGAGCTAGGCCCGGTGCCACCCTGAGGCTCCTTGAGCTGGCCCACCTCGGTGAACGAGGTCGTCACGAAGGTCGAGACAGCCTGGAAGCGGGTCGGATCGCCGAGGATGTCGGCCAGCAGAGCGTCGCCGGACGTCGTCGCGACTACGAAGCTGCGGCTGAAACCGGCGCGCGCGCAGAGGTTGTCGACGTCATTCTCGA
The DNA here is from genome assembly GCA_036337765.1 of Acidobacteriota bacterium. Taxonomy (GTDB): domain Bacteria; phylum Acidobacteriota; class Thermoanaerobaculia; order Multivoradales; family Multivoraceae; genus JAYZDP01. The sequence goes on from JAYZDP010000171.1 coordinate 2,578, forward strand.
ACTTCTTCTCGCCGCAGGTTTCTTCTGCGAGCGCGCTACCGCCGGCGTCGGTGAGCGCAGTCTCGGGCTGGAAGGCCGAGAACGTGGTGAGCCCGGTCAGGGCGAGTGCATTGGTGATGATGCGCTCGTCCGGATCGAGACCGAGGTACCAACCGCGCCGGCCGGCCGTGCGAGTGAACAACACATCTTCGGTGAGATTGGGGTTTCCGATGATGACCGGTTGTAGGTTCTCCTCCGTGATCGGCAGGTCGGCGGGGTCGAGCTCGTCGCTGTCGTCGAGGAAGGTATAGAAGCGGCCGTTCTGCTCGCTCCGGTCCCAGAGGTTCTCGCGATTGCCTGAGCCGAACGAGAGGCCATACAGGCCCATGCTGGCAGAGTAAAAGACCGATGGAGCATGGTAGAGCTGGCGCGCCACGCCGGTGGCGAACGAGCTCCCTGCGCCGTCGTTGTTCCAGTTTGCGTCGAAGATCGCGACGGGTTCCCAGACCGGGTCCGCGTTGGTATCGACCGCGGGAACGCGCTTGGCGGTAGGATCCGCGCCCATGATTCCACTTCTCAAGGGTCTGCGCGTGGTCGAGGGGTCCGCGTTCGTGGCGGCGCCGCTCGGCGGGATGACCTTGGGTCAACTCGGTGCCGAGGTGATTCGCTTCGATCCGATCGGTGGCGGTATCGATATCGGTCGTTGGCCCCTATCTGGCTCCGGCAAGAGCCTCTACTGGGCAGGGTTGAACAAGGGAAAGAAGTCGATCTGCCTCGACATTCGTCGTCCCGAGGGCCGCGCGTTGGTCTACGGCCTCGTGGCCGCGCCAGGCGCCGGCAACGGGATTTTCTCGACCAACTTTCCCGAGCGCGGCTGGCTGGCCTATGACGAGGTACGGGCGAAGTCCCGCGACGATTTGGTGATGGTCAACGTCATGGGCTCAAGCGACGGTCGGTCGGCCTTGGACTACACGATCAACTGCGCTGTCGGCTACCCGTTGGCGACCGGCTCGGCGACGCGTGACGCGCCGGTGAACCATGTGTTTCCGGCCTGGGACGCCATGACCGGGGTGTGTACGGCGCTTTCCGTGCTTGCCGCCGACCGCCACCGTCGAGACACCGGTGAGGGGCAGCTGGTCAGGCTCTCGCTTGCCGACGTCGCCCTATGGATGGTCGGCAATCTCGGTCACATCGCCGAGGCCGAGATCAACGGCGAGGATCGGCCCTCCTACGGTAACGACGTCTTCGGCGCCTTCGGCCGCGATTTTCCGACCGCCGACGGCGAGCGCGTCTACGTGGTGGCGATCACCCTGCAGCAATGGCGAGCCCTGGTGGCGGCGACGGGGATCAAGGAGCGCGTCGCCGCCTTCGAGACCGAGAGTGGCATCGACCTGAAGGACGAGGGCGAGCGCTTCCGCCAGCGCGACACGATCGCCGGATGGGTGGGGCCGTGGATCGGCTGCCGCAAGCTCGCTGACGTCGGCGCCTCGTTCGACGGCGCGAAGGTGTGCTGGGGTCGCTATCAGAGCTTCCGCCAGCTCGTCGACGAGGATCCTCGCTGCTCGGAGGACAATCCGCTCTTCCAACGCGCCCGTCAGCCGGGCATCGGCAGCTACCTGGTGCCGCGCCTGCCCATGGACTTCGGGGCGCTGGCGCGCGAAGACGTGCGCCCGGCGCCGCAGATCGGCGAGCACACCGACGAGGTCCTCGAAACCGTGTTGGGGTTGTCGACGACAGAGATCGGCGAGCTTCACGACCAGGGGCTGGTGGCCAGCCCACCGGCGGAGGCCTAGGGTGTCGGTCCGTTTCGGCCTTGCCTACGACTTCCGCAACCCGGAGCAGTGGCGACAGCCCTGGGGCGAGGTCTTCGCCAAGCTCCTACGCCAGATCGAGCTGGCCGAGGAGATGGGCTTCGAGTCGATCTGGTTGACCGAGCACCACTTCACCGATGACGGCTACACCCCTTCGCCGATCCCGCTGCTTGGCGCGATTGCGGCGCGCACCCGCCGCGTCGAGATCAGTACCGACATTCTGCTCCTGCCGCTCTACCACGCGCTGCATCTGGCGGAGGATCTGGCGACCATCGACATCATCTCGCAGGGCCGGGCGATGCTCGGCATCGGGATGGGCTATCGCGACCTAGAGTTCGAGGCATTCGGCCGATCGCGGCGCCAACGGGTGTCGTTGACCGAGGAGGGGATCGCGGTACTGCGTGGCGCCTGGGGCCCCGAGCCGTTCTCGTTCGACGGCCAGCACTACTCGTTCTCCGAGCTCGACGTCACCCCCAAACCCGTGCGCCAGCCGCACCCACCGCTTTGGCTGGCCGCGATGAGTGAGCCGGCGGCGCGGCGCGCTGCGCGGCTAGATCTCCATTTGCTCCCCCAGCGTGATCTACGGGCTTCCTACTACCCCTGGCTCGACGAGCTCGCCAAGCTGGGACGCGATCCGGCCGACTACCGGCTCGGCGTCATCAAGCCATGGTTCGTGGCCGACGCCGGCCGCAACGACGAGACGTGGCAGCGCGCCCGCTTCCACGAGCGCTACCGCGCCGACGTCTATGCTCCGTGGATCCGCGACGGTGGATTCCCTGAGCTGCCGGAGGGCGACCCGAAGCCGATCGACCAGTCTTACCTGGTCGGTCCGCCGCAGCAACTCGTCGACGAGCTCAGTCGTTTTCGCGACGACCTTCCCGCCACCGACATCGTGGGCTGGGGCACTCCGGTCGGCATGGATCCCGACGACGTAACGCCGCACCTGGAGCGATTCGCCACCGAGGTCATGCCCCATCTGCGCGAGTAGGGGCGTGAGGAAAATAGACTTGTTCTCATACACCAGGAAGTTGTATGCGCACCAGGACGCATCGAATCTCCGCCCTCTTGTTTCTGTTGGCCTGCCTTACACCCTTGCACGCGCTGGCCGACGAGTGGATCGAGATCGCGCTCGGTGGCAAGCGCGAGATCGTGCACATCGCGTGTCTCGACACCCCGGAGTCGAACCACAAGTTCACGACTCTGGGCTGGTTCGGCCGCGCGACGACCAGTGCGCTAGAGATCGAGTACAAGCTCGGCACCAAGATCTGTGTCGCTGAGCAGACCCCACCGCGGGTCGATGGAGACGGCCACCGCATCGTCTACGTGCAGCACAACGACGGCCGCGACTACGCCAACGCTGTCATCTCGGAGGGCTTCGGGCTGCTGCGCCCTGCGAACTGCCGTCGTGGCGAGCACTACCGGGCGGCGGAAGACTACTCGATCAAGTACCAGCGCGTCCTGTGGGGCCGTAGCGGTGCCGAGCCCGCCTTCGCCGCGGCCAACGACACCATGGCCCCGGCCGCCGGCCCCGGCCTCGGCCGCGGTACAGGTCGGCCACGCCGCTCGAGCGGCGGCGGCTGACGGCTCCGTCGCTAACGGAACCCGTGTGGCTCCTACGGTGTCCCGCATGTCCTCGTGATCGCGGTAGGCGACGGCCCTCACAGCCAGCCCGTGCCGTACTCGGAGCCGACCTCGTGCTCGATGCGGCTGCCGAGCTTCTCGACCGCGTCGGCACGCCGCGCCTGGTAGTGCAGCGGCGGGAAGAGGCCTTCGTAGGGCTCGTACTCGCGGAGGATCTGCCGCGCGACCGTGATCTTGTGCACCTCGGTCGGCCCATCGGCGATACCCATGGTGATGGAACCGACAAGCTGGCCGACGAAGGGCATCTCGTTGGAGATGCCGAGCGATCCGTGGAGCTGGATCGCGCGCGTGACCACGTCGTGGTACACCTTCGGCATCGCGGCCTTGACCGCTGCAATGTCCTTTCGCACCCGGCGGTAGTCCTGGTAGCGGTCGATGCGCCAGGCGGTGCGCAGCACGAACAGCCGGAACTGCTCCATCTCGATCCAGGAGTCGGCGATCTTCTCCTGCACCAGCTGCTTGGAGGCCAGGATCTCGCCCTGGGTCTCGCGCGACAGGACGCGCTGGCACATGGCGTCGAAGGCCCGCTTGATCTGTCCCAGAGTGCGCATGGCGTGATGGATCCGCCCACCGCCGAGGCGGGTCTGGGCGACGACGAAGCCCTGGCCCTCGCCGCCGAGGAGGTTCTCGCGTGGCACCCGGACGTTGTCGTAGTGGATGTAGCCGTGGCTGCCCTCGCCGTTGCGCTCGCCGACTCCCACCGCCACGTCGCGAATGATGTTCAGACCCGGAGTGTCGCGAGGTACGACGATCATCGACAGACGGTTGTAGGGCGGCGCCTCGGGGTTGGTGACGACCATGGCCACGAGAAAGGAAGCCCAGCGGGCGTTTGAGGAGAACCACTTGTGGCCGTTGATCACCCACTCGTCACCGTCGAGCTCGGCGCGGCAGGTGAACATCTTCGGGTCGGCGCCGGCGTGCGGCTCGGTCATCGAGTAGCAGGAAACGATCTCGTTTCGCAGCAGTGGTTCGAGGAAGCGCTGCTTCAGCTCGTCGCCGCCGTAGTGCGCGAGGATCTCGCCGTTGCCCGAGTCGGGCGCCTGGGTGCCGAACACGATCGGTGCGAAGCGCGAGCGGCCGAGGATCTCGTTCATCAGCGCCAGCTTGAGCTGGCCATAGCCGGGGCCGCCGAGGTTGGCGCCGAGGTGGCAGGCCCATAGCTTGCGGTCCTGCACCGCCTTCTGCAGCGGCCGAACCAGCTTTTCGAATCCCGGATGCTGGATGTCGTAGGGATGCTCCAGGACCTGGTCGATGGGCTCGACCTGGTGGGTTACGAAGTCGTCGATCCAGTTGAGCTCTTCTTGGAACTGGGGGTCGGTCTCGAAGTCCCAGGGCATGGTCTTTCTCCTGTTTGATGGGCGGAGCATCATACTAGGGGACGGTCTCTTCCTTCGAGGAGCGAGTCTGGCGTAGGACCCTCTCCTCTCTGAATTCAGCGAGGATTGGAGTCGCACTTCAATTGCGACTTGCGGTCCTTCGCTGGTGGAAGCCGGTGGATGGCGATCAGGCAGCCGTCGAAGGTGGCGACGTAAACTCGTTCCCCTGATGGACTGCGGGCCTCGATTGACGACACTGCTGGAGCAGGAGCACTTGACGAATGCGACGCGGTTCTGTGGTGCCACAATGTAGGCCCGTGGCCCTAGAGCTGGAAGCCCTCTGGCGAGTCTTCGCCGCCCTACTGCGCGGCGATGCCGACACGTTTAGGGAGAGATATCGAGCGTCGTGCGCTTCCAACAAGCACGTGAGAACCTTCCTAAACGGCCAGAGGTTGGCTCCGACCATCGCGGCCGCAATCGAGGACCTGACACTCCAAGACGAGCTCTCCTCTGGCCTATGGGAAGAGTTGCGCACCCAGCGCCGGGTGCAGTTCATGCAGGCGCTGGCGAACCTCAGAGCCGCAACCGATCTCCACGTCTGGCTGACGGCTGCAGGCTTCGAGCATCTCTTCCTGAAGGGGCCTCTGCTGGCTCACCGTATTCACGGAGGTTTCGAACGGAGGTCGGTCAGTGACATCGACCTGCTTGTCGCCCGAGGCGCGGTCGATCGCGTCGAACGTGAGCTGTTCGCCCGGGACTACAAGGTCCGCTACGGAACGCTCTTGGGCCGCGGAATCAGCCGCGTCTTCACCCACCATTTCGCGTACGCGAGCGAGCGGCAGACGCTCGAGGTGCACTGGTGTCTGGTGCGGGAGTCGGGCGTCAGGGTCGACATGGACGCGGTATGGGCTCACCGCGGGGCCGTCGACTTTCGTGGAGCTTCGCTTCCGGTTCCTAGTCTTGAAACGAGCCTCTTGATTCAGGTGCTCGGCGTTGCCAAGGATCTGGAGCTCGGTTCGTTGACACTGCGCTCCTTCGTAGACGTCTACGCGCTGGCGCGCGTTCTGGGGACGACTTTCGATTGGAGGAGTTTTCTTGAGCTCCTGTCGCAGCAAGGCGCGGGTCGACTTGCCGTTGTCGTTCTCGAGCTCACCCTCCGTCTCATGGAGTGTCGCGCCGAGCTTTCGCCACTGACGGCGGCCGTTGAGGAGCGCCTGGATTCGATGCCGCGCCTTCAGTGGGATCACCCCACCATGGGTCTCGAGGTGTTCGGCCTGCAGCCTCCTGCACTCAGGAACAAGAGGATCCTCTTTCCTCTGCATCGTGGCGGTGCGTCGGCGGCCTGGGCGTGGTGGACGTTGTCATACCCTTTCCGCAAGGCCGTATACCAGGAGTCGTGAAGTTCCCACGTCGGCGGTTTCCACCGCTGCTGCCAAACGCCTGCTGTGCCCCAGCGGCGCGCTGGGCTAGCAGGTTGGTGTTATGAGGAAGGACGCGATTCCGGGGTCACCCGAAGGTCTACAGACCGATCTCTTGGACGACGAGCTCCTCGTGTACGACAAGGAGACGACGAAGGTCATCGCTCTCAACGCGACGGCCTCGCTGATCTGGAGTCTGTGCGACGGCTCGCGCTCGCTCGGCGCGGTGGAGAAACTGCTGGTCGAGGCCTATCCCGAGGGCGCTTCTCGCATACCCGCAGAGATGGCCGACACCATCGAGATGCTGGTGAAAGAGGGGGCGTTGGAGCTCGGCACGCCCTCTGTCGAGTAGCTACGGGCGCAGCGCGTCAAGAGTCAACGCCGGGTGCCACCCCCAACGCTTCGTGAAGGAGCGGGTCGAGCCGCCCGTCGAGCTGATCGAAGTCGCCGTAGGTCAGTGTCAGCCCTGTGACGGTCCTGGCGATTCGGGTGATCTCGGGGAAGCCGTGCCGGTCCAGGTTGCGCGCATTCATGAGCGACTCCATCAACCGTCTCCCGGAATCGGCCTTGCTCGTCGCGTTGACGCTCAACTCCACCCCTTTCTCGTAGCGGGGGAAGAGGAAAAGAGCGGGCGGGCCGCACTCGGGGTCGTGTTGCGCGCGCAGAAGGCGATGCGGGATGAGGAATCCGCCACGGCCCGTTTCCAGAGGTTGGTCGCCGAGCGGCCGTCCCAGAGCCGACTCAATGCAAGATGTGCCGTTCTGCTTCACGTTCAGCGGTCGCGTGAAGCACTCCATCGGGCGGCCACCGGTCGGCAGGAACACGAGCTCGTCCGTGAGGTATCCGTAGCCTTTGGCGACCAGCCAGGCGCACAGAGTCGTTTTTCCGGCGCCCGTCGCGCCCGGAAGAACGATGGTCCGTCCTTCGCGGCTTACCGCCGCCGCGTGCAGAAGGAGACCGCTGTCGCACGGCTCCGAGAGCTGGCGCGCTGCCTCCTCCAGGACCCGATTGGCGAGGGACCCAAGCGTCCTTCCCAGCCAGACTCTTTCGCCGCCTAGGGAAAGAGTGAACTCTCGGGCCGCGGCGGCGATCGTGACGCCGAGCTCGATCTTAGGGAGTTCGTTTAGACTCTCGCCAAGGTCTCCGAAAAGGAAGTCGACGATGCTCCTCTCATCTTCCGTTTCGTAGGCGACGCCGACGCAGCCGCCGGCGAACGCGATGGTTCGGCCGTCGCCCGTCGCCAGCTTCGGCCTTGTCGCGCACATCTCTTCGTGGTCCTCGTCGAGCCGCGCTGATCCTACATCTGCGCGGGGTCAGTCTGACACTGCACAGTAGAATGGCGTCGTGATGTGGCCCTGGGTCGAGTCCGTCCTTTGTTCTGGCTCTTCTCGCAGAACGCGAGAGGAGTTGATGCGTCGGCGTTGAGCTGGTTCCCGAGGCGCGTTGGCGTCGCCTTCGGCGAGCCCGTCGTTGAGCTGGTGAAGCTGGGCGGCTCCCCCCTCGCCTTCTTCACAGACACCGAGACTCGGCGCGAGGCAGAAAGGCTGCGGGTACCTCTGCGAGACTTGCACCTGGTGGACGGTGTTCAGCTGGGTCGCGATGCGCGGCCGAACGGTTTGATCTTCCACTTGCCACGCAGCGGCAGCACCCTGCTGTCGCGACTGCTGTCCAGCCAGGGGAACCGTGCGGTAGTGGTCGAACCTGAGCCGATCCATGCTCTCCTGTCCCACGATGGCCTCAGGGGTCACGTGCGACCCGAGTGGCTGCGCGATTTGGCCGGGATCTACGTTTCTTCGCTCTCGGCGAGCGGGTACAGGCAGGTGTACTTCAAGCTCGCGAGCTGGACGGTCCTGAGAATCGACCTGTTCGAGGCCGCGTTTCCCGGCATCCGCATCTGCTTCGTCCACCGCGATCCGGTCGAAGTGGCGGTTCAGGTCCTGCGCCGGCACACCGGCTGGATGGCGCAGGATGCCCGGGAATGGATGCTGGGTAAAACTGAGTGCGCCGATCTGGATGACGCGGAGTACTGCGCCCGCGTCCTCGGCGAGATGTGTCGCCGCATCGCCGTCGCGCCGTCGGACATCCTCTGCCTGGACCACCGTGATCTGCCGTTCCCCGGTGTGGAACGGTCCCTGGAGTTCTTCGGTCAGTCGGCCCCGGAAGATCGGAGGCGAATGTCTCGACTCGCGTGCCTCGATACGGATGACGTCACTCTCGCCACGAAGTGGGAGGACGACGCGGCCTCCCTGCACGATTCCGCCTCTCCTCGCCTACAACGGCTGGCCCGCGAGCTCGTGACTCCGTCCCTGCGACGTCTTACCGACCGTGCGCGGGCGTAGCGACCCGACCGGCATCGGGCCTCCCTGACTCAGTGAATGGCGGCGAGACGCGGCTCGACGAAGCTGGCGGCCGCTCTTCTCACCGAGGCGTCGGCACCTTCCCTCTTCTTGCGCGAGTCCGATTCGAACGCGCTCGCTCGCGCCATCGACTTGGTGTTCCAGGTCGTGGCGTCCAGGACCTGCTGAGCGGCGCGTCCGCTCAGCCGAAGCCCTAAATGCGGCGCGATGTCGGTCACGATGGCGCCCGGGAGATCGGCGTAACTCACACACAGGATGCCCTTCTCTTCCGAGATCCACCTGCAGATCTCGCCGAGGAGCCGCCCCAGGTATTGCGGCAGCGGTTGCTCGTCGGGATCGCCAGCCTGGGCGAACCATTTCGTAAAGCGATCCTGTCGTTCCGCCCGCAGTCGCCGCCGTATGGCCTCGAAGTCCAGCCACTCGGGGCGACCGGAGAGTAGAGATACCAGGACCTCGACCGGATCGCGGTAGATGAAGACCTGCGGGGTGCCGGGAAAGGCTGCGCGGTAGAGGTCTAGACAGGTGCTGTTCCAGCTCGACAGCTTTAGGAGGAGCTGCTCACCCTCGCGGCACAGCTCGCGCCGAAAGACAGCCACGGTCGCCCGCAGCATCTGGATCTGCCTTTCTTCCGATTCCCAGTCGATCTGAAAGACGTTGTTGATGCCGACCGATTCCGACACGATCTCGCAATCTTCGTGGGTGCGGAGCGCTTCCGAGACCACGGTGGATCCACAGCGCGAGAGATGGAAGATGAGACCTTGGGGAGCGTCGTCGGCCGAGGGTGAAATGTGGTGGATGAGGGTGCGAAGCGGGAGCAAGCGTGTCTGCGAGCTTGCTGCCAAGTCCAAGTCAATGAATGGCGAACGTAGGCGTTTTCGCCGCACGCCTGCGAGCAGGATCGACCGTCCTCCGTCGCACTCACGAATGCCGTGCGGAAGCCACAGAGTATTGCTTCGGGACACTAGCCCTCTCCGTCGCTAGCGCTGTCTCGCCGCCGCTTCGAGACGCTGGGAATCTCCCCGCGCGCCAGGTCGAACTTCTAAGGTTCGCTCAGGTTCAGCGTGATCACGCAGTTCTGGTAGCCAGGAGCGGACATGGTGAGGGTGACGGTTCCGGCGCCCGGGTCGTCGCCGAAGTCGCCGTTGCTGGGGTCGGCGGACCCGAAGTCGAACTCGCCGCTGTCAGCGCTGGCCGTGGCCGCATCCGCGTCGAACGCGAGGTCACCAAGGTTGGTACCACTGTTCGACACGTCGAGGGTGACCAACACGGCCGCCGGCGGATCCAGCGTCCCGTACACATTCATGTCGGTCCCGTCGTCGTAGAGGTAGTCGTTCGGATTGTCGGTGACGCCGCAAGGGATACCCAGGTCGGCCCCACCGGGAGCGTCGTCGCCGATGATCCAGAAGCCGGTGATCGTGCCGAGTGGAGAACCCTGGGCGTGGACGGGCAGAAGGGCGGTGTTGACGATCGGCTTCGCCCACTTTGGGGGCACCAGCCCGGCGGCCACCGTTGCGCCGGTGGCGGTGATCATGCCGCGCAGTAAACGCCTGCGGCTGCGACTATGGCGGTCGAGCTCGGGCTCAGACGTTTGTTCGACGTGGCTCTCCCTTTGCGGCTTCTCTTCCGACATCGTGATTCCCTCCTGCTCTTCCGACATCGTGATTCCCTCCTGCGATTCTATGATAGACCGTTGGTCAAGGGTCAATCTTCGTGCCGTCGGTACCCTCGAAGAGGAGAAGGCCGAGCTTGTACATCTCGGCAATGGATTGTCGCAGCTTGGGCCAGGCGATGTCAGGGCTCGCGGTCAGGAGCTCGCGGCAGCAGAAGGTCGCTCCTGGCCCTGAAAACACCTGGCTGAGGAGCTGAGGGGTGACGCCCTGGACGTTGACCATCTGGCCGCGAGTGTGGACCACCGCCCATTTCTCCTCTTCGTCGAAGCGGATCAGGAGCTTCTGTTCAGAGGGTACCCGCCATCTCGTATCTTCGTCGAACTCTTCGACGACGCTCCATGTCAACGGCAGCTGGTGGTTGCGGCGCGTCGGATTGGTCGTCATCGTATAGCGGATCACCGCCTCCTGAAGTGCATCGCTCTCCAGCAACTCCTTCATCCGAGAGCGCAGCTCGCTCAGATTCTCCTCGAGGTACTCCTTCGGCTGATCGCCGCCGAGATGCTCCGATCTAGCGACCGGAATGTCCTGGCGGAAGAACTCCTCGCCGTCCATCAGCTGCCTGGTCAGCCAGAAGAGGAATTCCGCGCTCGAGCGGCTCGCAGGGCCGACGGCGAAGTGAATGCAGGGAGTGATTGCGAGTGCGTAGTGCCAATGGCCGCGGGGGAGGTAGAGCACGTCCCCCGGGGTCATGTCGGCGGCGATGTAGGGCTCCGTTTCGGGCGGCTTTCCCTTGTGGTTCAGGTTCTGGGCGTGCAGCGGGTGCGTCATCGTGGGCTCGAACACCCGCCACTTCTTGGTGCCCGCGAGCTGTACCGCAAAGACGTCATGTTCGTCGAAGTGGAGGTCGAACGCCTGCTTGGCCGGACACGAGACGTAGGAGTTGATGTTGACGTGCGTGTTGAGATCCCGAGCAAGGACATCGGCGAAGCGACCGACGATCGGGTCGATGGTGTCGACGTGGTTGATCCCGAGCGTTGCCCCCTTCGCCAGCCAGTCTGCGAGCCGCTGGAACTCTTCGTGCGGGAGGCCTTTCTTCTCGTGAATCAGACGGAGCGCCGAAAAGCCCGGGCCGCTGTTGTTGACGATGTTATTGACGTCTTCCCAGCCGAAGAGGTCTTCGAACTTCGCCTCTTCACCGGGGATCAGCACCGCCTTCTTCCCCCAGTACTTCTGGAGGAACTCGTCGCTGGAGAGGGGGGATAGCAGAGTGTCGAGGCCGAACATGTCTAGTCCTCTAGTGGATTATCGCCGGCAACAGGGAGGCCACTTCGTCGGGTCGTTCTCCCTAGCCCCGACGATCGATTCTTCCAGGGGACAAGCGTAGCCGCCGATACCCTCGACTCGCCGATCGCAGGGAGCGATGACTCCGCCCGTGGTGATGCCCCATCGCTCAAGGCACTGCTCGTTCGTCAGGCCGCGATCGGGACAGCCGAACATCGGTTTTTCCGCGTACGGAATGGCATGTTCTGGGGCCTGCTCGTCTAGGAAGAGCGCGAGATCGGCCTCAGCATCGCCCTGGAAGTCCAGGACATGGATCGGTCGCCTCGTGGTAAGGGGCAACTGCCTTTTGCCGTGGCTCGGCCAGCCGAGCTCGATCAAGTGAGTCGGGGAGCGCCTCGCTTCGCTGCTGAGCCGGGTCTCGATCTTTACATTTCGGAGTACCACGGGGCCTGCGTCCCCCTGGAAGCCGCCTCGCAGGATGCGAACGCCAGTGTCGGCCCTGATGAGCGCATCTGCTATCTCGAAGGAGCGGCTGCGGGCCCCGCCGGTCTCGACCCCGACAGCCACTCCGACAATACTTGCCCTCTCGACCGTGGCTGAGCGGCTCTGGTTCGCTTCGATGCCGAGCGAGTCAGTCGACTGCGGATCCGCGACTACGTCGAGCCCGTCGAGGGCGTAGAAGTCGGCATGGTAGTCGAAGGTCACGCCCACCCTCGAGTAGCGGACTCGGACGTCACGCAGGGTGTTGGTTCGGGAGCCGCAGTACGGGCAACTCTTGGGTCCCGACCACAGGCGAACCCCGGTCGCCCTCGAGTACCAGACCTCGTTGTCGTTGAACGCGAAGCAGTAGAGTCCCCGCGTGGTGTGCTCGCACGCGCCGTCTCGTAGCTGTGGAAACTCCGGTGCGGAGAGCGCGTGTTCAGTGCGAAACAGAGAATACCCGGCGTCGCCGACGTCGACGACAACGTTGCCGACGACGCGGTTGTTGTCAGAAGCCAGCCAGAATCCGGCACCCTCGTGGCCGAGACCGTCGCGAGGCTCGCGCGCGTCCGGTCCGAAGCCCGAGCCCTCGATGCGAGCGACGAGATTGCGCTCGAAGACGTTGCCGGTCTCCGAGCCGTCCTCTGTGACGATACCGGCCCCCCTCACGCCGATCACAGCAGTGCCGGAGATGCGCCCGAAATGGCTCCCGTGGGCCACGATCCCCCAGCGTGGCCCACCGAGGACGACAGAGTCGAGAACCGAAAACTCGGGAGCATCCGCGGTTGTCGTCGCGGGGTCGACGGTGTGGTGGAAGTGAATGGGGTAGCGCGCGATCTGGTTGGTCCCAATCGACGCGATGTTCCCGTCGTCGTCGAAGGTAGTGCTGTCGAGAGGCGCCAGGGTGGTCCGTCCGAGGTCCTCGAAGCGCGCGTTGGCGATGTGCGCCCGTGCGTCGCGAAACACCATCACGTGCCCTCTGGTACCGCTCGGGTTCTCGGACAGCAGTGTGACGTTGCGCGATAGGTTGGCCAGAAAGGGAGCGGAGGGCGGGGACGGCTGCTCTTGAGGGCCGTATGCGTTCGCTGCTAGACGCCGGTCCACGCCGACGGTGGCTCCGTCAAGGCTTGCGATGTGGGCTCGGGTCGGATCGCGGCCAGACTCGCCGTGTCCCCCCGAAACTGCTAGCAGGAAGAGTTCATCGCCGACTCTCCAACGGATCGGCGCCCGGTCGAGTTCGAAGGAGTCCTCTCCCGCCGCGCCGACGATTCTCGCCAAGGAGGGTCCCCTGGCTGCGCCGTGCACGGTCAGCTCGCCAAAAACGAGCAGGCCGACTCCGAACTGCTCGGGGTCGGGCCCCGGCCGTCGGGGAGTTCCGGTCTCGAGCGGCACGTCGTTGAAGACGATCTCGGCTGTGACGTCGTCCGGGATCGGGACGTCGGGGGTCCCGATCTCGAGGCTGCCGCGCGGGTAGACGAGGAGGTGGCTCACCCGCATTCTGGTTGACACGCTTGCTGAGAACGCCAGCTTGCCCTCGATGCCAACGGAACGAAGGCGCGGAGCGACGGCAGTGTCATAAATGACGGTTGTCTCGGCAGAGATGCGCACCACGTCGCCCGGGCCCGGAGGCTGGCCGGAATGCCAGGTGGCGGGCTCACTCCAGGCGCCGGACCGGACGCTCACTGTGTCGGGGCCAGCGCCCAGGTCGGGAACCCTCTCGCTGTTCGGCCCGAGGTGGGCAGCGATGACGGGTATCGAGTCCTTCCCGCGGCTGTGCCGGACCTCGCGGCAACCCCATGTCGCCAGGGCCAACAGGGCGACGATCGCGAGGCTGTCGGACCGGTGCGAGAGCAGGTTGAGTGCGTGGCGGTCGGGTGTCCGCTGGGAGGTCAAAGCTATCTGGGTCGGGACAGAAGGGTCCGCGATCGTGAGTCCACCGATTCTAGATGAACGCGAGGTCGAAGACCCTTCGGTCGCCGAGCCGTGAACGGAGGCGCGAGATGATCGATTCGGAGACATCCAGGCTGAGCATCGCGAGACGGTGTCGTTTGGTGTCGATCGCCCGCTCTACGTACGACTCGAAGCGGCGCGGCCGGAGTGCGGTGAGTCTGGAGCTGATGTCATGGTCGGGCTCGACTCGGAGAAGAAGGGAAGCGAAACTACCAGCCCGCCGGAGAAAATCCCGGAAAAGCAAGAAAAGGGGTTGGACCCGGGCCGTCCGTTTGCTACCTTGCAGGAGGTCCCCTTGACATCGAGTGCGGAAGGGAGCGGACACCGATATGGCGGAGCCGGCAACCAGGCCGCAGCCCTTTTCGATGACCCTCGACGGCGCGCCTGAGCCCGCAGTCGCCACTTTCGGGGTGATCAATCCCGCCTGCGGCACGGTCTTCGCGGACGCGCCCGAGTGCACCCGGGCTCAGCTCGACGCGGCGATGGAGTCGGCCGAGTCCGCCTTCGCCAACTGGCGCCGCGACGAAGAGGCGAGACGGCAGGCCCTGCACTCGGCCGCCGATGTGGTGCGCGACGAGGCCGACACGCTGGCCTCTCTTCTGACGCGCGAGCAGGGCAAGCCTCTGGCTCGCGCCAAGGAGGAGGTATACGGCACAGCTGCCTGGCTCGACTACAGCGCCGGCATCGAGCTGGCGGTGGAAGTCGTCGAAGACTCCGACGCCGGGCGCATCGAAGTGCGGCGCCGGCCACTCGGTGTGGTGGCGGCCATTACGCCGTGGAACTACCCGCTGCTGCTCGCGGTGTGGAAGATCGGGCCTGCACTTCTGGCCGGCAACACGGTCGTTCTGAAGCCGTCGCCGCACACGCCGTTGGCGACCCTGAAGCTCGGCGAAGTACTGCGCGGCGTGCTACCGGATGGAGTGCTGAACGTCGTCTGCGGTGGCGATCAGCTCGGGGCCTGGATGACGCATCACGAGATCCCGCGCAAGATCTCGTTCACCGGCTCGGTGGCGACCGGCAAGAAAGTTGCGGCAGCCGCCGCCATCGATCTGAAGCGCGCGACGCTCGAGCTCGGTGGCAACGACCCGGCGATCGTGCTCGCGGATGCCGACCTCGAATCGGCGGCAGAGGGCCTCTTCTGGGGTGCTTTCCAAAACTCAGGCCAGGTGTGTAGCGCCATTAAGCGACTGTACGTGCACGAGGACCTCGCCGAAGCGCTGCTCGCCTCGCTGGCGAGGCGGGCGTCGGCGGTGAAGATGGGCGATGGCTTCGAGGACGGCGTGGAGCTGGGCCCGGTCAACAACCGTTGCCAGCTCGAGCGGGTGGTCGAGCTGGTCGAGGACGCTCGCGATCGCGGCGCGATCCTGCACGCCGGCGGGCATCGGACCGACGAGGAGGGCTACTTCTTCGAGCCGACCCTGATGTCGGAGGTGGCCGAGGGCGTACGCATCGTTGACGAGGAGCAGTTCGGACCGGTTTTGCCGGTGATGACCTTCACCGAGATCGACGAGGCGGTCGCGCGGGCCAACGACACCACCCTTGGTCTGTCGGCCTCGGTCTGGTCTGCCGACGCTGAACGGGGCGCTGACGTTGCGGCGGAGCTCGAGTGTGGAACCGCCTGGGTGAACCAGCATCTGTCGATTGTTCCCAATGCGCCATTCGGTGGCGCCAAGTGGTCGGGGATCAGGGTCGAGAACGGTAGGTGGGGCGTCGAGGGCTTCACCCAGCTACAGACGTTGCACGTTCGCTAGCCAGCGGCGGGCAGGTCAGTCGAGCAAGACAGCGGCGGCGACGACCGTCGTGAAGCGACCGTTCTTGTCGCCACGCGCGGTTTGTGTGATCTCGCGGGTGCGCACGATCTCACCGGAGATCCGCCACAGCTCGCGCTTCTCGTCCCACGAGTCGTCGGGATCGAAGGCCACCCCCAGCGAGGTCGCCAGCAGGCTGGCCGCCAGGTCCTCGGCATAGTCGCCGGCCTTGCGTGCGGTCTAACCGTACGAGTGGTGCTCGCAGAGATAGCCGTATGCACTCGGATCGCGGGGCCGGGCGACACCCACCGAAGCCGCGACCAGGCGGTTCGGCTCGTCGGTCGCATTCTCGGCGATGACCGCGTGCACGATCGCGCCCGGCTGTAGGTGTGCGCTGCCCTCTCGGCGGCTGACGATCTGGCAATGCGGCGGAAAGATGCTCGATACCCGCACCAGGTTGACGGCGGCGATGCCGGCGTCGCGCAGCGCCTTCTCGAAGCTCACCAGCCGTTCGCGATGCGTGCCCCGCCCCTTGGTGAAAAACATCTTCGAAGGTACCCCCATCGCCGTCAGCCCAGGGCGGAGACCACCTGCTGTGTACCGGCGCCCTGTTCGCTCAGTAGCAAGTCGAGCGCGGCCGCGTCCCCGCTTTCGTCGGCGACCGCCAGTGGAGACTGTGTCCCCAGACGATGCCTCGATATCAGGTCCGCGACCAGGGCGCGCCGCGCGTCGCCCATCCGGGCGGACTCCCACGCCAGCAATACCGCGGAGCTGGCGTGATAGAGCGCCGCGGCACCGCGCCGAGCCTGGGTCTCGAGCTCCGGCTGGCGTGCAATCTCGCACGCCAGCTCGACGGCGCGGTGCAGCTGGTCGGCGAGCCGCTCGCGGAAGGGCTCCGGTAGCGCAACGGCTGAGGCGAGCCGTTCCTCGAGAGCCGCGACCAGACTCTCGTGCGCCGACTCGCGGCCGATGGCGCGGGTGATCGCGTCGAGCGCGTTGATGTTCGACGTCCCTTCCCAGATCACGCCAATGTGGGCGTCGCGAACTAGGCGCGCGTTCACCCAGTCTTCGACGTAGCCGTTGCCGCCGCGCATCTCCATCGCACCCGTGGCGACCCGAATGTTGTCGCGGCAGGTCCGGTACTTGATCAGCGGTGTGAGCATGCGCAGCGTGGTGGCTGCGGCCGAGCTGCCGGCGGCTGCCTCGTCCACCATCGCCGCCGCGAAGAGCGACATCGACAGCGCCTGCTCGGTCGGCACCAGCAGTTTGCCGAGCTGTCTGCGGACGAGGGGCATGTCGATGAGGGTCTTGCCGAATGCGCTGCGTCCGCGCGCCACTGTCAGCGCCTCGTTCAGACAGCGCCGCATCATCGCCGCGGCACGGAAGCCGTGCGACAGCCGCGACAGATTGACCTGCTCCATCATCTGCTTGAAGCCGCGGTGGACGTCGCCGATCTGCCAGGCTTCGGCTCCCTCGAGCAGGATCTCGCCGCTGGCCATCGACCGCGTGCCGAGCTTCGGCTTGAGACGCACGATCCGGTAGCGGTTGCGGTTGCCATCGTCGAGGGTGCGTGGCATGGCGAAGAGCCCAAGGCCGGCGGTGCTGCCGGGCGCGCCCTCGGGCCGCGCCAGCAACAGCGCGACCTGCGCGTCGGCGTGGGAGCAGAACCACTTTTCGCCGTAGAGGCGCCAGGTCTCACCCTCGACGTGGTGGGCGATCGTTTCGATGGCGCCGACGTCGGAGCCGCCCGCCTTCTCGGTCATGAACTGGCTGCCCTTCCACAGCTCGTGGGGGTCGAGGCTGAGCATGCGCGGCAGCAGGCGCTCGCGCAACTCGTCGCCGGCGAACTGCTTGACCAGATGGGCCGAGGTGTCGCTGACGCTGATCGGGCACATCAGGCCGAACTCGGCCTGGGTGAAGATGTACTGGAAGCTGTACTTCGCAACCGATGGGTAGGGATCCGGCCAGCCGAGGACCCCGCCCCGGTGGCTCATGGCGTGCAGCCCCAGCTCACCGAAGGCGATCCCCTCCATCGCGTGGTAGCTCGGGTGGTAGTCGATCCACTCCTCGTCGCGACCGAAGCGATCGCGGGTACGTAGTACCGGCTCGTTCTTGTCGGCGGCGTCGGCGAGGGCGTCGAGGCGCCCTCCCGCCAGAGCGCCGAGTGAGTCGAGATGTGGCTCGAGATGGTCGCAGAGCTCCGGCGAGAGGTACAGGGGCAGCAGCTGTCGCAGCCAGGGATCGAGGGTATAGAAGTTGCGGCCGCGGACGTCTCCGGCCAGCGGGCTGCTGTGCGCCGATGGCTCTCTAATCACGGCGACCTCACGGGGCGAAGCTGGAGCGGGACCGGATGCCCCAGTGGCCGTCCTGGCGCGTCACCAGGTAGAGCGTGTTGAAGGTCGCCAGCTTGTTGTCGTCGGCGTCGAAGCGACTGAACACCAGAGCGACATTGACCGCCTCCGGCGCGAGCTGCACGGCTTCGATCGATTCCCAGGCCGAGTGGTGCCAACCGAAGCGAGCCGCGAAACGATCGAAGTCGAAGTACTCGACGTAGTCGTCCGCCGTTGCCCAGGTCGTGACTCCGCCACTGGCGACCCGAACGTGAGGGTAGTTGAGGGTCGCCGCCCAGCTCACCTCGTCGCGGTCGTTGAAGCTGCGCAAGTAGGCCTCGACCGTCGCCAGGGCGGCGACTTTCGCAGTGTCGAGTGCCGTCGGGTCGTCGCCGCCGACCCCAGCGGCGAAACGCGCCTGCACGCCGATGCGACCGCCGTCGTTCTCGGTCACGACGTAAGTGACCTGGTTGGTCCAGATCTCGGATCCGTCCCCTCGGAAGCGCTTGTAGCTGCCCGCCACGTGGGCCTTTTTCGAGCCGAGGTGCACGACTCGCTTCGAGATGAAGGCGCTGCGGCGCCATCCGGTCGCTCTCACCGCCGCGAAGTCGATTCCTGCCGCGTACAGCGATGCGTCGGCGAAGACTCGCTCACCGCCGCGGGCGGCCGGTCGGACATGGGGATACTGCAGCGTGGCGGCGAAGGCCTCGGGGCTTTCCGAGTTCCAGGCGCCCATGAATCGGTCGACGGCTTCCAGAGCCTGGGCTTCGGTCAGGGCCGCGACCGGGGCCACCCACAGCACTGCCGCCAAAGCGGTGGCTATCCGACTTGCTGGTTGCGCTGGCATGGTGGTGGCTGGGTCGAGAGTCTATGCCGGTCCCGTGGTCTTCGGGCGGGCTAGGACGTTCGCGATCTGGTGCAAGTCGTCGATCTCGAGGCAGACGTCGGCGCGCCCTGGCATCTCGGTGAGCGCGTACCGGGTGAGCCGCTCGTAGTACATGATGAACTCGTGCACCTGCGAGGGGGTCATCGTCCGGGCTGTCTCTCCTGCCCGCGCGATGAGCCTCTCCTCCTGGAGCTGACGCCACTCGATCACCTTCTCGATGCTGGGGACCCTCATCATCACTAGCACGTCGAGCCGATCGAAGAGACGGCGATAGCGACCTCGCAGTTGGTCGTTCACGGTTCGGCGCCACGAGCCGTCCGGGTCGTGGCGCCGCTCGAGCTCGTTGACGGGCTCCACCAGGTCGGCCTCGGCCTGGGCGATCGCGCCGACGCACCAACCCTCGAAGATGACAATGTCGGGTCGGCCGGTGTGCCGTGGCCAGTCGTCGTGCGCACGGCGGTCGTCACGGCTCTTGTCGAAGGCGGGAACGCTGGTGACCGAGTCGGCCTGCGCGCCGGCGAGATCGTCGAGAACCCGAAGCCCGAGCTCGACGTCATGCGTGCCAGGCACGCCGCGCGTCGCCAGCAGCGGGTGAACGTTGCGCGACAGCTCGCCCCGCTCGGCGCGGGTCAGGTAGAGGTCGTCGATCGAGAATCCGGCCACGTTTCGATCGAGACCCACTTCGAGAAGCGTCGCCAGCAACGTTGCGAGAGTCGACTTGCCCGATCCCTGGCCGCCATTGATGCCGACCACCAGCGGCCGGACGAGCGGGCGGCGGCCGTCGAGCCACGTTGCCAGCGGCGCGTAGACCCCTTCCGAGCTCAGCTCGATGTCGATGTCGAGCTCGGCGACCGCGCTCGAGAAGGCTCGGTGCGATCGCGCGAGTAGACGTTGCAGGACCTCCGTGTCGACGGGGAGCTCCTGGGGCCAGCTGGGCTGCGTCATCTCGTGAGTCGGCCACCGGGCCTCGACCGTAGCGATCGCATGATAGCGACTGGCTCGGAGAGGCGCTCCGCTGCCGCTAGACTCTCGCACGTGGCGCGCGTCCCAGTCAGCCTCTCGCTCATGATGATGTCCGCCCTAGGCGGGATGATGTTCGCCTGTGGCGCCGGGTCGGTCCCGGCCAACGAGCCCGACACCGTCGAGGCGCCGGTCGCGCCGGCACCGTACAGCCGGCCTAGGCCGGTGGCACCACCGGAGTCACTCCCTCCGGGGATGGGCGAACCTCCTCGGATCGCCGAGCCTCGGCCCCAGTCGGTCGATCACCTCGCCGGCTATCCGCTGTGGTCCGAGTCCCTGCATCGCACGTGCGGCTGAAGATCGGCGATGAGTCGATGGTAGGCAGCCTCAACGACTTCGAACCCGAGTGGTTAGCGGGGTCACCGTAGTCATAGCTGCTAACGAGGCGAATCTGTACCGCGCTCATACCGCGACCCCGCTAGCTTTGCCGTCCCTCCGGGGGGCGCTCGCCGCGCAGGCTCAGAGCGCAGGCTGGGACGGGCTCGGTTTGTCGCGGTAGCGGCCAACTACTGCGCGGCCGGGTCTGGCGCCTTCGAGGGTCTCGCCGTCGGAGACCACCAGCTCGCCGTTGCCGACCACGTGATGGATGCCGACCGAGTACGCCGGACCCGTTTCAAGGTCGCGGTGTCGAGAATCGTCTGTGGATCGAAGATCGTGACATCGGCGTCGGCCCCGACCTGGATCCGGCCTATGCGCTTCATTGCCGGAGATGCAGCCTCGACCCGTTGCGCCGGCATGAGCGTCATCTTGCGGATCGGGCAGGTCGAGCACTCCTCGCTCACGCACGTATCGACCCAGGACGCGCGCGAAGGTGTCGGCTGATCGTGGGTGCGCCCCGGGCGCGTAGGGCATGCCGTCGGAGGCGACCATGACGAATGGGGTCGACATTGCCAGCTCGATCCACTCCTCCTTTATCATGTGGATGATGATCGTGCCCTCGCCCGTGGCGCGGTGGGCGTCGAACGTCTCTCGGGTGAGTCGTTCGCCGGTCGCCTCCCACTGGACCGCGTTGTAGGAGATGCCGAGCCGCTCCTGCCAGCCGTCGTCAACCGTGCGGACTGCGTCGAGACAGGTTTCAGGATCGATGACGCGCCCGCCATCGATCACGACCTCGAAAAGCTCCTGCGCGACCGCAGGGAGCGCCACGGCGCCGGGCGTCAGCAGACCCCAGACCGCCAGCAACTAGGGGGTGCGAGTCATGCCGCGCCGCCCGGGGTGGCCATGGCCGCGGAGTCCGCCTCTGCAAGGTAGTCGACCCAATCGATCTCGGCGAGCGGCAGGATCATGTGACCGCCGCCGTCGATCGTCTCCAAGGTCGAGTTGGGGAGGCGCTCACCCATCTCACGGGCCTGGCGCACCGAGTCCACGACCCGATCGTCCGTCCCGGCGAAGAGTAGGGTCGGCTGGTGCACCTCGCCGAGCCGATCGCGCAGGTCGAGCCGTGCGATCATCGCCAGGCGAGCACGGTAGGCGGAGTCGAGGCGCCAGCTGGCGACCGTCTCGCGGAACGCGCGGATCGCTTCGTCTTCCTTCCTCTTACCGAACAGCACCTGGGGCGCCACGTGGTCGCGGCCCCACGACAGGACACTTCGCGGCAAGAGCTTGGCTCCGAGCCGGGTGAAGACCAGGCCGGTGCGGCGCCGGAAGCGAGGGAAGGTGTTCACCAACACCAGCGCACGCACGCGATCGGGATAATCGAGCGCCGCCTGCAGCGCCACGCCGCCGCCGAACGACTCGGCGAGGAGGATCATGGACTCGACGCCGCGCAGGCCGACGCTTTCGACCAGGCTCTCGGCGAGGTGGGGGTAGGTTTCGTTCTTCTTCGATACGCCGCGCACGTAGCGCAGACGCACAAGGCGGAAGCGCCTCTCCAGGCGCGAGGCGGTCGAGAACAACAGCTCACCGCTCCCGTCGATGCCTGGGACGTAGACCACACAGGGGCCGTCGCCACGGTCGGACACCACTTCGGTGAACATCCGCTCGATCCTATTGGAAGACGGTGTGTGGCTGCTCTTTGGGAGTCATCGCGTGAATCGACAAGTAAATTGTCTAGAAAAAATAGATAAATAACTTATCATACAATTCGGAAAGGTGTATAAAGAGGGCCTCCTACAGGGAGACGTCGACACGAGAATGAGAAACGTGAGGTCATCTAGGTCTTATCCGCAGGCAGACCGATTCTTCCGGGAGTCGTAAAGCCTTCGCTTTTCCCAGCCGATCCTCGGGGTGGCAAGGCCGAAGATGATCTCACTAGCCCCGGGCGCGCTCCACCAAGCGCGTCCGGGGCATCTCGCTTTTCTGGGCTACGGGTGATCGCGCAGTGGAGCCATCCCCGTTGCTTCGGCGGCGAAGGCGTGGCGCCGGGCGGCGTCTTCGATCTGCATCCACATCGGCTTGCCCGCGCCATGCCCGGCGCGAGTCTCGACGCTCAGTAGCACCGGACGTTCACAACCCTGGGCGTGTTGTGCGGCGGCGGCGAACTTGTAGCTGTGCCACGGCACAACGCGGTCGTCATGGTCGGCGGTGGTGATGAGCGTCGGTGGGTAGCAGGCGCCGTCCTCGAGATTGTGCAGCGGCGAGTAGGCGATTTGGGAGCGGAAGTCGTCCTCGTTCTCGCTCAGACCGTAGTCGTCTGCCCAGTTGCGGGCGTTGTGGCTCGGCAGGTGGTAGCGGAGCATGTCGAGCACGCCCACGGCTGGTAGTACCGCCGCGAAGAGGTCGGGGCGCTGGATCATCCCGGCCGCGACTAGAAGTCCGCCGTTGGATCCGCCCGAGATCGCGAGTTGTTCCGGCGTCGTCGTGCCACTCGAGATCAGCCATTCGGCGGCGGCGATGAAATCGTCGAACACGTTCTGCTTGTTGTGCCGGGCGCCAGCGAGATGCCACTGCTTGCCATACTCTCCGCCGCCTCGCAGATTGGCGATCGCGTAGACCCCGCCCTGCTCCATCCACATCAGCCGGCTGGCCATGAAGGACGGGCCGAGCGCCACGTTGAAGCCGCCGTAGCCGTAGAGCATCGTTGGATGCGGAAGTTCTGGGTCGAGGTCGCTGCGATGGGCGACGAACATCGGCACCCGCGTTCCGTCGCGGCTCTCGAAGAACACCTGACGGGTCTCGAAGCGAGCTGCGTCTACGGGCAGAACCGGCTCGTGAAAGGCCTCGCTGGTGCCGCTGGCGAAGTCGTAGCGGTAGGTCGTACGTGGGCGGGTGATGCTCTCGAACGAGTAGTAGGTCTCGGTCTGATCGTTGCGGCCGCCGAGACCCCCCACGCTGCCCGGACCGGGAAGGTCGAGCTCGTCCCGTCGCTGTCCGGAGAGGTCCCAGATCTCGACGCGCGACACGACGTCGACGAGATACTCGGCGAAGATCGCGCCTCCCACCAGGCTCGAGCTCTGGAGGGCGTGCTCGGTCATCGGCACGATCTCGCGCAGGGTCCTGTCGTCCGAGTCGACATCAAGCGCGACCACGCGACCGTTGGGCGCGTCGAGGACTGTCTCGAAGAAGAAGGTTGAGCCCTCGTTGCCCAAAAAGTGGTACACCGAGTCCCAGTTGTCGAGCAGCGGCTCGAAGTCGGCCGCGCTCCCCGGGTCGAGGTCACGGAACCAGACGGCGTTCTTGAGGTAGCCGTCCGACAGACGTAGAACGAGATAGCGACCGTCCTCGGTGACGGTCGCGTAGGGGTTTGTCTGCGGGTGCTCGGGCTGGCTGAAGACGATCTCGTCTTCAGTCTGCGGGGACCCGATGCGGTGGAAGTAGACCGACACTTCACGCGAGCCGTCGGCGACACCGCTGTGGGCGAGCGGATAGCGGCTGTAGTAGAAGCCGCTCGAGTCCGGGAGCCAGGAAATCGGCGTGAACTTGATGTGGGTGAGCACCTCGTCGAGGTCAGTGCCCGTGGCCACGTCACGCACGTGCCAGTCGCGCCAGTCGGAGCCGCCGTCGGAGCGGGCAAAGGCGATCAGGCTACCGTCGGGGCTCGGCTGCCAACCGGCGAGCGCGATCGTCGCGTCGCTCGAGAAGCCGTTTGGATCGAGCAGCACCCGCGGTCTCCCGCCACCGTCCACCACGACCAGTTCGTATTGGTCCTGCAGCCCGTCGTTGCGCTCCCAAAACAGACGATCGCCGAAGCGACGCGGCAGACCGATGCGGTCGTAGTCTGAGAGCTCCGTGAGTCGCGTCTCGAAATGGGCACGCAACGGCAGGTCGGCAAGCAACGGGCCTGAGAGCGCGTTCTGATCATTGACCCACTCCGCGGTGCGTTGCGCGTCGAGCTCTTCGAGCCAACGATACGGATCCGCCACCTGGGAGCCGTGGTAGTCGTCGACCTGCTCCTCGCGCGGGCTCTCGGGGTAGGCCAGCCGTTGCCGGCGCGGATTTGAGTCGCGTGCGCAGGCTACAATGGCGAGCAGCGCGCCGAGGCTGACGATGACGGCGGGCTGTGTTTCCCACGCTTCGATCATGCGGCGCATGATGTCAGAGGCTGGTGGCCGGAGGCGGTGGGCGAGCCGGTCGCCCGAGACCGTTCTGATCGAGATCTCCCGAATGCAAGTGCTCCGACGCGTCGTCGGAACGAGGCTCACTCGGTCTCTTCCGCTTGTCTACGCCTGCCTGATCTGTGGCGTCGTCGTGCCCGGGGGGGTTGCGGCACAGGCGCGCACGACCGGCAGCCTGGGCGGAGCGGTGACCTCACGCTCGGGTGACGTGATCATCGGTGCATCGGTGCGTGCCACCTCCGCCGCGCTGCAGGGTGCGCGCGAGGCGCTGACCGGTCCGACGGGCCGCTACCAGCTCGAGGGGCTCGCCCCGGGGGTATACACGATCCGCTTCGCCAGTCCGGGCATGGCCAGCGAAGAACATCGCAAGACCGTGCCCGCCGGGGTCGCCGCGCGCCTCGACGCGCAGCTGCGCCAGACCGACTTCGACGCGACCATCATCGTGACCGGCGAGTCGTCGATCATTGCCGACTCATCCACCATCGGCGCGGTGATCGACGCGCAGGCGATTCATCGACTGCCGATTGGGCGGACTCTGTCGGAGATCGCCGAGCTGTCGCCCGCGGTCGCGCGCTCGCGGGCCCCGGGCGCGCCGCTGTCGCTGGCGGGTGCAAGTGGCCGCGACAATCTGTGGCTGATCGACGGCGCCGGGCTCTCAGATGCGCTCGCGGGCTCGGAGCTCGATATGCTCGTGCCCGATGCGCTGATCCAGGTGCGAGTGGCCGCAGCCGGTTTGAGCCCGGAGGTGGGGCGCTTCGGTGGCGGTGTGATCGGCGCGGTCACCCACAGCGGCGGCGACGAGGTTCACGGCTCTGGCCGCGTCCTCCTCTCGAGTCCCTCGTGGCGAAGCGAGACTCCCTACGCGTCCGAGGCCAGCACCCGGCGAGAGGACAGCACGCAGCTGAACGCCGAGGCGACACTGGGCGGCTTCTTCCACCGGGATCGGCTGTGGTTTTTCGCCGCCGCGCTCTCCTCCGATGCCGCGGCACAGACCCGGCGCGAGGGCGCGGATCGTGACGAAGAGCACGACGACGAGCGTCTCCAGCTCAAGCTCACGGGTCGAGCGGCCCCAGGACACGGGCTAACGCTGAACTTCGCCGCCGCCGATCGGCGCGGCGTCGCTCGTCCCGGGCTACGCAGTCCGCGGCCGGTGCGTGTGATTCCCTTCGGCGACGGGCGCGACGTATGGACGGCGACCTACGGCGGGGTGGTGGCGCCGAACGTCTTCGTCGAGGCCACGGCCTCGCGGGCCCGCGCGCACACGCTTTTCGACGTTGTGGGCCTCAGCGACTCGATCGTCGAAGAAGAGGAGTGGTCTGGCTCGGTTACTGCTCTCTTCGATACGGGATCAGCGGGGTCGCACGATCTCGTGCTCGGCGCCGAGGACTTCGAAGGCTCGATCCGCGGGGTCGAGGGGATGTTCGTCAGCGACAGTTGGCGCGTCGATCGACACTGGACTCTCAACCTCGGACTGCGACGCGAGGAAGTTTCCGGTCGCGACGAGGCAGGACGAGGGGCGGTCTCGCGACACCTGCTGCCGAGGCTGGCCGCGGCCTTCGATGTGCGCGGCAACGGCTCGGCCCTGCTTGAGGCGACGTTCGGTGAATACGCCGGGGTCTGGGATCGCGATCCGCTGGCGGTCCGCGCTCACGGTGCCAGCCACAAGTCGGCGACCGCGCCGCCAAACACCGGCATCGTGCGCGAGTGGACCCTGTCGAGCGGTGTCCGGGTCGGAGCGGGCGGCCACTTCAGTGTCGCCTATATCGATCGCCAGTGGACCGATGTGGTGGTCGCCACCGTGTTGGCGGACAACGGTTCCAGCATGCTGGCTGGAGGCGCCCTGGTCGACCGAGTGGTCTATCGGCCCAGTGCCGTACCCCAGCGCTCCTACGAGTCGCTGGTTGTCCACGGGCGCTTTCCGCGCTCGCAGCGCTGGGCGTTGGAAGGCCATTGGACCCGTCAGCTCCACAACTCCGGGAACTCGCCGTGGCCGGGTGAGTCGAGCCTATCGGGCTCGCCGCTGCGCTATCCCGAGATCCGCGACGCGCGCACCGACGCCTATGGCCCGATTCCTTCGCATCAACGGGATCGGGTGCGCCTTTGGACGACCTATCGGCGGGATCGGGGCATCGCCGGTGTGCTGAGCTTGAGCGCGATTCTGAGCTACGACTCGGCACGCCACTTCTCGCTGGTCGAGATGCTGCCGCTGACCGAGACGCAGCGGACGATCCTGGCGCAGCTCGGCTACGGAGGATCACCGGCCGCACTGCCTCTGTTCTACGGCAATCGGGGCGGTCAGCAGTTCGACAGCTCGCGGCGGATCGATTTCGCCCTGCTGTATGACTTGCCGCTGCCCGATCCGGTCGATGTGTGGCTCAAGGCGGAGGTCTTCAACGTTCTCGACGACGACTCGCTGCTGAGCTGGGACACGACCGTTCACGGCGTCGACGACGGTAAGCTCGACGAGCTCGGCCGTCCGACCGCGCACGTTCGAGATCCGAGCTTCGGGACTGCACGCGGCCCCGAGGACTACGAGACTCCGCGAGAGCTACGCGTTTCACTCGGCGTTCGCTTCTGAGCCCGACCGTCAGCCCGCGGGTGGCGGACCGATGAGTATCTCCAGCGAAAGTCGCCCCGGTTGGGCGGTCGCGGCGAACGACGCGAGGAAGAGGCAAGCCGCGGCGCGGAGGTACTTCATGGGCCTTGAAGCGTACCGGAGGGTGGTGGGGCCCCATGCTACGATGGTCGCCCGAGACGGCCTCCCGCCGCCGGCTCCGAAGCCCCAAAACGAAACCGATGTGTCAGGGATGGGCAGCTGCCGCCGTGCGTTGGGCGGGCGTGGGATTCGTGCACGGAGCGCTCGTCTACGGCGGGCTGATCTCGCTGCTGCACGTGGTGCACAACCGCATGCCGTCGGTGCGTGACGCGGTCGTCCTGCTCGCGATCAGCGCGTTGGTTTACGGCACTGCGGGTGCTGCGATCTTCGCCGGAGGCGGCATCGCCGGTCGGCTTGGGTGCCGGCTGGTTCCGAGTAGGTGGGGCAGGGCAGGACGCGATGGCGGGCTCCTGTGGCCGGCCTTCACGTTTACGCTCGCGTTCTGGTACTTCTACTTCAACTACGCCCTTTCCTACGACCAGCTGCCGATGGTCGATGATCCGGATGTGCGCCACATCCTGGTGCTTCTGGCAGTGCGCTCGGTGCTCGTTGGAGTGTGCGCCTGGGGGGTCGCCTGGCTCTTCAATGCAATCTGGCAGGCCCTCGCCAGGCGGTCCCAGACCGCAGCGGCCTGTACCGTCGCTCTGTTGGCACTGGTCGCCGCGCACGTCGCGGCTGCATGGCGCTACCAGGTCCCGGCGGAGCCGAGCGCAACGCTGGAGGACGTGCCACGGCTCGAGACCGCCGCCGATGCCGCGCCGAAGGTGGTGCTTCTCGGCATCGACGGCGCTGAGTGGAGCGTTATCCACGAGCTCTTAGAGCGCGGCGAGCTGACGCATCTGCGGCGCTACGTCGATGAGGGCTCGACTGGAAACCTCAACACCATTCCCGACGCCAACTCGCCCCTGATCTGGGCGTCGATCTACACCGGCGAGCCGCCCGACGAGCACTCGATTCACGACTTCTACACCATCCGCCTACCGGGTATGAGCGATCGCGGCTTCTACCCCGTGCACCGCACCTACTTCAAGGAGATCGTCGGTGTGCTGGAGTCGATCGGCGTCGCCCGCCGAGTGACGGTCGATCGTTCCAACCTGCGCTCGGTGCTGCTGTGGGAGGCCGCTTACGGCATGGGGCGTGACATCGGCGTCGTCGACGGCTACTACTACTCTTTTCCGACCCCCGAGCTCGGTGAAGACGCCGGCTTCTATCTCGCGTACGGCGCCAGCGAGTATCTGGCGAGTGTCAGAGACAACGATCGCGACGAAGCGCTCGATGGCCTCTTCGCCCACCCCGCGACGCTCCTCAAAGAGCAACGACCGCAAGGCAAAGACTTCGCCTGGCAGTCGAAGGCGTTGCTCTCTCTCCTCGATGCCGGTGACCAGCCCGCCTTCGTCAACCTCTACACCCACGAGCCCGACAGCTCCCAGCACTGGTACTGGAAGTGGTACCAGCCCAAGTACTACCTCGGCGTGCGCGACAGCGACATCGAGGAGTTCGGCTCGATCGTCCCCGACTTCTATCGCGAGTTCGATGCCTTCCTCGGTGAGCTCGAGGAGCGCATCGACGACGACACCATCGTCATGATCGTCTCCGACCACGGCCACGTCCCTTGCATCCTCCACCAGCACATGCAGACCTGGCACCGTCACGGGCCACCGGGGGTCGTGCTAATGCGCGGCGGCCCGGTCAAGAAGGGCCACACGATCGCCGATGCCCACGTCTTCGACGTCTTCCCGACGGTCCTGCACCTGCTCGGCCTGCCGGTGCCAGAAGACGGCGACGGCAAGGTCCTGACGGAAGCGCTGGAGCCGGGTGCGACGCAGGTCGAGACGATTCCGAGCTACGATTTTCTCTACGAGCGGTTCGCGGTGACCTCGTCGAAGGGGTCTGCCGCTAGGAACGAGGCTGAGCTGGAACGGCTACGGAATCTTGGCTACATCTAGCTTTGAGTAGGTAGGTCTTGGTGGTGAGGATCGCCGTCGAGTAGGCGACTCTTCGTGGGCTCCCTCCGTCTGGGGACCCCGCGAAAACTCTCCTCTGCGACGGGAATCGGTCCCTCCCGTCCTGCGTCACCCTCCGCTCCCCTCCGTCTCATTCTCCAATCTCGATCAAGGGCCAATTCCCACTCGTCAGCTCTCGAACCGAGAACTCGTAAATCACCACTCTCTTCCCCTCCAACCTTCCCCCATCCATCGCCAGCCTCCGTCGCGCCTCATGCGCGCCGCCAGCGTTGACCGCGATGCGGTCGACGGGGCGGCGGAGGTGGTGGGAGAGGTGCTCGGCGAGGCCGGCGCTCGCTCCCCAGCCGAGGGAGGGGTCGGAGTAGATGTTGGCGAAGCTGTCGCCGAGGAGCAGGATGGTGGCGCTCCGGTCGGGGCGCCAGGCGCGCCCACGGACCTCGACGCGCTGGGTCGTGACGGTCTGGTCGGGGTAGCGCTGGCTCGTTTCGGGGAGGTCGAGGAGGCGGACGATGTCGCCGGTGGCGGTGATCGGCGTTGGGCGCAGGGTCGAGAGCTGGAGTCGGCCGCGTGTCAGGTCGAGTGCATCGATGTGCGCGGCCAGGGCCGCGGCGACCGCCTCCATGCCGGCGGGGGTCCAGTGAGTATCGGTGGCGAGAAAGGCGTCCTCCTGCTCGACCAGCGTGGCGGTCGGGTCGAGTGTGTCGATGCCTTTGTCCGCGAGCTGGCCGAGAAAAGTCGGAAAGGACTCGTTGTGGATCGGCGGGACCGCGTCGGCTCCGGCGAAAAGCTGCGGGGCGAGGGTCGGCTTGACCGGGACGGGGACTACGATGAGGTGAATGCCACGGTCTCGCAGCCGGCGGTCGAAGTCGACCAGCGCCGCCACCGGGTCGGGTGAGATGGTGGGCTCCCACGGGCGCGGCGAATCGATGCGTGCGGCGAGGACGCGAGGCTCGAGAAAGCCCCTGCCGATGGCGTAGTCGACGTCGGGCCGGTAGAAGAGCGAGCGGGCGGCTCCCGGGTAGGCCTCCTCGTTGCCCGCGCCTAGCAGCGCCGTCAGGCCTGCCTGCGCCCACGGACGTACTTTGGCGGCGACCCTGGAGTCGTCCTCGAGTCGGCTCTCCGCCTCTTCGATCGCTTGCTGGAGGGCACGATTGGCGGCGAGACCGGGTGGAGCGGCCAGCGCATCGGTCACGCCGTCGCGTACGATCCCCAGCCAACTCGTCGCTGAGCCCGAAGCCCCGTCGATCAGAGGAACCGAGAGGAGAGTCGCGGCGATAGTGGCAACGAGCCCGATCGCGGTTGCACGTCCCACCGCGGTCGAGCTGAGCTCGGCCTCTGCCTGGCGCCTGCGGCTGCGTGCGTAGTCGTCGCTCACGGTCAGAAGATGAAGTAGATGAACGGGTTGTAGCTCTGGGTGTGAAGCACCGCCAGCGCCGCCCAGAAGAGAGTCGTGCACGCCGCGGCGCGAGCCGGGCTCAGGGTGCGCGTCCAGTCCCAGGTTTGTGGAGCTGCCCAGGCGACGGTCGCCGCGATGGCGAGGACCAGGAGGTAGTAGGGGGTGTGGATCACGCCTCCGACGAGTGCCGACTGCGCGCTGGAGCTGCCCAGGCCCGCCATTGCGGCGAGATAGCTTCCTGCCGTCACGATGTCATCGGCGCGGAAGGGCACCCAGGCGATCGTGACCAGCAGGAAGGTGC
The DNA here is from genome assembly GCA_036337765.1 of Acidobacteriota bacterium. GTDB lineage: Bacteria > Acidobacteriota > Thermoanaerobaculia > Multivoradales > Multivoraceae > JAYZDP01. The sequence continues at coordinate 33,215 of JAYZDP010000171.1, forward strand.
CTGCGACCTGCAGCGGCTGCGGCAGGGTGGAGAAGAGGCCCCTACCGCCGCGGGCACGCTCGACGGCGAGGAGCACGCCGTGCAAGCCGCCCCAGATGACGAAGGTCCACGCCGCCCCGTGCCACAGACCGCCGAGCAGCATGACCAGGGCCAGGTTGACGTAGGTGCGCACGGCGCCGCGGCGGTTGCCACCAAGGGGGATGTAGAGGTAGTCGCGCAGCCAGCTCGAGAGCGAGATGTGCCAGCGTCGCCAGAAGTCGGTGATCGAGTTGGCGCGGTAGGGCGAGTCGAAGTTCTTGGGAAAGACGAAGCCGAGCATCAGGCCGAGGCCGATCGCCATGTCCGAGTAGCCGCTGAAGTCGAAGTAGATCTGCATCGAGTAGGCGACGATGCCGAACCAGGCGTCGACCGTGTCGAGGGCGGCCGCTCCGAATGCGGTGTCGGCGACCTTGCCGCACGGGTTGGCGAGCAGGATCTTCTTGGCGAAGCCGAGGCTGAGAAAGGCCGCGCCCCGGGCGAGCTTCTCGACAGTGTGAGTGCGGTGGGCGAGCTGTTCCGCGATCTCCGAGAAGCGGATGATCGGCCCGGCGACCAGCTGCGGGAACAGCGACACATAGCAGGCGAAGTCGACGGGGTTGCGCAGCGCCGCGCAGTGGCCGCGGTAGACGTCGATCGAGTAGCTCATCGACTGGAAGGTGTAGAAGCTGATACCCAGCGGCAGCACCACCCGCAACGCGGAGTCGAGGCCGAGATCGCCGAGGCCCAGGGCGCCCAGCACGCCGTTGGTGCTGTCGACGAAGAAGTTGAAGTACTTGAACAAGCCCAGCAGGGAGAGGTTGGTGACGATCGAGATCGTGACCGCCAGTCGCTGGCGCGACGTTCGCTCGCCATCGCGTGGCAGTGGCTCGGACCGGGCCGCGCGTCGTGGACCGACCATCCACAGGCCGCAGACGTAGTCGACCACTGTCGACGTGGCCATCAGCAGGGTGAAGGCCGGGTTCGCCCAGCCGTAGAAGGCGTAGCTGCTCGCGGTCAGCGCCGCGTTGCGAAGACGAAGGGAGTGGCGCAGACGCTGCGGCAGCGCGTAGTAGAGCGCCAGCGCGAGCGGCAGAAAGTAGTAGACGAACAGATGTGAGCTGAAGACCATGACGAGGCGACGCTAGTCGATCGCGTAGTAGAGGGGCCCCGCGATCTCGAGTGTGTCGGCGAGCACGGTGCGCTCCAGCTGCGGCTGCTCGGCGTAGGCCTCGAGCGTCATCGTCACCGGTCCCGAGTCGCCGTCGGAGAGGGCCTCCCCGTCGAGGATCGCCCACTGAGCGATCCGCACGGTCTGTCCGGCCGAAATGCCCATCTCGCCGCCGGCCAGCACCTCCTCGACCTGGTAGCTGTTCACGGCCAGAGCTTCCCGGTAGGGAGCGATGTCCTCGAGCGTCGGAGCGCGAGAGCTCTCGAGCCGCCGCGCGTTGACAACGGCCCGTGCCCGGGTCGGTCGCGCCTCGCGTGCGGCGCGGTGCCGGCGGGCGTTCTCGGCCACCTCCGACGGATCGAGCACGCGGCTGTAGAAGGCAACTCCCTCGACGGTCCCCTCCCACTGGGCGTCGCCGAAGACCAGGTGGCGAGGTTGCCAGTGGAAGAAGCCCTGCGTGAGGTCGGTGTTTCTCGCTACCGGCTCGCCGTCGACGTACGCGAGCAGCAGCCCGGGCCGGTAGGTGACGGTGACGTGTGTCGCGCGATCTGGCTCGAGCGGCGCGATGCGCGCCCGGCGCACGCCGCGCCGACCGGCGCTGAGCTGCAGGCTGGCGACCAGCTGCCCTTCGGATTGGCGCAGCCTGAGGTTATGGCTGCCGTCTCGCACGCCCCATCGGACGATGTCGCCGGTCTGTGCCCGCCGCGCCGTGACCACCAGCTCAACCGTCAGCTCGTTCGTGGCCTGAACGGAGTAGAGCGCGTAGCCCATCTCCTCAGCAGGGGCGGCGAGGCGCACGCCACCGAGGCTCATCGCGAAGTCGCCGTCGAGACGCCCCCACGCGGACCTCGTCAGGGTGTGGGCGCGCTCGGCGTCGATCGACGTGTCGTAGATCAGGTTGGCGGCGTCGGCGGACTCCCACAGAAAGACCAGACCACGTCGATTGGACGGCCACCGAGGAGCCCGCACCTCGAGCACCGCGGCCGCCATTCGATTCGGGCTTTGTGCCTGGTCCGAGATGCCGGAGACCCTGAGCAGGTCGGAAGCCACCAGAGGGCTCGAGAGGCCCAGCGAGAGGGCGCGTCCGTCCCCGTCGATCTGTCGGCTGCCGATCTCGGCTCCGGACTCGAGCACGGCGGAGAAGTCGTCGTCGACGCGGATCGGCTCGTCGAAGACCACCTGCAGTCGCGTTCCCTCGTCGTAGGAGTCGACACGCAAGACGGTCGGCGGGCGAGCCGGCTCGGCCGTCACCCTCCCCTGCAGGGTGACCTCTCCGCGGGTCGCCATGACGGCGGTTGTGCCCGGCTGCTCGAGAACCAGTTCCAGGAACGGCGACTCGCCGCGAGCCTCGCGGTCGATGCTCCACCGCCACCCCGAGCTCCCGTCGGGTGCCTCGAGACGGACCTCCATAGGCGCCTCTCCGCGGTGGCGGCCGAGCGCCAGTGGCTCGGCATAGACGTCGGGGAAGCGGTCGGTTCCCGGGTCGAAGGTCAGTCGCTGCGGGTCGCCGACCAGCTCGAAGGAGTCGGGATCGGTCGGCGCGACGAAGATCTCGTAGTCGCTCTCGAAGTGGTCGTGATCGCCGTTCGAGGCGGCGAATGCCAGAAAGTGCCCGTCACGCGAGAGCATGGGGAAGTAGACGTAGCCGAGGTCGACGGGCAGTCGAGGGTCGCTCTTGGCCACTACGCTCGATACCTCGCGCGTCTCGAGGTCGATACGGTCGATCGGCCCACCCGCCCCGGACATCCAGAAGCCCCATCGGCCGTCGTGCGAGAAGTAGGGTTGGCAGCCGCCGAGCTCTCGACGAAGGTCGATGCGGCCCGAGTCGGGGTCGAAGAGCGAGAAGGTCGCTTCCCCGGTGGTCGCGTGGGTCAGCTGCGAGTTCAGGAGCCAGCCGTACTCCGTAGCCGGCTTCCGCGTCAACGCCTCGCTGGTGTCGTCGGCGAGGCGATACCTGCGGGTCAGGCCCTCAGCGTCTATGTAGACGAACTCGTCGTCGGATAGCCAGGTCGCCATGCGGTGCTCGAAGTAGGTGCGTGCGGCCGCGACCAGCGTTCGCTCCCCTGTCCCGTCTGGACGTACCAGCCGCAGCTCGCCCGTCTCTTGTTTGCCTTGGTATCCCCGGCCACCCGACTGGGCGAAGCTCGCGTAGAGGATCTGCTCGCCTCCGGGCGCGATATGGGCGCAGCAGTGCCGCCGACCGCTCTCGCGACGGGTGAGCCGACGAGGCGGACCGCCGTCGAGATCGCGGATCCAGATGTGCCAGGTCCCGGCGCGCCGAGACTCCCAGACGACGAAGCCGGTACCCAGGTCCGGGGTGGTCACGGTTGGCTCCGAAGCATCGGGGCGAGCGGCGGCTGCGACCTCCTCATCGGGCACGGTGCGCCCACAGCTGACGATCCAGAGCGCGAGAGTGGCCGTTAGCGCAACACGGAGCGGACGGCAGGCGGAGATCACGGCATCACGGCAGCAGTGTGTTCCTTGGGTGCCGCTCGGTAGAGCCCGTCGTGGATGCCGGCGATGGCGTCCCAGGTCAACGACTGCTCGACCCGGCTCTTGGCGGCTCGTCCGAGCGTGGTCGCCCGCTCGGCATCCTGTAGCAACGCTACGGTCGCTGCCGTGATCGCGGCGGAATCGCGCTCGGGGACGAGCACCCCGCTCGAGTCGTCCTCCAACGCCAGCGGCATTCCGGCGACGTCGGAGGCGACGATGGCACGTTCGGCGGCCATGGCCTCCAGCACAACAATCGGTAGACCGTCGATATTGCCCTGCGGATCGCGCACCGACGGCATCACCACGACATCTGCCGCGGCCAGGAGCTCGAGCACCTGCGGGTGGCTGAGGCCCCCGGTGAAGCTGACGCGGGCACCAACGCCTGCTTGGGCGGCGCGTGCTTCGAGATCTGCGCGCAACTCGCCCTCACCACCGATGACGATGCGCGCCCTGGGTACCGCGCCGACGATCTCGGGCGCTGCGTCGACCAGGTAGCGAAAACCCTTCTTGTCGACCAGCCGGCCGACCGCGACCACCAACCGGTCGCTGTCGTCGAAGCCGTAGCGGCGGCGAGTGGCGACGGCATCGTGCTCGGTGGAGACGAGATCGGTGCCGTTGGCGACCAGGTGCACCTTGTCGGCGTGCTCGCTGCTGCCCAGTGCGACCAGCCGTGACTGCAGGTCTGCACTGCAGGAGGTGACGTGCGAGGCGCCCGCGAGTGCCCGAGCCGCCATCGAGCCGAACAGCGCGTTGCGCTCGGCCATGAAGACGTCGGTGCCGTGCAGGGTCGCCGCGAACGGCACGCCGGTCGCGCGTCGCACCCTGTCTGCCACGTAGCCGTTGGGGAGGATCCAGTGGGTGTGCACCAGCTCGATGCCCTCGCTGAGTACCAGGCGTCGCAGTGCGCGAGTGGCGAAGTGGAGGTAGAGCGGCCCCTGCAGGTATCCCCACAGCCGCATGCGGACGTCGCGCTGCATGGTGCGGCTGTAGCCGAGCAGGTGGTAGCTACGCGGCCAGACGTAGCGGAAGGAGTGCAGCCGCAACGGCGAGTCCCGCTCGAGTCGAAGCTCGGGATCCCAGGGCAGTAGCACATGCATCTCGTGACCACGGCGTCCGAGCGCCTCAGAGAGGTGCTGCACGAAAGGGCCGTGTGTGTCCCCCTCGAAGCGAGGGAAGCTGTGGGCTAGAACCGCTACTTTCAAGGGATCTCTGCCGATTCTCGGGAGGTGTCTGATAAGTAGACGCTTGGCCGTCTGAGACTAGCAGGCAGCTCAAGTCTTTCTTGAATAGTTACTTACCCCCGCCTCTTTTCCCGCGCCGTGTTGAGACTTCGGGCGTTTTGTGCCTGGAATGGCCGGTCAGCATCTTGTTTCGTAGCCGTTGTTGATGGATTGCTGAACCTTTCGGCTGCACTGTGATCTAGCAGGGGTAGAGGGTTGTGGCCGATAGGCGGCCACGGGCCGACTTCAGGAAATTGCACTGTGGAAGTCGCGCGTTGCGGCTGGAAATCTCAGGGGGCGGGCGCTTCGGCGTCCGCCCCTTTTCCGTGTGGCGCGCATGTGCCGCAGCTGGTCGAGGCAGGCACGGTGGTGTTGGTGATCGCCGATCCGCAGCCCCGTGTCTTCGTGGAGGCGACCCGCAATCCCGGCCCGCTCGAGGCGGCGCTGGCCGATCTTGCGTTGCGGGGAACGGCCGAGGATCGGCTCCCGTCATTGCGCCAGGAGTATCTGGACGTGCTGGCCGACGGTTCCCTCGAGCCGGGCTCGGAGGAGGCTTTCGATCTCGGGAGGCAGTTGGCGGCGGCCGAGCGGACGATCGTCACGCAGCGCCTCGATCCGCTGCCCGACCGCTTCTATCCCTCGGCTGGCGACGACGCGGACAATCTCGGTCTCGACGCCTTCGACGCCCTCGCCGGTCATGGCTGGACGGCCTTTCCTTACGCCACCGCCGGTCAGGGGCCCGACGTCCGGCGCGGGTTCCGGATCGGCAAGCTTCGGATCGCGGGCACGAGCCTGGTCTGGGAGGGGGAGCGCAAGCCGCAGCAGGTAGTGAGCGTCTCGACCGCCTCCGCTGGGGGAACCCTGGTGGTTTCCATCGCCGACTCCGCGGTTCCAGACGCCGAGCGGATATGGCTGGGTGTCCTGGCGGAAGACGGATTGGCGAGCTCCTGGAGACTCGAGCACTCAGGCAATCACTGGCGAGGAGAGAGGGTGGCGCTGGGTGAGGTTGCGATTGCGGCGATCTACCGCGATGGCGGTCGGCGGGGTTGGCCTGGTCAGTGGAGGCGGTAGAGCTCGACACCGGTAGCATAGGTCTCCCACGACACCCAGGAACGAGGCTGAGATGAGTGATCGCTACAGGATCTTCGGCTCGGAGATGTCGCCGTACTCGGTGAAGGTGCGCTCCTACTGCCGCTACAAAGGCATCCCGCACGAATGGATTCGGCGGACGCCGCAGAATCAGGACGAATACCGCAAGTACGCCCGCATCCCGATCATCCCCGCGGTCGCCACTCCGGACGACGTTGGGCTCCAAGATTCGACGCCGATCATCGATCGCCTCGAAGGGCTTCACCCCGAGCCCTCGGTTCATCCCGACGATGCGGTCCTGGCTTTCCTTTCGGTCCTGGTCGAGGAGTACGGAGACGAGTGGGGCAACAAGATCATGTTTCACCACCGCTGGTGGCACGAGGCCGATCAGCGTGCATGCGCACGGATTCTCGCCCGCGGCAACCTGCCAGAGGGCGACGAGGAGTCGGTCGACGCGCTCGCCGCGCAGATACGCGAGCGCATGACCGGTCGTGGCGACTTCGTTGGCTCAAACCCGCAGACGGCGCCGCTGATCTCGCGCTACCTCGACGACCTGCTCGAGATCCTGGAGCCTCACCTGGCGGGCCGCCGATACCTGTTCGGCGACCGGCCCGCGTACGGTGACTTCGGGCTTGCGATGCAACTCTACGAGGCGTCGATCGACCCGACCGCCGGCGGCATCATGCGTGCGCGCTCGACGAATGTCCTGGATTGGTGCTTCCGCATGATCGAGCCGCGCGACGACGGCCCGTTCGAGAGCTGGGAGTCACTGGCGCCCACGCTGACCCCACTGCTTCAGAATATCGGCGGCTACTTCTTGCCATGGTCGGTGGCGAACGCCAAGGCGCTTCAGGCGGGCGAGGAGTCGTTCTCGGTCGAGCTGGCTGGGAGCACCTACACCCAGCCGCCGCAGAAGTACCACGCCAAGTCGCTGGGCGTGCTGCGCGAGCGCTACGCTGCGCTTGACGACACCTCGTCGGTCGACCCGATCCTCGAGTCGACGGGTTGCCTCTCCCACCTGCGCTGAGGCCTACTCCTTGGGTGGCTGTGGCGTGGCCGGCGAGGGCATACCGTGCAGCGGCCTGAGATCTAAATAGTCGAAGGCCGCGGACAGCTCGCGCCGGTCGTTCGAGCCGTCGAGCACGTCGTCGGGCCGCGCGTTCGATGAGAAGACGAAAGTGGTGAAGACGATTCCCGGCGAGAGTGCCGAGGCGGGGGCGTAGATGCTGTAGTCGCGCCATTCGTCGACCAGCTCAACCGTTGCTAGCGGCCGATCGCCGAGACGCACCTCGACGTGCTGCGAGGGGGCTTCGGGGTGGGGAAAGCGTCGCGCTCGAAAGCGCAGCACCGAGTCGACGGCTTCGTCGGCTACGAGCGCCACTTCGGCCCGTGCCGCCGCCCAACGGAAGGAAGTCGACCCGTCGCGCTCTTCGAAGGACCAGCCGTCGCCGATGAAAAAGCGCTCGTCGCCACCCATCTCGAGGCGGCGGCGGGCGCGGAAATACTCCGTCATCTCCTCCCCGACCACGCCGTCGAAGTGGGTCGCCAAAAAGGTGCGGTGGTCGGGGTAGAAGAAGAGGCCGAAGTCCTCGCGCCCGTCGCTCATCAGTCGGTAGTGCCCGCTCATCCAGTTGCGCACGTCGAGGCGGCGCGGGTCGACGCCTCCGATCACCAGCCAGCAGGCACCACAGTCTCTGGCCCTGCGCTTCGCCTCTTCCAGCCCGCCGGCGGTGTCGACGCTGAGACCGCGGCGCCCACCCAGGTAGTGACCGAGCGCTCGCTTCGACCAAAAGTCCTTGGCGAGGATGGTCTCGCCCTCGTTGGCGTATCTCTCGAGAAAGCGTGCCGGCGTGCGCCAGTCGTAGGCAGCAAAGGGCTCGCTCGTGGCGGCTCGCCAGTTGGCGGCGGCCAGCGGTAGGGCAAGGCCCAGCGCCAGCGCTCCGCCGGCTGCCTTGCCGGCTACCTGCGGGGCCCACCGCGATACGAGCGACCCGAAAGCTTCGCCTAGCGCGGCTGTGCCGACGCCAACTAGCACCAGCAGCGGTGGCAGGGCGTAGCTGGTGTAGCGTGGTGAGTACCAGTGTCCGACTCCCGCGAGCGCGGCGATGCCGCTGGCGACAGGAAGAGCCACGAATGCGGCCAAGACCCAGGCGGCGCTCGCTCGCCGGCGCGCGAGCACAATCAGGCCCGCGACGGCGAGGCCGAGGTGCGCGAACACTAGGGGTCGCAGGTGCGACACCTCGGCTCCCGAGACTGTGAGCGAGGCGACCAGCCGTTCGAGGGCCTCAGCGGAGAGTGGGTCGAGGGGGTTTTTCGCGGGACCCGCAGTCTGCTCGCTCACGGTCTCCAGCGCCCCCTGCCGGTCGAGTTTGTAGCGGCTCGCTTGGGCGGTCTCGGTCTGCGACGTGATGTAGAGAACCCAGACCAGCCCGAGTCCGACTAAGCCCGAGAACACGAAGAACGACGCGCTTCTCGACGCGCTCGGGTCTC
>JAYZDP010000172.1:0-60448 GCA_036337765.1 Acidobacteriota bacterium
AGGTGATGTCGGAGTGCCACTCGTCGGCGACCCCGCCACGGCGGGCGGCGAGCTCGAAGATCTCGGCGGGTGCGTCCTTGGCGAAGGGGTTGTTGAGGTGCGGGTGGCCCTCGAGCTCGCCGAAGTGTCGGCCGAAGGTAACGTGATCGGTGACCGAGAGATGCTGGTCCGGGAAAAAGAGCACGAGGTGCTCAGTCAGGAGATTACGAACGATCTCGGCTTCGGCCTCGGCGACGTCCGCCAGCGGGATGCCCCTGACCTCTGCTCCGAGCGATCCGGACAGCCGAGTGACCTGTGGCTCAACGCTCATGCAGCACCTCCTGAATGTGAGTCGCGACTTTAGCAGGGGGTCCGACCTATAGAATCGCAGTCCCTCAATGCAGGCCTACCTGATCCGTCGACTGTTGGCGTTGTTCCCGACGCTGCTTTTCGTCAGCCTGATCGTCTTCGGGTCGATCCGGCTGATCCCGGGAAACGTCGTGGATCTGATGCTGGCTCAGAACGACGTCTCGACGGGTCAGGACCGGGAGCGCGTCGAGGCAGCTCTCGGTCTAGATAGGCCGATCACGGTGCAGTACTTCGTGTGGCTGGGCGATGCGCTGCAGGGCGATCTTGGCAAATCGTTGTGGCAGGGGACCTCGGTGGCGGCAGAGCTCGCGGCGCGGGTGCCGATCACGTTCGAGCTTGGCTTTCTGGCTCTGATCGTGGCGTTAACGACCGCGCTGCCGATCGGGGTGTACTCGGCGCTGCGCCAGGACACTGCTGGCGACTATCTGACCCGCTCCTTTTCGCTCTTGATGCTCGCCATCCCCGGCTTCTGGCTGGGGACGCTGGTGATGGTGTTCCCGTCCGTCTGGTGGCGGTGGGCACCGGAGCTCGACGACCCGCCCTTCTTTCAGAACCCGCTGAAGAACCTCAGCCACATGCTGGTACCGGCGATCCTGCTCGGGCTGTCGCTGTCCGCGGTGACGATGCGGATCACGCGCACGATGATGCTCGAGGTGATGCGCCAGGACTACATCCGCACTGCGCGCGCCAAGGGCGTCGGTGAGGTGTTGCTCGTGGTCCGCCACGCTCTTCGTAACGGCCTCATCCCGGTCGTGACTCTGGTCGGGCTTCAGGCGCCGGTGCTGATTGGCGGCTCGGTGATCATGGAGCAGATCTTCGTTATCCCAGGGATGGGGCTGCTGCTCCTGGAGGCCGTTTTCTCGCGCGACTATCCGGTGGTGTCAGGAGTCTTTCTGATCGTCGGTGTCGGTGTGCTGCTGATCAATCTGGCGGTCGATCTCAGCTATGGCTTTCTCGACCCTAAGGTACGCCACCAGTGACCGAGATCGCCGCCGCGGCGCCGAGCGAGCCCCGACGCGCTCGGGGACCGGCGATGGATCTACTGGTCCGACTGGTACGCGACAAGCCGTTGGGAGCGGCGGGCGGCGCCGTCTTCGTCTTCTTTCTGTTGTGCGGGATCTTTACCGGAGTGCTCGCGCCGCAGGGTCTCAACGAGACCGACCTCTACCACCGACTCGAGTCGCCGTCGCCAGACTTCCTGCTGGGCACCGATCATCTTGGCCGCGACGTGCTTTCTCGCGTGCTCTACGGGGCACAGATCTCGATGATCGTCGCGCTTCTTGCCGCCGGCCTCGCCACGGTCGTGTCGATCGCCATCGGCATCGTCTCGGGCTACTTCGGTGGCCGAACCGACCTCATCATCCAGCGCTTCGTCGACGCGTGGATGGTCTTCCCAGGCCTGGTGCTTCTGATCGTCGTCATCTCGATCGTGGGGGCGGGACTGACCCAGATGGTGATCATTCTCGGGCTGCAGTACGGCATCGCCGGCTCGCGCATGGTGCGCAGCGCCGCTGTCACGGTGCGCGAGCAGATGTACGTGCACGCTGCCCAGTCGATCGGCGCCCGCAGCCTGCACACCCTGGTGCGCCACGTCCTTCCGAACGTCATGCCGGTGGTGATCGTGCTCTTCACGACCCGGATCGGACTGGTGATCCTCTCCGAGGCAGGCCTGTCGTTTCTGGGTCTCGGCATTCCGCCCCCGGCAACGACATGGGGTGGTTTGTTGTCAGGCACCGGACGGACTTACATGTACCTGGGTCCCTGGCTCGCCCTCGCTCCGGGACTGTGCCTCACGATCGTTGTCTTCGCGGTCAACGTCCTTGGGGATGCGCTGCGCGACCTCCTCGACCCGAGGATGCGAGGCAGCCAGTGAGCCAGAAGGGAGAACGACCGTGAATCGAAAACTCGCTTCCCTGGCCGTCGTCGGCCTGCTGTCGTTCAGCGCGGCGGCGGAGAACGGTAACGAGCCCCCTCAGTACGGGGGCGCGCTGAACGTCGGTACGGTCTACTGGCCCAACTCGGCCCTCTCCTGGGACAACGCGGACTGGGCCTGGAAGTCCAATCACGATACCGGGGCGATCTACGAGCAGCTCTTCGCCGCCGACCTGTCGAAGAGTGAGAAGAACGGCGGCCCCTATCCGTTTCGAGCCGAGGCCTGGCTGCCGGAAGACGCGCTCCGCGGAGAGCTCGCGGAGAGCTGGGAGTGGGAGGGCCCGCTCACCCTGGTCGTGAAGCTACGCCGCGGCATCATGTTCACCGACAAGCCCGGGATGATGAAGGCGCGCGAGCTGGTCGCCGACGACGTGTTGTTCACCTTCGAGCGCCAGGACGCCAGTCCCAAGAAGATCGCCGGCTACTTCGACCATATCGAGAGCGTCACGCAACGCGACGACCACACCGTCGTCTTCGAGCTCAAGGAGTTCAATTCCGAGTGGGCCTACCGCTTTGGCTACGGCTACTACTCGGGCATCGTGCCGCGCGAGCTGGCGCAGGTCGACCCCAAGGACTGGAGAAACGTCAACGGAACCGGTCCGTTTCAGCTGACCAGATACATCCAGGGCAACATCCAGACCTACAGCCGCAACCCGAGCTACTGGGACCGGGAGACGCTGGGCGGCAAGCAGTATGAGATCCCCTTCGTCGACGCCCTCAGCTATCGCGTGATCAAGGACGAGGCGACCATTCTGACCGCGCTACGGACGGGCAAGCTCGACATTCTCGAGAGCATTCGTTGGCTGGTGGTGGATCACCTCAAGGAGACGACGCCCGAGCTCAAGTGGTCGCGCTGGTTGTCGAACGCAGGCACGTTCGTCGCGATGCGCATGGACATGGAGCCGTTCGACGACATCCGCGTACGGCGGGCGCTGAACCTGGCCGTCAATCAGCAGGAGATCGTAGACCTCTACTACGGTGGGCATGCCGAGCTCTTCGGCTACCCCATGCACACCGAGTTCGTGCCCTACTACCAGCCGCTGGAGGAGATGCCTGCCTCGGTCCAGGAGCTCTTCAGCCACGACCCCGACCGCGCGAAGCAGATGCTCGCCGAGGCGGGGTTCCCGGACGGCTTCACCTTCAAGGCGCAGGTGTGCACGTGCAATCCGGATCACATGGACCTGATTCCCCTGATCGTCAGCTACCTCGACAAGGTGGGGGTGACGATGGAAGTCGAGCCGATGGAGTACGCCTCGTTCCTGTCGATGATGACGACGAAGAATCACGGTCCCGGCTACTTCATGAGCAACGGTCACACCAACCCGACAACGAGTCTGCGCAAGAGCCTCTTCACCGACCAGCAGTGGAACCCGGCGCTGCACAAGAGCCCCGAGATCGACGAGAAGATCTTTCAGATGTTGCGCACGCGCGACGAGCCCGAGCGTGACCGGATCGTCAAGGAACTCGTGGTCTACATGGTCGATCTCGCCCCCTACATCTGGCTGCCGACCCGATACCTATACAGCGCCTGGTGGCCCTGGGTGAAGAACTACAACGGTGAGCTGCGCGCTGGGGCGGTACGGCCCGGGCCGATCTACGCGCGGTTGTGGATCGACCAAGAGATGAAGCTCGAGATGGGTTTTGACTGAGTCCTCCGCCCTTCTACAGGTCGACGATCTCGCGGTCACGTTCCGCACCGATCACGGCACCGTGCGCGCCGTCGATGGGGTGTCGCTCGAGGTGTCGGGAGGGGAGACTCTCGCGATCGTCGGCGAGAGCGGCTCGGGGAAGAGCGTCACCGCGCTGTCGATTCTGCGGCTGATTCCGGACCCTCCAGGAACTATCGAGCGGGGCAGGATCGTCTTTGATGGGCGCGACCTACTGCGGCTCGGCAAGCGGGAGATCCGCTCGATCCGCGGCGACCGGATCTCGATGATCTTCCAGGAGCCGATGTCGTCACTCAATCCCGTACTGACGATCGGCAAGCAGGTCGCGGAGCCGATCCAGCTACACCGGGGGGTGTCGTGGAAGGAGGCGCGCGCCAGGGCCGCCGAGCTGCTGGATCGAGCCCGCATTCCTGACGCCGAGAGCCGCCTCGATGCCTATCCGCACGAGTTCTCGGGCGGCATGCGCCAGCGGGTGATGATCGCCATGGCCTTGGCCTGCCAGCCGAAGCTGATCATCGCCGACGAGCCGACCACGGCGCTCGACGTCACGGTCCAGGCGCAAATCCTGGCGCTGCTCAAGGAGCTGACCCGCGAATTCGACTCGGCGCTCATCCTGATCACGCACGATCTCGGCGTGGTGGCTCGCTACGCCGATCGGGTGACGGTCATGTACGCCGGGCGTATCGTCGAGACGGCGCCGGCGCGCGAGCTCTACGGCAATCCGCAGCATCCCTACACCCAGGGGCTGATGGAGTCGGTGCCCGGCATCGAGGGTCAAGCCGGCCACCGCCTGGTGCCGATCGCGGGCCAGCCGCCCGATCTCGCCAATCTGCCGGCGGGCTGCGCCTTCGCACCGCGCTGCCGGCATGCGGTCGACGAGTGCCGGGTGGCGCAGCCGGTGCTGGAGGCGATCGCGGAGAACCACTCGAGGGCCTGCATCGGCTATGAGTAACGCCAACGGCACACTGCTCGAGGTTCGAGATCTCAAGGTGCACTTCCCGATTCGGGAGGGAGTCGTCAGGCAAAAGCAGGTGGGTTCGGTGAAGGCGGTCGATGGCGTGTCCTTCGAGCTCAAGCGCGGCGAGACGTTCGGTCTCGTGGGGGAGAGTGGCTGCGGCAAATCGACGACGGCACTCGCGGTGCTGCGCATGCTGAAGCCGACGGCGGGAGCGATCCTGTTCGAGGGCGAAGACATCACGGGCCACAACCCGGGGCAGATGCGGCCGATTCGCCGGCGCATGCAGATGGTCTATCAGGACCCCTTCGAGTCGCTGAACCCGCGCATGAAGGTACGCGACATCATCGGCGAGCCCTTGGTGGTGCACGGCCTTGCACGCAACAAGGCGAAGTACCGCGAGCGTGTTCGCGAGCTCATGCATCTGGTCGGCCTCCTTCCCGACATGGCTGCCCGCTACCCTCACGAGTTCTCCGGTGGCCAACGCCAGCGCATCGGCATCGCCAGAGCGCTGGCTCTCGAGCCGAGCTTGCTGATCTGCGACGAGCCCGTCTCGGCGCTCGACGTTTCGATCCAGGCTCAGGTCGTGAATCTGTTCATGGATCTGCAGGAGCAACTCGGGCTGACCTACCTCTTCATCGCCCACGATCTGTCGGTGGTACGCCACATCAGCGACCGCATCGCGGTGATGTATCTGGGCCAGATCGTCGAGCTTGCCGAGCGCGAGCAGCTTTTCACCAATCCTAGGCACCCCTACACGGAAGCGCTCCTCGCCGCTGTTCCCGTCCCTGATCCGGTGCTCGAGGCCAGCCGGCCGCAGCAGCTCATCGTCGGTGAGGTTCCGAGCGTGCGCAACCCACCGGCCGGGTGTCGCTTTCATCCGCGCTGCCCGAAGGTACTCGACGCATGCGCGACAGTGGAGCCGAAGCTGGAGACGCTCGCTGCACACGTGTCGGTGGCCTGTCACCTGTACGAGTAGGCGCCTTGGGTTGCGGCGTCGAGAGTTCGTTGCGCGCGCCGTCACATTTATAAATAGTTAAAAGACTATTCTAGGATCGGCATTCCTAGGAGACAGAACATGAAGAGAGCCTCTTTCATGGTGCTGGGCCTGGTGAGCGCGAGCCTGCTAGTAGTTGGCGGCGCGGCCACCGCTCAGACCGACTTCGGGTCCGGCAACGGTTGCTCGGCGGTCGGAGGTGTCGACGCCACAACAATCGTTCCTGGCGACACGTTCCAGGGTCGTATCGGCGCCACTGGCGCCACCGATCAGAACAAGAACGGGGGTGCGGCGGACGACGGCGACGCTGACGGCTTCACCGATTCACTCGAGGGCCGCATCAACGACTCGCTGGTCGGATTCTGCAACGACGTCGACCGCAACGACGCCGGTTGTATCCAGGTCACGAACGTGACCCCCACGGGCAAGAACGGCAACAAGGCGACGTTCCAGGTGACCTTCGGTGGCACGTGTGGCGGCGGCACGAACGACGGTTCGGCGTGCTTCGGTGGCAGCGATTGCCCGGACGATGTACCCGTCTGTACGGCGAATGTGTGCGTCGGCGGGTCGACCCCCGGCGACGGCTGTGTCGACGCCGGCGATTGCGGAACCGACGTAGGGGCCTGCGAGGTCAACCCTACGTGTTGCGGCACTTCGCAGTGCAGCGATCAGGCCGACAACGACGTCGACTCTCAGATCGACTTTCCCGACGACCCGGAGTGCGTGGACTATCGGGACGACGACGAAACCAATCTCTGATCGGTCGATTCGACACCATCCGTGAGCAGCGGGGAGGGCCATCCGGTTGCGGGTGGCCCTCTTTCTGCTCTGGGGCCTTTCCGCTACTGGCTCTTGGCTATGCCGGCTAGCGTCTCTTCCTCCAGCAACCGCGCGCCGCGCATGATGTTGCCCATGGCGTAGTTGCCCTCGTGGCAGGCGTACTCGTAGAGCCTGTTGTCGGTGCGGGGCCAGGGGTACTCGCCGCTGTAGGGCTCGGAGAAGGCTGGGTCGTCGACCTTGAAGCTGTAGACCACGGTGTCTTCGTCGGTGCGACGGAAGCGCTCGACGACCTGAAAGCCCTTGGCGACGCCTGGGCGCTCGGTGAAACTACGGGTCTCGACCACGAGCGTGTCTCCGTCCCAGCGGCCGATCGAGTCGCCCGTGAGGCTGGTGACGGTGTCGGGACCGTGTTCCCCGTCAATTCGGATGATGCGAGTGTCGTGCATCCATTCGATGTTGATCATCACGTAGTCGTCGGTCTGCACGATCGTTTTCAGATTGTTGTACAGGCTGGGCATGATGGGCGGTCCCGACGCGCCACCGGTGAAGATGCAGCGCTCGGCCAGTGGCCGCTGCTCCGGATGATCGTAGGGACCGGTCTCGAGGCCCTCCTCGAGCCACCACGCAGTGCCGGTGTTCTCGTGGCGGAAGTACGCCCGCTCCTCCTGCAGCCTTTTGCCGAGAGCCGAGCGGGCCGGATACTGGCCGTCGGGCGGATCGGTCAGGATCGAGGTGCGGTACTTGCCGTCGATCTGGAAGGCGTTGTTACCCTTGTCGAGGAAAAACGCGTTGTATCCGCCCACCTTGCCGGCAGCGCCGGTGAGCTCGGGCGCGTACACGCTGACGCCGCCCTTAGGCGGAGCCTCCCGGTCCGGATCGCTGGGCAGGCTGTCCTTGCCGAAATTGCCGTTCCAATGATCGGCTAGAGCCTTCGCCTCTTCGGCAGTGAGCTCGAGGCGGTCACCGTATTCCGCCGGCCTGGCCCGCGGTGTCAGGGTCGCGATGTCGTAGGTACCCGAGAGATCCGGGCGCCCGTCGGGCCGGCGCGGGATGTCGGTGCTGTCCTTTGCGGCGATCAGGGCGGCTGGCGCCGCGAGCGTGAGGATCGCCGTAGCGATCAGGGCCGCGTGCTTGTGCGACATCGTAGTGAGATCGATCATCTTCCACCTCCGCTGGCAGGGTCCGTAAACAAACTACCATGCGCTCCCAGCCGTATCCTGGCAGAGGGATTTGCGCTAGGCTTTCCCCCCGTCGACACCCGAGCGCTCCCGAAGCGGGAGCGCCCAATCTGGAGGTATCCGTGTTCAAGACTTCGAATCTCAGTTTCCGCGTCATCATCTCGCTCATCGTTCTGTGTCTGCTCACTGCTGGTGTGACTCTGGCGCAGCGGCCCAAGAGCCCGAGGACCTCGGCGTCGACCCAGATCGGCGACGCCTGGATCGATGTTTCCTACTCCTCTCCGATCCTGCGCGGTCGCACCGGCATCTTCGGCTCGGGTGCCGAGTACGGCACCAAGATCTATGCTGGAGCTGACGTCTGGCGTGCCGGTGCGGACGTCACCACCCGCATCACGACCGAGGCTGATCTGATGATCGGCGACAGCAAGGTTCCGGCCGGTGAGTACAGCTTCTTCATCGAGCTCAAAGAGGGCGGCTGGACCGGCATCATTTCGAAGCAGCCGCACATGGACGCTTTCGATCGCGCCAAGATGGCGGAAGGCATCACTTGGGGAGCCTATGGCTATGATCCCAAGCACGACGTTGCCCGCGCGCCGATGGCCGTTACCCCAGCCCCGCAGATCATCGACAATCTCATCATCGGCTTCGGTGGTGTGACCGCCGAGGGCGGCAACCTGTTCGTCGTCTGGGACAACCAGGTCGGCGCACTCCCGTTCACGGTAGCGAAGTAGATTCGGCTACTGAATCGCCAGCGCCGGCGGGCTCGAGAGTTCGTCGGCGCTTCTCGTTCAGGGCCAGGCGTCGGGCACGCGCTCTGCCAGCCAGCGTACGAGCGTGCGGTTGACCTCCGCGGGTCGTTCCTTGCGCCATGCGGGCGTGGAGAAACAGCAACGGCATCTCGAGCCGACCGTCGTTGGCCGCAGTCGCCTCGTAAGCCGCGTTCGCCGCGTGGTTCATATAGACGAGTCGGGGCCGAAGAAGCCGTTGCGGCTCAGCGACTCCACGTAGGTAGCAACGTCGTCCTCCTCGACGACGTCGGTATCGATCGCTGACTCGCGCTGGTTCACGATCGGCTCCTGGTTCGCGGCCAGGCCGGCTACGGTATCGCGGCCGATTGACCGGCTTCTATGGATCGCCGAGTCGATCACAGGTAGGCTTGCGCGTCCTGTTAGACAGCTTGGTTCACTCGGCCTGAGGGGTACGTCGATGGGGCTCATCGGTTGGTCGTGGCTGTTTCTGGTCTTCTACATCGTCGGCATGTTGGTCTTCGGTTGGGTTGCCAGTCGGCGCATCAAGGACGCCGACGACTTCGCCACTGCGCGCAACAGCTACGGTCCCTACTTCCTCGCCCTGGCGTTCGCTGCGTCGACAGCTAGCGGCGCCACTTTCCTCGGTAGCCCCGGGCTCGGCTACACCTACGGGACCGCGACGATCTGGGGGAAGTTCCTCTATCCGATCGGCGTCTATTTCGGGGTGCTGATCTCGATCAAGCTGGTCGCCTCGTCGGGCCACTCCTTTGGCAACCGGTCGATTCCCGAGTACCTCGGCGACCGGTATCAGAGCGACGGCGTGCGTCTGCTCGTGTCGGTCTTCTCCCTGGTGCTCTTCTTCTACATCGCCGGACAGTTGGTCTCGGGCCTGGTCATGTTCGAGTCCATGCTCGGACTGGAACCCATATGGGCGTTGATCACGACGACGGTTGTGCTGATGATCTACGTGGTCCTTGGTGGGGCGCATGCCGACATCCTCACCGACGGCGTTCAGGGCTTCATGATGCTCCTGGTGGCAGCCTTGACCATCGGGCTCTTCGTCTTCGGATTCGGTGTCGATGGCGGCATGTCGACGATTTTCAGCCGCATTGGCGACCAGGACTCGAACCTGGTCGGGCCCTTCAACCGCTCGACCCCGCTTTACCACTCGTGGTGGTCGCACCTCAGCGTGTTCTTGGCCCACATCCCGCTCGGAATGCTGCCCCACATCGGCAACAAGGTCTGGGCGTTGAAGCACGACCATGACCGGCCGCGCTTCGTCAAGCTCGCCGCCGCAGTCGGGCTCACGCTCGGTCTGCTCGGTCTTGGCGGCATCCTGGCGCGCGCCGTACTCGGCGATGTGCTCCTGCAGGAGGGGCGTAGCGCCAACGAAGCGCTACCGGCGCTCTTCATCGAGCTCTTCCCGACCTGGTTCGCGGCGCTCGTCGGTGTCGGCATCCTGGCGGCGATCATGTCGACGGCCGACGGCCTGGTCGTATCGTCTTCACAGATCATGGCCAACGACATCTACCGCCGATCGATCGTGCCGCGCTTCCACTCCCACCTCAGCGACCTCGAGGTCGATCGGCGCGTGCTTCTGATCAGTCGTTGGAGCACGGTGGTCGTGCTCGTCGGCTGCATGTTCCTGGCCTGGTCGCTCATGAACATGAACATCGCCCTGCTGGTCTGGATCGGCTCGGGAGGCATGATGGCGGCCTTCGCCGGCCCGCTGGTAATGGGTGCGCTGTGGAAGGGAGTCACGACCAAGGGCGCCTTCGCGGGCCTCATTACCGGCATGGCGACCTTTATCATCCTTCACACTGAGAGCCTGGGCATGCTCGATCCGGCGCTCTTCGGTCCGCTGTCGGGAGTGGTGGAGTGGCTGGTCATCGAGGGCGTCAACCCTACGTCCTGTGCGGCGATGGGTGAGATCGTGTCGGTGGGTACGACCTACACCGTCTCGAAGCTGACCCAGCCGCTGCCGCAGAAGCACATTGAACGCGTATTCGGCTCCGCTGAGGCCGCGTAGGGATAGGAGAATCGAAGATGGCACTCGCACTCGCATCCGACGTCAAGGTCTCGCCTGAGATCCGCGAGCTCGGCCTCGAGCCGTATGTGCTCGAGCTCGAGGTGAACGGTCTCACCATCGTTCCGCCCGAGGTGCACGGCGTGACGGAGGATCAGATCGACCGCATGGTCGAGATTCTCCTCGCGCGAGCCGAGCAGATCGTCGGTTGCCCATTCGATCTTGAGGTCGGGCCGACCGCCGAGATCCAGTTTCCCCAGACCGAGCAGACGTTGTCGCGGCTGGCCGGCGACGAGCCTGGCCAACCGTCGCAGTTTCTGATCCAGCAGCTAAGTCGACTCGATCGGGCGTTTCGCGATCTCGCCGTCAACCCCGCCGCCGTCACGCTGATGCGCCACATGATCGGCCCGAAGGCCGCGCGCTTCAGCTCGCACAACTCGTTCGTGAAGTGGCAAGGCGACTTCGGCTACGGCCCTCACCTCGGCCTGCACGCCGACCAGACGGCGGTTCCGCTGCCGTGGGGGCGCGTGGCCTACACGTCCAACACCAACTGGTGTCTGACCGACTACACCCTGGACGGGGGTGCGCTCGCCTACGTTCCCGGCTCACATCGCAACGGCGTCAGGCCCGTGCAGCCGGAGGCCACCCGGAAGGCCGTTCCGGCCGAGGGGCCCAAGGGGTCGTTGATCGTTTTTCATGGCGCCACCTGGCACGGTGCCTTTCCGCGCAAGACTCCCGGTATGCGGCTGTCGATCGCCAACTACTACCGGCACATGATGGTCACCTCGCAAGAGGACATCCAGGGAACCTTTCCGCGCGAGCTCGCCGACGATTGCGACAACCCGGAGCTATTCAAGGAGCTGGCGGGTTTCGGGGACGCCTTCCCCTACGCCGCGCAGACCCAGCCGCTCCCGCACGCGGTGGGCTAGCGGGGGCCGCGGTAGTCACAGCTTCTGGATGATTCGAGTTGGTACCGCGCTCATACCACGCCCCCCGCTAGCATTCCTTCCCTCCGGGGGGCGCTAGCCGCGCAGGCTCGGAGCTGCTCGGCAGGCGTTATCGACCGGCCGGGGCGCAGCGAAAGACCGGGATCTCCCGCTCGGTGCGGCGCTGGTAGTCGGCGTAGGGCGGGTAGTGCTCGACGCAGATCGGCCATAGCCGTGCCCGCTCCTCCGTCGAGGAGAGCTCCGCGCGCATCGGGATCGAACGACCGCTGCGCTCGACCGTGATGTCGGGATGAGCGCGGAGGTTGTAGTACCACTGTGGATGGGTGGGCGCTCCACCCTGCGAGGCGACCAGCACCACCGCCTCGCCGTCCGGAACCAACATGAGTGGGATGGTCCGGCGACGCCCCGACTTGGCACCGGTCATGGTGACCATGCACATCTCGTAGCTACCCGCGCGCCGGCCGACCCGGCCCCCACTCACGCGGTAGACACCGACGTGAATGAGGGTCAGCAGCCGAAGAAACCACCGCGGTGGGGGTCGATCGCTCACCAGCCACCCCCGCTACGTGCCGAGAACCCGTGCCTTTCCCTTCCGGGCCTGGGCGGCCAGCGCCCCCCGGAGGGACAGCAACGTTGGCGGGAGCTGCGGTATGACGTCGTTACATCCTTGTGACGCAGGCTGTTGCAGTGAGACGACCGCGGCTCCCGTCAATCCCCGACGATGGACTCGTACATCAACTTCTTGGACTGGATCCTGGCGTTGCGCGCGCCGGCGCCGCCGCGGTTTTGGATCATGCCGACGATCACGGTGTCCTGGATCGGGTTGATGCCCATCCAGGTGCCGCCGATGCCGTACCACCAGTACTCACCCTTGGCCAGCGCGTGGTCTGTTTTGCCGTCGGGCCGGTCGACGATCGAGAAGTCGATGCCGAACGTATTGCCGGGTGTCGAGATCATCGGATTGATGTGCTCCATCTTCTTGGGCAGCATGTTGGTGTGCATCAGCTTGACGGTAGAGGGCTTGAGGATGCGCACCCCGTCGAGCTCGCCGCCGTTGAGCAGCATCTGGCAGAAGCGCAGGTAGTCCATCGCAGTCGACACCATCCCACCCCCGCCGGAGAAGAGCCCGGGCTTGGTCAGGTACTCACCGTAGGGCTGCGCCTGGAGCTTGCCACCCTGGCCGGGGGCGTAGAGCGGTCCGAAGCGTCCTTTGTCCTTCGACTCGACGTAGAAGCCACTGTCTTTCATACCTAGCGGCTCGAAGATCCGCTCCTCGAGAAACTGATCGAAGGGCAGGCCGCTGAGGACCTCGACGAGGTAACCCTGGACGTCGACCGAGACGCTGTAGTGCCACTCGGTGCCGGGCTGCTGGCGCAGCGGGATCTTCCCGAGCTTGCCGACCATCTGCTTGAGAGTCGAGTCGCGGTCGAGGACTCCGGCCTCCTGATAGAGCGTGTCGACTTGCGAGCGCGAGAAGAAGCCGTAGGTCAGACCACCGGTGTGGCTCACCAGCTCGCGGATGGTCATGGGGTGCTCCTGAGGCTCGGTCTCGGGCTGTCCGTTCGAGCCTTCGCCCGAGGCGACCCGCATGCCTTTGAACTCGGGGATGTACTTCTCGACCGGGTCCTTGAGCTTGAACTTGCCCTGGTCGAACAGCGTCATCAGTGCGACGCCGGCGATCGGCTTGGTCATCGAGTAGATGCGTGCGATGGTGTCCTTGCGCATCGGGTGGTTCTCTTCGAGATGCTGCTTGCCGTACTCCTCGAAGTGGACGATCTTGCCGTGGCGGGCCACCGCGGTGACGACGCCGGCGAGCTGGCCGTCGTCGACCAGCTTTTTCATAGCGTCGGATAGGTCCGCGATACCGGCTTTCGACATGCCGACTTGGCTAGGCTCGGCCATTCCGAGGTCGCGCGCGGTGTTGTCCGCGGCGAGCGCCGCGGGTGCCCAGACGAGGACGGTGATCGTGAGCACAACGGCTCCGACGGTCAGCGGACGGTGCTTCATAGATATCTCCTTCGAGGTCCGATTGTGGGACTCTATCGTTGGTCGTTCTGTTTCGACGAGAGGGGTGTTGGATGCACGTTGCAACGGTTTCGGAGATCCTCAGGTATCCGGTCAAGAGCATGGCCGGCGAGTCGCTTTCCTCGGTCGAGATCGGCACGGGTGGACTCCCTGGAGATCGGTCCTGGGCGGTTCGTGACGAAGTCTCGGGCGGGATTCGCGGCGCGAAGCGCATCGCCGGCCTCATGCAGCTCGGTGCCCGCTTCCCGGAAGCGCCAGCGCCCACAGGCTCGAGCCCGGCGCAGATCCTCTTCCCCGACGGCTCGGTTGGCGCGACGGGCGATGAGGACATTGCCGAGCGTGTCTCGAAGGCCGTCGATCACGAGGTCACGCTGTGGCCCTTGCTGCCGCCTGACGCCCTCGACCACTATCGGCGTGGCGCTCCGATGCACGACGATCTCGATACCGAGCTGCGCGCCGTCTTCGCTCGGCTTCCGGACGAGCCGCTTCCCGACGTGACCACGTTCCCGCCCGAGATCTTGGAGTACGAGTCGCCGCCGGGCACCTACTTTGACGCCTTCCCGATCCTGATCCTGTCGCGGGCATCGCTCGGGACGATGCAGCAGCGCGCGCCGGAGTCGGTGTTCGACGTGCGTCGCTTCCGCCCCAACATCGTTCTGGCCGACACTGGGGTCGGAGCGGACTTCCCCGAGACGGAGTGGGCGGGGCGGCGGATCGCGATCGGAGAAGCCGTCTTGGTGGCCGAGCTGGCCTGCCCGCGCTGCGTCATGACCACTCGCGGCTTTGCCGATCTTCCGAACGACCCGAAGGTGATGCGGGCCCTGGTTCAGGAGACCGACGGCAACCTCGGGCTCTACGCGTCGGTCGAGAAGCCGGGGCGCGTCGCTACGGGAGACACCTGTGAGCTTCTCTAGCTTCGCCGGTCTGACAGAATCGGTGGCTCGGGCGATCGCGTGAAGCCTCGACTCCTACCGAAGACTCGGAGAGCTCGCATGGACTCGAAGAAAACAGTGGTTTTCGGCGTGATGTTGCTGGTCGCAGCGACGAGCTTTGCCGCGGAGGTGGTCAACGTCTATTCGGCCCGCCACTACGACACCGACGACGTTCTCTACGAGAACTTCACCACCGAAACCGGTATCGAGGTCAACCTCATCGAGGGCAACTCCGACGCGCTGCTGGCTCGTCTGGAGCGTGAGGGTGATCTCAGCCCGGCCGACGTCTTCATGACCGTCGACGCCGGGCGCCTCTTCCAAGCCGAGCAACGGGGCATCTTCGCGCCCGCCAGGTCGAGGCTTCTCGAACAAAGAGTGCCTGCGCGCCTGCGCCATCCCGACGGCCTCTGGTTCGGGCTCAGCAAGCGGGCGCGGATTCTGCTCGTTTCGCGCGAGCGGGTAGCGGAGGACAAAGTCTTGAGCTACGAGGATCTCGCCAAGCCGGAGTGGAAGGACAGGGTCTTGATCCGCTCTTCGTCCAACGTCTACAACCAATCGCTCGTAGGGTCGATGATCGCCGCCCACGGCGAGGCGAAGGCCGAAGAGTGGTGCCGGGGCCTAGTCGCCAACATGGCGCGAACGCCGCAGGGTGGCGATCGCGACCAGATCCGCGGCGTCGCGGCAGGTGAGGCGGACGTCGCGGTGGCCAACTCGTACTACTTCGCTCACATGCTCAACGGCTCGCCCGAGGACCGCGCGGTGGCGGCGAAGGTGCGCGTCGTCTTCCCCAACCAGGGCGACCGGGGCACCCACGTCAACATCTCTGGCATCGGTGTCTTGAAGTCCGCACCCAATCCCCGAAACGCGGTCAGGTTTATCGAGTATCTGACCAGCGACGCGGCGCAGAAGGTCTTTGCCGGGGGCAACTACGAGTACCCGGTCGTGCAGGGCGCCGATCGGACGGAGACGCTCGACCGGCTTGGAGACTTTGAGGAGGACGTCCTCAACGCGTCGGTCTTCGGAAACAACAACCAGGCCGCGGTCCGCATGATGGATCGTGCCGGTTGGCGTTAGAAGAATTCTGGCTGTGCGCGGGATCGCTTGGCCGTTGGCGGGGAGCCTCGTGGCGGCTTGGGTGGCGGTGCCGATCATGGTCGTTCTGGCGAGCGTGGGTGCGGACTCCGATGGGGTGTGGGCTCATCTTGCATCGACCGTCCTGCCGGGCTACATCCGCAACACCGTGCTCCTGGCGCTCGGCGTCGCAGTCGGGACCTTCGTTTTGGGGGTCGGCAGCGCTTGGCTCGTGACGATGTGCCGATTCCCCGGCCAGCGGGTCCTGTGGTGGGCGCTGCTCTTGCCTCTGGCGATACCGGCCTACTTGAGCGCCTACGCCTACAGCGATCTATTGCAGTTCAGCGGACCGGTGCAGACCGGACTCCGCGATGCCTTCGGCTGGATCCGGGCCGACTACTGGTTTCCCCAGGTGCGCTCGTTGGGAGGTGCGATCGCGATCCTGAGCTTCGGGCTCTATCCTTACGTCTACCTCGCCTCCCGCAGCGCGTTTCTAGAGCAGTCGATGTGCGCGCTCGAGGTGGGTCGCACTTTGGGAGGCGGGCCGTGGAACGGCTTTCGGCGCATCGCCCTGCCGCTCGCGCGGCCCTCGATCGTTGCCGGTTTGTCGCTGGCACTGATGGAGACGCTGGCCGAGTTCGGGGCGGTCGACTATCTGGCCGTCGACACCTTCGCCACCGGGATCTTCCGTACCTGGATGACGCGTGGCTCGTTGACAGCAGCGGCACAACTGTCGGCCTGCCTGCTCGGCTTGGTCGGGATCCTGATCTTGATCGAGCGCAGCGCTCGGCGCCGGGCGCGTTTTTTCTCGGCCACCCATCGCCATCGGGCCCTTGCTACAGTTCGGCTGCGTGGAGTGCGCGGCGCAGTCGCGGCGATGGCGTGCGCGTTGCCCGTCGTCCTGGGCTTTGCGGTCCCGGTCCTGCGCTTCATCGATCTGTCCGCGACGGGCGGCGACCGCAGGGCCGGCGAGCTCTTCGTCGAACTGGCGCGCAACAGCATGCTCGTTGGTTTGACTGCAGCAGCCCTTGCGGCGGCTCTGGCGCTCGTCGTCGCCTACGCGGGAAGGCTCGATCCGTCGCCGGCGAGCCGCTTCACCGGTTGGCTGGCAGGTCTCGGCTACGCCATCCCCGGGGGAGTCATCGCTATCGGTGTGCTCGCGCCACTGACCTGGCTCGATCACCGTCTCAACGACTGGGGCCAAGCGGCCTTTGACTTTGCTCCGGGGCTGATTCTCTCAGGGTCCGTGGTCGCGGTGCTCCTTGGCTATCAGACGCGTTTTCTCGCCTTGGCGCTTAGCCTGATCGAGGCGGGCCTCGGCCGGATCCGGCCTTCGATCGACGACGCGGCACGCACGCTCGGGGCAACGCCCGGGCGCCTGCTGCGTCAGGTCCATGTGCCGTTGCTCAGGGGCACGACCTTCGCGGCGTTGGCCCTGGTGTTCGTCGAGGTGATCAAGGAACTGCCCGCGACCTTGATCCTGAGGCCGTTCAACTTCGAGACCCTTGCCGTGCGCGTGTATCAGCTGGCCTCCGACGAGCGCCTGGCCGAGGCCTCGACCGGAGCGCTGGCGATCATCGCGGTGGGGCTGGTGCCGGTCGTCATCCTGTCGCGCCTGCAGCAGGGCGCACGGCCCGCCGCGGCGGACGAGGTTTCGGAGTGAGCGTCGCCCGCCTGTCGCTCGGCGGCGTCACCCATCGCTTCGGCTCGATTGCGGCGGTGCGCGACATCGACCTCTATGTCGACTCG
This sequence comes from Acidobacteriota bacterium, assembly GCA_036337765.1. Taxonomy (GTDB): domain Bacteria; phylum Acidobacteriota; class Thermoanaerobaculia; order Multivoradales; family Multivoraceae; genus JAYZDP01. The sequence continues at coordinate 17,357 of JAYZDP010000172.1, forward strand.
GGTGAGGTCGTGTGCCTCTTGGGACCGTCGGGCAGCGGCAAGTCGACGTTGCTACGTCTCATTGCCGGTCTTGAGCGTCTTCGTGTTGGGCGCATCGAAGTGGACGGCTCGGAGGTCGCCAGCCCGAAGCACCACGAGGCCCCCGAACGCCGCTCTGTGGGGTTCATGTTTCAGGACTACGCACTCTTCCCGCATCTCGACGCGCGTGCGAACGTCGCCTTCGGCCTGCCTCGTGAACCGTCGAGTGACGGCCTGGTCGAGGAGCTCATCGAGCGGGTCGGCATGACGGGCTTCGCGAGTGCGATGCCACACACGCTGAGCGGTGGGCAGCAGCAGCGCATCGCGCTGGCTCGCGCTCTGGCACCGGAGCCGCGGGTGATGCTTCTCGATGAGCCCTTCTCGGGTCTCGAGCCGCGCCTGCGTGAGGACGTGCGCTCGACGACGTTGGCGTTGTTGCGCGACCGCGGTGTGGCGACACTGATGGTGACGCACGATCCGGTGGAGGCGCTCGGGGCCGCGGATCGAGTGGGCGTGATGCGTGAGGGTCGACTTGTGCAGATAGACACTCCGGCCGAGGTCTACAACCGATCGGCGAATCGTGAGATCGCCGAGGGCTTCGGCCCGATCAACGTACTGGTAGGGGTCGTACAAGGCGGTTTCGCGCTGACCGCCGTCGGCAAGGTGAAGGCGGGCGAGGTGAAGGAGGGGGCAGGGGTCAGTGTGTTGGTGAGACCCGAGGCAATCGAGATCAGCGACGTTGTAGGCGTCGCCGGCCGGGTGACGGCCTCCATACAGGAGGGAGGGACGAGTAGGCTGACGGTCATTCTCGATGATGGAACGCAGATCGAGGTGCGCGAGCTCTCGATCCACCGCCGTCGCATGGGCGACAGCGTCTTTCTCCGTCTCGCTGAAGGGTGCGGCTCGCTGCTCGACGCCTAGCAGAGCGAGCCGTCCCAGTCAGCGGCTACTCAGTCTTGCGGCTGCCGCTGAAAGTCCCCGCGCCGATCGCTCCGTAGTTGCACGTTCCCTCCATCTCGTCACCCTCGACAGTCCCCTCGTACGACACTTTGCCGGCCTGTCCCGATTCGAACGAGAACGAGACCTTGTTGCCGTCGACGGTGCCGGTGACCTCGGCCGTGCCGACGGCGCCGCTGTAGGTACCGCTGAGCTTGCCTTTTTCAGCCTCCTCCAGGGTGAAGGTGGCCTCTCCGCCCTGCCCCCCGATGTCGACGGAGAGCACCCAGGTGCCATTGACGTGGTGGTCGGCCGAGGCGGCCAGCGGGACGAGCGCGAGGACGGCGGCTGCGACGAGTACGATCAGCGCTTGGGGTCGGATCCTCATGGATCACTCCTTTCTGATGGCGCCGCAGCTGCGAGCGACCAGAGGTCTGCTTCGCAGCCGCGCACCCAGCTTGCAAGGGTGTCCAACGACTCTAGCAGTCGCTCCGGATCACGGGCCGACCACCTCGAAGGGGACCGAAGCGAGCTTGTGGTCCCAGAGAAGAGCGAGCCGGCCGCCCCGGGGGGTCATGTCAACGAACTGCCACGACAGCTGCTCGAACGAGCGAGGCAGCTGTTCGAGATCCATTGCGGTGCGTAGCACGTCGCGGTCTGCCGTGTAGTAGAAGGCGCCGAAGAGCGCATCCTTGTTCTCATAGTCGTAGACCTTCTGCGCCGGCCACGTCGACAGCACGAACGTCCACTGCTCGCGGGAGAGCTCGATGAAGACCGAGTACTCGCCCGGGGCGATGTCGACGCCGGCGATGCGCAGCGGCACTTCGGCGATGAGCCGCGTCGTGTAGTTGGCACCCGCTCGCCAGATCTCGGCGCCATCGTTGAGCATCTCGACGAAATCGGCCGGGCCGAAGAGGTCGCGGCCACGCCTGAGGGGGCGGCCGAACTTGATGTCGATCCACTGGCCGCCGACGTTGCCCGCCACCACGTCGTAGCTCCCGAGAACCTGGGCCGCCGACTCTCCCGACGGGCTGCGTGGACGCCGGTCCTGCGCGGCCGCGGCGGTGGCGATGAGCGCCGCAGTGGCGGCGACGAGTACGAGCTTCTTCATCTGAACACCTCCGTTCTGGAGCATGCGCGGCGAGCGCCCCCCGGAGGGACAGCAAAGACTAGTGCGCCCTGTGGTATCTACCACGGGGTCGCACTAGTGCGATACTCGCTGACCCTATGGGCTCGAGGCGTGACTGGACAAGGCGGACTTGGGCCGCGGCGGCCGTGCTCACCCTCGTCGTGTGCCCTGTCGGTGCCCAGAGCGCTCGCGATTGGGCCGCCGATGTCGTCATCCACCGCGACGAGTGGGGGGTACCCCACATCAGGGCGACGACCGATGCCGGGGTCGCCTTCGGTTCGGCCTGGGCACAGTGCGAGGACCACTTCTTCCAGCTTGAGGATACCTACATCAAGGCGCTCGGACGCTACTCGGAGGTCGTCGGCGAGTCCGGGTACCGCAGCGATCTCGAAGTCGCTCTCTTCGACCTGGTCGAGTCCTCGCGTCGCGATTTCACGAAGCTGCCGGAGAACATCCAGCGCATCTCCGAGGCCTTCGCCGCCGGCTACAACGACTACCTCGAGAAGCACCCCGACGAGAAGCCGCGTCTGCTCGAGCACATGGAGCCCTTCCACGTGTTGGCCTTCGAGCGCTACATGATCCTCGGTCGGCTGCTCGGCGCCGCGCACGCGCCGCGCGGCAAGCTGGCGCCTTTGGCGGAGGAGCTGGCGGCGTCGCTGGGCTCGAACCAGTGGGCCGTCGCCCCGTCGAAGACCCGGGACGGCAACGCGATGCTCTTCATCAATCCGCATCAACCTTGGTACGGCTCGGGCATGTTCACCGAGATGCACGTCACCAGCGACGAGGGCTGGAACTTCTCGGGTGCAATGTACCCGGGCGGCCCGTTTCCGACCGCGGGCTTCAACGAGCGGTTGGGGTGGGCATACACGGTCAACGCCGCGGACATTTCAGACACCTATCGCCTGACCTTCGATCACCCGAACGACCCTCTGAAGTACCGCTACGGCCGAGGCTATCGCCGGGCTGAGGAGTGGCGCTCCACGATCCAGGTGCGCACCGACGGTGGCCTGGAGCCGCGCGAGGTGGTGCTGCGGCGGTCGCATTACGGCCCCATCGTCGCCAAGGAGAACGACCGGCACTATCTCGCGGTGCGGGTGCCGCGTCTCTACGAGGGCAGTCGCATGGTGCAGGCGCTGGCGCAGGCCAAGGCGCGCAACTTCGACGAGTGGTACGCCGCGGCTTCGATGCAGCTGCTGCAGACGTTCAACACCACCTATGCCGACGCCGACGGCAACATCTTCTACCTCTACAACGGTACCGTGGCCCGCCGCGATCTGTCGGTCGACTGGACCGCGCCGGTCGACGGCGCGGACCCCGGAAACGAGTGGGGACCGTTCCACTCCATCGACGAGCTGCCACAGGTTCTCAACCCGCCGTCCGGGTTCGTGCAGAACTGCAACTCGACGCCGTTTGCCACCACCGACGACGGCAACCCGTCGCTGCTGGACTTCCCGCAGTACATGGTGGAGGACAAGCACGACGACAAACGCCGCGCGAAGATGGCTCGCCACCTGCTGCGCAACGCCCGGGGTCTGACCTTCGAGGACTTTCAGGGGCTCGCCTACGACACGACCCTCTACTGGCCGATGACCGAGCTACCGGTCTACGCGCGTCGGCTCGAGGCGCTCGCGCGCACCGCGCCTGAGCTCGCGGCACGGGTTCGTCCGTACCTCGAGCATCTGCTCGACTGGGACTTCAAGAGCTCGCTCACGTCGACCCAGACCACTCTCGCGGTCGGCTGGTACGAAGAGCTCTACGGCCGCGGCTACCCGGTCGAGACGCTGAAGCCGGCCTACGTCGACGACATCCCGGCCCGCTTCGTGGCGCTGGAGCGGGCCGCCTCGAAGCTGAGCGAGCTCTATGGTGATTGGCGGGTGCCCTACGGAGATATCCACCGCATCCAGCGCCACGCCGAGCAGCCCGCGAGTTCAGGCGTGCCCTTTTCCGACGACGAGCCGAGCTTGCCGCTCGCGGGGGTTCGGGGTCCCCTCGGTGTGGCCTTCACGCTGTACCACTCGCCGCCCACCACGCTGGAGGACGGCTCCGTCCGCAAACTGCGCTACGCCGCGACCGGCGCCTCGTACATGGCTGTGTACGAGTTCGGCGAGAAGACCCGCGGCATGAGCTACCTGCACTACGGGCAGAGCCACCGCCCGGAATCGCCGCACTTCTTCGACCAGGCGCAGCTGCTCTCGGAGCGCCGGCTCAAGCCCGCGTGGCTGTACTGGGACGACGTCAGGGCACACACGACGCGGGCCTATCGACCAAGCGACTTCCACTGAGCCCCCTGTTTGGTCCGCCAGACCCGGCGCCACCTGCCCTTCACCGGCGAGTACGTCTGGCCGGCGAGCGACCGGCGCCGAGTAGTTGGCACTTGGGCGGAGCTACGAGCGAGTCGGAGGGATAGGATCGCCGCTCGCCCGGCGTGCGATCCGTTGCGCTGCGACCGAAAGGAGCCTTGCCATGCGCCTGATCGTGACGCTGCTCGTCCTCGTTTTCTCCACCGTGCCGATCTCGGCTCAGAGCTCCGATCCGACCGGGCCCGACGCCTCATGGCGTAGCGAGGCCCGCTGGGACACTGTCGACGAGGAGTCGACCGCCCAGATCCACGAGCACACGACCGAGCCACGTTTCTTGACACCACTGGTGAGCTACGTGCCGGATCACCCCGACGTTCCTTCGCCGCGCGACTTCCTCGGCTACATCGCCGGCGCTGAAGGAAAGCTCACCCGTCCCGAGGACGAGTACCGCTACCTGGAGGCAGTTGCCGCGGTGTCGCCGCGCGTGGAGATCCGCGAGATGGGACTCACGGAAGAGGGCCGGCGGATGCTGCTCGTGGTGGTCTCCAGCGAGGAGAACCTCGGGCGCCTCGACGAAATCAAACAGATCACGGCCGCCCTCGCCGACCCACGCTCCACGGACGAGGTGACGGCGAAGGACCTGGCGTCGCGCGGCAAGGCGGTCATGCACATCACGGCGGGGCTGCACTCCCCCGAAACGGGCTCGCCTGAGATGGTCATGGAGCTGATCTACCGTCTCGCGGTCTCCGAGCACCCCGATCTCGTCGAGATCCGCGACAACGTGGTACTGCTCGTCACACCCGTCACCGAGGTCGACGGGCGCGCGCGCATCGTCGAGTGGTATGAGCGCTATCTGCAGCCCTACGAAAACCGGCTGTTCATGCCACCCACGTCGCCACCCTACTGGGGCGCCTACGCCTTCCACGACAACAACCGCGATGGACTGCAGATGACGCTCGCGCTCACGAAGCACTACAACCAGGCGTTTCACGAGTGGCACCCCGTCTATTCACTCGACCTGCACGAGTCGGTCCCGCTGCTCTACGTCTCCACAGGCACTGGCCCCTACAACGAGAATGTCGATCCGATCGCCGTCACCGAGTGGCAATGGATCGCGAACTGGGAGATCACCGAGCTCAACAAGCACCGGCTGCCTGGAGTCTGGACGTGGGGGTTTTACACCGGCTGGAACCCGAGCTACCTGCTCTGGGTGACCAACAATCACAACTCGCTCGGCCGCTTTTACGAAACCTTCGGCAACTCGAGCGCACGCACGATGGAGCGTGACCTGAGCAACGCCCGATACGCAGGCAAGAAGGTCACCTCCCGCCAGTGGTACCGCCACAACCCGCCCGACGCGAAGCTGACATGGTCGCTTCGCAACAACAACAACTACATGCAGTCGGGCGTTCTGGCCTCACTCACACTGACCGCGCGCAACTCGGCGACGATGCTCGAGAACTTCTGGCGCAAGGGCCGCAACAGCCTAGAGCGCGGCCGCACCGACAAGCCCCATGCGTGGATCATCCCTGCCGACCAACCGGGCCGCGATCGCACCGCATACCTCGTCAACCAGCTCCAACGACACGCCATCGAAGTGCATCGCGCAACCGAGGACTTCGAGGCCGGCGAAAGCTCCTTCACCGCCGGCGACTTCGTCGTGAAGCTCGATCAGCCCTATGGCGACTTCGCGCGCAGCCTGCTAGCGATCTCCAAGTTCCCACCCGACGCCGAGCAGCGCCCGTACGACGACGTCTCGTGGACACTCGGCAAGATCTATCGCGTCGACACCCGGCCCATTGAGGACAGCTTGATTCTCGATCTCGAAGGCCTCGAGCCAGTCGCCGCCCCGGTCGCCTTCCCGGGAGCGGTCCAGGGCTCCGGCTCGGCCGGATGGGCGATCCCGCACGACGGCTCCAATGCGCTGGCTACCCTGCGCTACCGGCTGGCCGAGTTCGACGTGGAGGCCGCCGATGAGGTCTTCGAAGCGGGCGGGCGCGAGTTGCCGGCCGGCTCGCTCGTGCTTGCCCCCCAGGACGGTCTCGCCGACGCGCTGAACGAGGCCCTGGCAGCGACCCAGCTCGACGCCGTTGCCCTGGAAGAGCTGCCCGACATAGCACTGCACGATGTCGACCTGCCGCGCCTGGCGCTCTACCACAACTGGGTTGCAACCCAGGCCGACGGCTGGGTGCGCTATGCGTTCGCCGACGCGGGCATCGAGTACGAGTACATCAACGACGACGACGTGCGCGCGGGCGGGCTCGGCGAGCGCTTCGACGTGATCGTCATGGCCCACCAGGGCCGCGCCAATCTCAAGTCGATGATCCACGGGCGCGACCGCTCGTTCGGACCGCAGGCGTACGTTTCAACCGACGAGTTCCCGAGCCACGGTGTCATCGACTCGTCCGACGACATCACAGGTGGCATCGGCTTTGAGGGTCTCGCTAACCTGGAAGATTTCCTCGACGGGGGCGGCACCCTGATGCTCCTCGGGTCGGCGGGCCTGCTCGCTACGGAGACCGGTCTGGTGCGCAACGTCTCACGCCTGTCCTCTCCAGTCGTCACACCCGGCTCGGCGCTGACGACCAGAGTCACTCGCCGCGACCACCCGATCGCCTTCGGCTACGACGACGTGCACCACGTCTTCCGCATCAACGGCCCGGTGTATAGCGTGCCTGAGCACCGCGAACACTGGATCGTCACCCAGTACGGCACCGACCTCGACGACGACGGCGACGACGAGGGAGAAGGGGAAGAGGCCGAAGCGTCGGAGGAGACGGGCGACACGAAGGAGAAGGAGCCCTCGAAGCCGATGCTGCAGACCGGCTACCTCTCAGGCGAGGAGGACCTTTCACGCAAGGGCGCCGTGCTCGACATCCCCCGCGGTGCCGGTGGCCGAGTGCTGCTCTACAGCTTCAACCCGCTGCACCGCTTCCTGAACCACGGCGACCACAACTACTTCTTCAACGCCCTGCTTCATTGGAACGACTTCCCGGCTCCCGTGCCGAAGGAGCATCCCGAGCTGGCGTGGGACTGAACAAGACTGACTCGAAACCCACTGCACCTCGCGAAACGGCTGGTCGACTACGCTAGGGATGTCGGATTCGTGAAGGAAGCGGACTCAGGCCCATGACGGAACCCTCGTCACATCCGCTCGCGCAGCTGCAGGCGCTACGCCGCGCCAAGATCGCGTTCGCCTCGGTCTCGCCGCCACCGCCAGATCTGAACGAGCGCATTCGCGCCGCCCTCGACGAAGAAGACGCCGGAGGGGAAGAGGCCGAAGTCGTGCCGATTCGCCAGCCGCTATATCGGCGCCGTGGGCTGTGGCTCGCGGTCGCCGCTGCAATCGCGGCGATCTTCATCGTCACCCTTCTGCCTCCGTCGCAGACCGTACCCGAACGGGTCGCTGAGGAGTTCCGCAGCTACCAGGGTGGCGAGCTGGCCCTGGACTTCGAGAGCAGCTCGGCGCCTGAGATCGAGAGCTGGCTGGCACAGCGAAGCCTTCCTTTCCACGCCCGTGTCATCGATCTCGGAATGATGAGCTACCTCTTGGCCGGCGCGCACGAGCACGTGGTCGGCGATCTGCGCCTCGCGCTCATGCCTTACACCGGAGCAGGCGGCAGGACCCTCGTCTGTCAGATGTATGCCGGTCGGCTGGAAGATCTGCCTGCGTCCGATGAGGTGCGCGAGACCGACGATTTCACCTTCCACATCTACCACCACGACGGAGTCACGCTGGCTTTCTGGCAGGAAGGCGACGTCGTGTGTGTGCTCGCCTCCAACATCGACTCGGGAGAGCTGATCGAGCTGGCACTGGCCCAGGCCATGGTCGCTGCGTAGCCGGCAACTTGGGCACGAGAGCACCGTTGAGCTTTCTCGAGACGCTGAGCCGGGCAAAGCAGCAGCTGCGGGAGCACGGTCGAGTCTCGCTGCGCGCCCTGCAACGCGAGTTCGGTGTCGGAGACGAGGTACTCGGTGAGTTGATAGAAGAGCTCGTCGAGGTTCAGCAGGTCGCCTCCTCGGACGGCCGCGTGCTGAGCTGGGTGGGTCGGTCGTCCGGCAGCGCTTCCACCAGTTCGACGACGATTGACACGGGTGAGCGGCGGCAGGCGACGACGCGCGGCGCGCAACGCGTGCAGTCGTCGAGCTGCATCGGCGATCCGAGAAGCTCTTCGGCGAGATCGACGACGGGCAGGCACGGGAGCTGCGGCTTCACAGCGGCGTTGCCACAGGCCTCGTACTGGTAATGGCGAGCGATGAGCGTGACGGACGCTTCGGGTTGACCAGCCATACGGTCAATGTCGCTGCTCGCCTACGGTCCCTCGCGGAGCCGGGAGAGATTCTCGTCGTCGACGTGACGGCCAGCCAGACTGAGAGGGACTTCCTGCTCGAGGAGCCCTCCGTGAAGGCGAAGACATCATCTCGAAAGGGTGCGCGGGCCACAACCAGTTGCCCTTCTACAGAGACGCGATCTTTGTGTCGCTGTCGGTTGGGGGACTGGGACGAGGTCGAGCGCTATGCGAAGGCTCTAACCGACTTCGGCGACGGCTCCGAGTGGCCCACTGCCGACGGAATCGTTGCCCGGGGTCGCTTCGGACGGGGGGAGAGAGGCGCCGCCCTGCTGGCCGAGCTCGATCGGCTGCGAGCCGAGGCCGATCGTTTCCATGTGTGGGAGCCCGGCTTTGATCTGCTCGGGGTCGGCTCCCGCTAGCCCGGAGGGGTGAAGGCGCACATCAGTCTGACCTCGACGCTGCGCCTGCCCAGCGGGCCGTCCGGATTGGCTAGATCGAACGAGGTGTGCGGGCACGAGCAGGCGCGGCCCTCACGACTGTCGAGCTGTTTGATGATCAGCACCTCGTCGGTCTGCATGCGGGGGAAGTAGAAGAAACGGTGATCGGGGTTGTAGACCGGCATGGCGGTCAGCGCGCGGTGCTTGTAGCCCGTGAAGTAGTAGTCGACCACGTCGCCTTCGTCGAGGCTCGCGGCGCTGACGAGCGCCAGCGGGTTCTGCTGCACCTCGCGGTCGACCGGCTGCCAGGTGTTGTACCAGGCGAAGTCCCAATCCGCGGTTTCGGCCGGATCGATGCCGGCGTACCCGAGCGTTTTGTCGGCGACTTTCCGTAGGTCTGTTTTTGTGTAGTCGCAGTGGACGAAGCGAGCGTAGGCCGTGTTGAAGTCGCTTTTGTCTTCGGTGCGAACCACGTGCTGGGTGATGAAGACGTGATCGGCACCGGTCAGACGGCGGATGACCTGCTTGGCTTCGGGGTAGTAGATCTTTTCGACCTCGGCTTCGTCGTGGAAGTCGGCTACGGCGGACTCGTGGTTGGTGAGGAGGAATCCGTCCACATCGAGGTCGAGGTCCATGCCGCGCGCGTCGTGTACGTCGACGTCCCACTTGGCCGTCAGCGCGCGGCGCGACTCGCGGTCGCCGAGCGCAGGGATCTCGTCGCGCCCCTTCCATTCGGGCTTGAGGTAGCGGACCTGTGCGTTGACGGTGGCTGACATGGGTCACCTCTCTTCTAGCGGAGCACTCAGAAATCCTCTTGGCGCAGAACCGAAGTCAGGAGCCGTTGTGCGTTTCCACCGGTGAGCTTACCGACTTCTTCCTCCGACAGCCCGGTTCCAAGCAGGCCCGCCGTCCAGTCGACGAGCTGGCCGTAGTTGTCGAAGACCGGCATGTAGTTGGCGTCCATGTCGGTGCCGAGGCCGACGTGTTCGATGCCGACCAGGTCGACCAGCCGGCGGGTGTGGTCGACGAAGTCCTCGAACGACTCGTTGCCGATGCCGGACGGCCACATGCCGATGACACCGCCCGAGCCCGCCACCACCTCCGCGTGCTCGGTGGTGATGAGCCGGGGGTGCCGGTTGTCGCCGGTCTGGAGCTGGCTGTGGGAGAGGAGCAACGGCGTCGCGGTCTGCTCGGCCACGGCGCGTACCGTTTCGAGTGAGGCGTGCGCCACGTCGATGACCATGCCGAAGCGCTCCATCTCGGCCACCACCTGATGGCCGAAGGCGGACAGGCCGGCGTGCACGGGGGTCTCGGTCTGCAGGTCGCCGATGGCGTTGGGTGCATAGTGCACCAGCTGTAGGCTACGTACGCCGTCTGCGTAGAGACCCTCGACCCGATCGACCCGACCGTCGAGGCAGTCGCCTCCTTCGACGGCGATGAAGGCTGCGATCTCGGCGCCCGGCGCCGCGGGCAGGTCGGCCGGCCCTGTCGCCTCCCGTGCCGGCGCCTGAGCCAGTAGCTCGCGCAGGTCGGCGATCTGCTGGCGGTAGTCGAGCCAGGCCTCGCCCTCATCGAACGTGCGTGTTGCGCGGGGCCCCGGCGGACCGATATGGAGGATTTTCCGGTCGGCAACCAACGATACGAAGGCACCGGCGAGCCGACCGTCGACCATGTCGCGGAAGCGAGCCGCGACGCCCCCGTCTCCGCCGTAGCCATCGCTACCGCGGCCAAAGAGCGCGCCCGGATGAGTGTGGAGATCAAAGGCCGCAACGCGTCCGAGCAACGCTGCGGCGCTCTCTCTATTGGCACGACTCTGAGCCGCGACAGGGGCGCCTTCCCAGACCAGACCACCCAGTGCGATGCCACCGAGGTGCAACGCTTCGCGTCGCGAGACGAGTGTCGGTGCACGATCGGGCTGGCTGTACAATCCCGCGGACCTTTCGAAGCTGCAATCTGCCGTGAGAGCCAAGTATGCCCGAAGTAGCCGACGACACGAAAACTGCCACGGTGCGCCCGACACAGGAGGTCGACGTGGTGATCGTCGGCGCCGGTGTCGCGGGCCTATACATGCTCTACAAGGTGCGCGAGCTCGGCCTCGTTGCCTGCGTTCTCGAGGCCGGCGACGGGGTGGGTGGCACCTGGTACTGGAACCGCTATCCGGGCGCGCGTTGCGACGTCGAGAGCCTGCAGTATTCCTACCAGTTCTCCGATGAGCTGCAGCAGGAGTGGGAGTGGAGCGAGCGCTACGCCGGCCAGGCCGAGATCCTGCGCTACGTCAACCACGTTGCCGATCGCTTCGATCTGCGTCGCGACGTGCACTTCTCGACTCGCGTGGAGTCGGCGATCTTCGACGAGACCTCGTCACGGTGGCTCGTTGCCACCGATCGGGGCGACCGGGTCGTCTCGCGTTTTTGCGTGATGGCGACCGGCTGTTTGTCGTCGAGCAACCTGCCGCCGTTCAGGGGCCGCGACGACTTCGAGGGAGAGTCCTACCACACGGGTCGGTGGCCGCATGAGGGCGTCGATTTCACGGGCAAGCACGTCGGCGTGATCGGCACCGGCTCGTCCGCGGTGCAGTCGATCCCGATCATCGCCGGGCAGGCCGCCGAGGTGACGGTCTTCCAGCGCACGCCCAACTTCTCTGTCCCGGCTCGCAATCGGCCGATGGATCCCGAGGTGCAGGCCGAGGTCAAGGCGAGCTACACGGAGCTGCGCCGCCGCGCGGCCGAGACTGCCCCCATCATTCTGCTCGACCGCAACGACGCCTCGGCCCTGGATGCAACGCCCGCGCAGCGCGAGGCTGAGTTCGAGAAGCGCTGGCAGCACGGCGGCTTCGCCTTCCTCGGTGCTTACATCGACCTGTCGCTCGAGCCGGAGGCGAACGACGCTGCGGCTGGTTTCGTGCGTCGCAAGATCCGCGAGATCGTCGACGATCCCGAGACCGCCGAAGTCCTGTGCCCCGACTCGACGATCGGCTGCAAGCGCTTGTGCCTCGATACTCACTACTACGAGACCTTCAACAAAGAGCACGTGAGGCTCGTAGACATCAGACGGAGTGGCATCGACGAGATCACCCCGAGAGGCGTCCGCGCCAACGGCACCGAGGACCCGGTCGACTGCATCGTGTATGCGACCGGGTTCGACGCCATGACCGGCGCGCTCATGGCAATCGACATCCGGGGACGCGGCGGTGCGGCCCTGCGCGATAGCTGGTCCGCCGGCCCGCGCACCTACCTCGGCCTAGGCACCGTCGGCTTCCCGAACCTCTTCACGATCACAGGTCCCGGTAGTCCGTCGGTGCTGGCCAATATGATCCCGGCCATCGAGCAACACGTGAACTGGGTCGCCGACTGCATTCGCTGGCTCGAAGAAGAGGGCGTTCCGACGATCGAGCCGAAGATCGAGGCGCAGGACGACTGGGTCGAGCACGTCAACGAGGTCGCCTCAGCGACCCTGCTGCTGAACTGCAACTCCTGGTATCTGGGAGCGAACGTGCCAGGGAAGCCCCGTGTCTTCATGCCCTACGTCGGGGGCTTCCCGGCCTACTCGAAGAAGTGCAACGAAGTGGCCGCGAATCGCTACGAGGGATTCGCCCTCGGAGTGGCGAGCGCCTGAGGGGGAAGAAACGATGCGATGGATCTCGATGTTGGTGGCCTTGGCGTTCGTGGCCGGCCCGGTTCTCGCGGCCGATGCGGACGACGTGTGGGATCGCGTCGACCATCATTACGCCTCGAACGGTGACGTGAAGATCCACTACGCGACGCTCGGGCAGGGCAAGCCGATCGTCTTTGTGCATGGCTTTCCCGACATCTGGTACTCGTGGCGCCACCAGATGAACGCCCTGTCGGCGACCTACCGCACCGCCGCTATCGACGGTCGCGGCTACAACCAGAGCGACAAGCCGAAGGGCATCGACAACTACAAGATGCCGCATCTGGTCGCCGACATCGCAGCCGTCATCGCCGACATGGGCGAGGAGAAGGTGACGCTGGTCGGCCACGACTGGGGTGGAGCGATCGCGTGGCGCTTCGCGATGGTTCATTCCGACAAGGTCGAGCGCCTGGTGATCCTCAACCTCACCCACCCCAAGGGCTACGCCGCGGTGGTCGCCAATCCGACTCCGGAGCAAGACGCCAACGTGCAGTATGCGCGCCGCTTCGCCTCCTCCGAGCCCGACGGTAGCGCGATGCCCGATCGCTTCGGGGCCATGGCCGACGGCATGGGACCGGTGGTCGGCGCCCACTACAAGGAGGCCTTCGGGCGTTCCTACTTCGACGGCATGCTCAATTACTACCGCGCCAACTACAACGACGTGGCCGACGGGGCGTGGAACGATGCGCCCAACCTACGGATGTCGGTGTTGCAGTTCCACGGCCTCCAAGACTCGGCCGTCGACAAGGACGGCCTGAAGGGCACATGGGACTGGATCGACAATGACTACACCTTGGTGACGGTGCCGAGCGCCGGCCACTTCGTGCAGTGGGAGGCGCCGGAGATGGTGTCGGAGACCATGCGCGCCTGGCTAGGAGCGAGGGACTGACGCGGCGCTAGCATGAGCAGGTGGCTGATCGGCGGCATGGTGGTGATCGGCCTGGTCATCGCCGGGTTGGCGCTGGACCGGCTGTTGCTGTGGATGGAGAGCCGAGGTTGGATGTACTGGCGTCGGGCACAGCATCGGACGGGCGGGGCTATGGGCAACGCGCTGATGGAGATGCAGGCGCTGCTGCAGCCTCAGGCGCGTCACGTGGTCGAAGAGCAGACAAGGGTGCGCCGGGAGGAAAGCGAGTCCGGCGATGCCCCGAGTCCGGAGGAGGCGCCGTGAGAGATCCGACGGTCGTCGAGGCTCGCCGCGTCCACGGTTTCGTCGTCGGGCTGGTCTGCGTCGTCCTCGTGGCCTGCGGATCCGAGACTCCGGCACAGCGCGAGGTCGCAGCCGCGCTCGACACCGACGCTTTGGCGCAGAGATTCCAGGCTGAGCTAGACCGCGCCTGGGAGGAAGCACAGAGTACGCAGGAGAACTTCCCAGGCGCGACGGCTGCGTTCATGCTGCCGGACGGGCGGCTCTTCTCCTTCGCGACGGGCTTCGATGATGTCGAGGCGGGCCTCGCGATGACCCCGGACCGCCGCATGCCGTCGGGCAGCATCGGCAAGACCTACGTCGCCGCAGTGGCACTGCAGCTTGCTCAGACCGGCCGGCTCGACCTCGATCGTCGGATCTCGGATTGGTGGGGTGAGGAGGATTGGTTCGGGCGTCTCCCCAACGGACCGGATCTGACTTTGCGAATCCTCTTGCGCCACACCGGAGGGCTGATCGACCACGCCTTCGACAGCGAGAAGTTTCGCGAATGGGCGAGGTCCTCAATCGGTGAAGGGCAACGCGACTCCTATCTGACTCCGTTCGAGGTCGTCGAGCTGGTCCTCGATCGGGAGCCGCTGTTTCCGGCCGGCGAGGGCTACGACTACACCGACAGCGGTTACATCCTCGCCGGCGTGACGATCGAACGGGCGACGGGCGAGACCTACTACGACCTTGTGCGCGAGCTCTTTCTCGACCCGCTGAGTCTGGAGCTGACACTGCCGGCCGATCGCCGTGACCTGGCGGGTCTCGCCCAAGGCTATGCGCACGAGAGCTCGGTGTTCTTCGGCACCCCTCTACACATCCTCGAGGACGGGGTGATGGTGATCCATCCCCTGGGTGAGTGGACAGGTGGAGGCCTCGTCAACAACCCCCAGGATCTAGTGCGCTGGGGCCGGGCGCTCTACACGGGCGACGCCATCGACGGCGACTACCTCGACCAGCTGCTCGCGATCGGCTTCGTCGAAGATCCGGCCAAACCGAACGATGGCTATGGCCTCGGTGTCTACGTGCGAGATACACCGCACGGCCCGAGCTACGGTCACGGAGGCTTCTACCCGGGGTACAACTCCCGGCTCGTGCACTTCCCGGACCAGGGAGTCACGATCGCGATGCAGATCAACTCTGACAAGTCGGAGCTGGGTCGGCACCTGCTGACGCTGACCGGCCTGGTCCTCGACGCGGTGGCCGAGAGCCACTGACTGGCGCCGAGGTACCGAACGGCGCCCTACATGCCAGGCGTCACTAGTCGATGGAAATCAGCTCGACTTCGAAGATCAGCGTCGAGTGCGGTCCGATTTCGCCCGAGCCGTTGGCTCCGTAGCCGAGCTCGGACGGCACGTAGAGCTTGTACTTGGCGCCTACCGACATCAGCTGAAGGCCCTCCGTCCAGCCCGGGATCACGCGGTTTAGCGGGAACTGCGCCGGCTGACCGCGGCCGTAGGAGCTGTCGAACTCGGTGCCGTCGATCAGTGTGCCGCGATAGTGGACCGTGACGGTGTCGGTGGCGGCGGGTCGCGCGCCGGCGCCCGCCTCCAACACCTCGTACTGCAGGCCGGTGTCGGTCGTCATGACCCCTTCCTTGCGCGCGTTCTCGGCCAGGAAGGCGGCCCCGGCCTCACGGTTCGCCGACCCCTCGACGTCTTTTTGTGCCGACATGCGTGTTTGCACCTCCTGTTGGAGCTCGCCGAGGGCCGTCTGGCGCTCTTCGGCGTCGAGGATGCCGTCCCCGCCAGCGAAGCCGTCGCTGATGCCCTGACGAATGAGATCCACGTCGACGTCGATGCCCTGATCGCGCATCGTGCGGCCGAGGTTGTAGCCGATCGAGTAGGAAGCTCGCTGCTCCATGCTCTCGGGCTTGGCCTGGGCGGCGACGGAGACCTCTCCCGGTGCCGACCCGTCGGGCGAGCACCCCACGAGAAGGGTCGGGATGAGGGCGCACGCAATCCGAAGACTCGAGGTCATAGGTGATCTCCAATGTGTAAGGTGAGGCTGGTACTCACGAGTCAAGAGGCAGCCGCGGCCGGCAGTTTAGTACATGGGCCATGGCCCCCTGCGCTGCCCGCCGGCGTCAGGGAGACTCGCAGCGGAAGCTCGCGGCTTCGTCGGTCGAGCCGCGCCCATCCCAGCGCGCCACCTGCGGGTATGGGCACAGCGGACGGGTGCGCTCGACGTCGTCGCCACTCATCCGAGAGGCGATGATCCGGTTCGGGGCCTCACCTCGCTCCACCCAGCTCTCGAGAGCGCTCAGGGCGTCGAAGCGATCGGTGCCGGGGCCACCGCGGCAGTGGCCCATGCCGGGTACGAGAAACAGCCGGAAGAAGTCGCGCGTGCGATCGACGGCCGTCCGGTCGCTACGCGGCCCCAATTCGTCAACCACCGAGTCGTAGTAATCGATCGAGGCCAGCGGCGAGATGTCGGGATCCGCCCAGCCGTGGTAGACGATCAGTTTCGCGCCGCGCTCCTCCAGCTGGCGAAGGTCGGGGTCGGTCGAGTCGAGAGCCCTGGAAAGCTTGCCCATCGCGATCGGGAGATCGCGCTCGTAGTCGAAGGTCCTGAAGTTCCAATTCGGGTCGTCGAAGACGAAGTTCTTCAGAAAGCCCTCAGCGGCAAGCCAGTGGAGGCCCCGAAAGGGATCGGCCCCCGTGACCCAGGTCGACCAGCCACCGGCCGAGCCCTCACCTCCGGGGACCAGGCCGGGGTAGATGGTCTCCCCGTTGCTGTCTTTCGAGCCCCCCCAGATCTTGGCTACCGCCGCGGCCTGCTTGGCGCTGAGACAGTCGTGTCCATCGTGCCCGGCCGGGCAGACCAGGCTCGCGGGATCGAGCTTGCAGAGTCGCGGATCGTCGAGGACGCCGTCGGCGATACCGTCGATGGTGTCGCAGGCCTCGTTGACGGCAGCGCCGAGAATCTTGGCCTTCTCGGGCGAGATGTAGCTCTCTTGATCGTCGAGGGTAGCGAGGGCGTACCAGAGGTGGGCGCCAAGATAGAAGCGGGTCCAGTCGTTGGCGGGGTTGCCTGCGACGATGCCGTCGTAGTCCTCCGGGTAGCGCTGAGCCTCCATCAGACCCTGTTGCCCGCCCTTCGAGCAGCCCGTGTAGTAGGAGTGGCGAGGCGCCGAGCCGTAGTAGCGCTCCACAATCTTCTTGGCGTGAACCGTCGTCAGGTGCAGTGCCCGGTGACCAAAGTCTTCGATCAGATCGGGACGACCGAGGGCCCAGCTGGCGTCGAAGGCGTTTCCCGAAGCGACGTGGCCGGTGTCGGTGGAAGCGGTGGCGTAGCCGCGCGCCACTGCGGCAGCCATGGCCCCGAAGCTGATGGTGCCCGCCATGCCGCCGTTGCCTACGCCGTTGAACTTTCCGTTCCAGCCCACCACCGGCATCCAGACCTCGAAACGCACCTCCGGCTCAGTGACGCCGACGACGCGACATATCGCGCCAAGCTCCTCGAGCGGCGGTGTGCGACCCGGTGGGTCGAGAAAGCCAGCAGCGACCTGCACCGCGAGCGTGATGCGGGTCTGCGGTAGGTCGAGGGTCGAGAGCTCGGCGCAGGCGTCCGACCAGGCAGGCAACGAGAGCGCACCGACGAGTGACAGACCGATCGCTGTGGCTCTGGCGGTGAGGACTCCAGCTTGACCCATGGCAGTCTCCTCGGGGCGGGCCTGCGCCGACCCTGTGTGAGCCGGCCATTCTATGGCGCAGCTACGCTTGCGATTGTCCTGAAGACGATCTGAGGCCTTAGGCAACCAGTCGGAATTTGACGTCGGGTCGGAACGCGGCGCCGACGTGGCGCGCGACCGCGGAAAGTCCGTCCAGCACCAGCTCCCCAAGGTTGGGCAAGCGCGCCAGCGCTCGAATGCCCTCAGAAGTAGCTGTGCGGGCGCTCGGTCGAGCTGGCGGGACTCGGATACCAGAGGTCGAGGTGGACGGGGCGGTCCCGGCTGGTGTCGTGAATGCGAAACGAGGCGTATCCGGCGGAGTAGTTGGGCGGTTGCGCTATCTCGAGCTCCTGCCCCGGCAACGGCGAGGAGAGAATCGCAGCAGCAGTGCTGACGATGAGAATCGGTCTGGGGCTAACGCCTCGCGTTGTGGGTTCCGTGAGCTTGCGGTATGCGGAGCTGAATCGGCTCGATGCCGCTCATGTCGATCTCGAGCAACACCGGACCCTCGGCGGCGATGGCCCGCTCGAAGGCCGGCTCGAACTCGACCGCGGCACCGACGCGCTCGGCGTTCAGTCCCATGGCGTGGGCGAGCGCCGTGAAGTCCGGGGTGTGCAGGTCGACACCGGTGGTGCGGCCGTCGAAGGTGGCGTTCTGGATATGGCGCAGCACCCCGTAACCGCCGTCGTTGAAGAGACAGATGACGATCGGTGCTGCGTACTGTGCGGCGGTTGCGAGCTCTCCGATGTGGAGCATGAAGCCACCGTCGCCCTGCAGGAGCACGGTTTTCTCGCCGCTGGCCAGGGCGGCGCCGATGGCGCTGGGCAGGCCGGGGCCGATGGCCGACGAAGTGGGGTGAATCGAAGTTCGCGGCTGTCTTACCGAGAGGAGCTGGTTGCCCCAGGTGTAGGCGGGTACCGTAGCGTCGCGCACGATGCAGCCGTCGGCTGGCAGATGATGGCGAATGGCGTCGAGAATCATCTCGTGGTCGGGCCCGATGCGCTCGCGCAGGCTCTGTCGATGGCGCGCACGGTGCTCGAAGAGACTCTGATTGAAGTCATCGTCGTTACTCTGCCAGTCGGCCGCGTCAGCGAGAGCCTGCAGGCCTTCAGCCGCGTCGGCGACGAGGGTCGCCTCTGCCGGGTAATTCCGGCCGATCGAGCTGGGATCGACATCTAGATGGATCAAGCGTCGCGGGACTGCGAGTTGCCACAGCGAGGTCGCGTGCGCCTGAAAGCGCGTGGCTACGGCCAGCACGACTTCGGCACTGGCCAGTGCCTCCTGGATCTGTGGGCCGCCGAGCGGTGGCCCCTGGAGCACCCCCATGGCGAGAGGGTCGTCCTCCGAGATCGCACCGCGGCCATTGACCGTTGTGAAGATGGGAGCCTCGAGGGCGCGCGCGAGCTCGGCGAGCTCGCGGTGGGCGCCCGCCCGATTGATACCTCCGCCGGCAACGATCACCCGGCGCTGGCTCGCAGCGAGCACGTCGGCGGCGGCGGCCACGGCAGCCGGATCCGCGCGACGCCGCGTCAGGGTGGGCGGCGTGGCCGGTTCGTCGTTGATCGACCGGTACTGCATGTCGATCGGGATCTCGACCGCTACCGGCCCGGGACGGCCCTGTTGGGCGGTCGTGCCGGCACTGAGAATCGTGGTCGCGATCTCTTCCCGGGCTCCCACGCTGGCAGTGTGCTTGGTGACCGTCGACAGCATGTCGACCTGCCTCTCGGCTTCGTGGACGAAGCCCTTGCCTTTGCCGTAGTAGGCGCTGTCGATCTGGCCCGTGATCATCATCACGGGAGACGAGGCGAACTGAGCCTCGTAGAGGCCCGACATCGCGTTTGCCGCTCCCGGTCCGGTCGAGGTGATGGCGACGCCAAGCCCGCCCGTGGTGCGGGCGAAACCGTCGGCCATGTGCACGGCCGCCTGCTCGTGGCGGGCGTCGATGGTGCGGATCCCACCGTGACGACGGATCGCATCGTAAATGGGAATGTTGTGCACGCTGACGATGCCGAAAACACAGTCGACACCGAGCGCGCGCAGAGCGTGGTAGGCGGCGTCGCCGCCGGTCATCTTGGCCATACGGGTCCCGCTCCTTCGCGGTCGCGAATCTATCGAAATGCTATACGGTGGCCGCAGTGAAGATCCCAGGCCTCGTCAAGCGGGTCGGGCTCGGTGTCGTCGGCTTGGTCGTCGTCGCCTATCTGACCGTTCTGGTTTCGTTCCAGGTCTCGAAGCGGGCGCGGCTGGGGGCCTTGCGCGCCGGTAGCCAGGTCGTCGAGACTGCTGCCGGCCCGATCGAGGGCGCCGACCACTTCCTGATGAACACTTTCGCTGACGAGGTCTTCCCACTGATCGCAGAGTTCATTGGAAACCATGCTGGCTAGCGATCGGCTGGAGGAGCGCATCGTCCACCCTTGAGGAGGAGAGTCGCATGAGTGAGTTTCGCAACATCATCTATGAGGTTTCGGAAGGACGGGCGCGGATCACGCTCAATCGGCCCGAGAAGCTCAACGCCTTGAGCCTGCAGCTGCTCGAGGAGCTCAACGAGGCGCTGTGGGAGGCCGACAACGACCGCGCCGTGCACAGCGTGATCCTCAAGGGCGCTGGCCGTGCCTTCTCGGCCGGCTACGACCTTACCGGTGCCGGAGGTAACGTGCCGGTCTCTCGCATCCAGTCCGAGGACAACGACTATCGTGGCCGACGCTCCATCGACGACGATGCCTGGCAGCTCGAGCGGGCGCAGCGCTACCGCATGGCGCTGTTCGACATGCACAAGCCCTCGATCTGCCAGATCCACGGCTACTGCCTGGCGGGCGGCACGGACATCGCGCTGCTGTGCGACATGGTGATTGCCGACGACGAGACCCTGATCGGCTTCCCGCCCGCACGGGATCTGGGCGCCCTGCCCAACAACATGTGGCTCTACAACGTTGGGCCGCAGTGGGCGAAGCGGCTCATGTTGACGGGCGACATGATCACCGGCAAGGAGGCGCAGCAGATCGGACTGGTGATGAAGGCGGTTCCCGGCGAGCACCTCGAGAACGAAGTGGAGCAGCTCGCCGACCGATTGGCGCTCATCGATGCGGATCTCCTGTCGGCCAACAAGCGCATTGTCAACATCGGGCTCGAGCTCATGGGGGCACGGACCCTGCAGCGGATGGCGGCGGAGAACGACGTGCGGGGTCACAACACCGCGGCCGCCCAGGGCTATCGGCAATCGGTCGCCGAGATCGGGCTCAAAGACACCCTGCGGGCGCGCGACGGCAAGTTCGGCGACGGCCGTGTACGCGTCAACGGTCCTGAGATCCGTGACGAGGATGGTCGCCTGACGTGACCGTCGGTCGCCGGGGTCGCTCCTCGATGAGGTTGGCGGTCTGGGCGTGCGTCCTCGCCGTCCCTGTAACTGCTTCAGAGGACGAGGTGACGGTCGCCTTCGGCGCCGAGCCGGTGCAGGTCGATCCGACCCGGACGTCGGCCGGCGTCGACGAGTACTTTCTCGATCTGTTCTACGACCAGCTGCTGCGCCTCGACCGCGATCTGGTGCGCGCCAACTGGCTGGCCAAGAAGTGGGAGGTGCGCGAGCGTCAGGGGACGACCTCGATCTGGATCGAGATCCACGAGGGTGTGAAGTTTCACAACGGCGAGGAGCTGACGGCTGACGATCTCCGCTACTCCTACACCCGGCAGAGCGACCGTACGCTGTCCCGTCAGGCCGGGCGGTGGAACAACGTGGCGGATGTGGTGGTCGTCGACGATCACACGCTAGAGATCGTGTTCTCGAAACCCGACTCGATTCTGCTGCCGCTCGACTTCGAGATGTATGCGGTGCCGCGCCGCTACTTCGAGGAGGTGGGCGAGGACGGAATCCAGAAGCACCCGATCGGCACCGGCCCCTGGAAGTTCGTGTCGCGCCGGCCGCGAGACGAGCTCGTGGTCGAGCGCTTCGACGGCTACTGGCGTCCCGCCGAGCTGCCTGGGGTGGAGCGGTTGACGATCAAGATCATTCCTGAAGACACCACCCGGGTCGCGGCCTTCAAGACCGGGGCCGTCGATCTGATCGACGCCGTGCCGCCGGCGCAGGTCGAAGAGTTTCGGAGCATGCCGGGGGTGAAGACCACCTCGGTCCCCTCGGGGAACAACCTCTTTCTGTCGATGAACGCCATCGACCCCGGCAGCCCGTTGCGCAACGAGACGGTGCGTCGCGCCGTTGCGCATGCTTATGACATGGACGCGATCGTGGAGTACATCCTCTTCAAACAAGGCATCCGCACCGTTGAGCTCGCCCCGGGATCGTTCGGCTATGACCCGACTCTGCGCGCTTACCCCTACGATCCCGAAAAGTCACGGCGGCTGCTCGCCGAGGCCGGCTACCCGCGTGGCATCAACGTCAACTGCTACAACCTGACCACGCCGCGGGTGCCGTACATGAAGCAGGTCGGTGAGGCGATCTACGCCTACCTCACCGAAGCGGGGGTGCGCTGCCGTATCGTGCAGCTTGAGTACGGTGCCTGGATCAACCTCGGCCGGCGAGACGCGCGGCCCGAGATGGACGGCATCGGGCACTGGATGTGGGGCCAGGGCCTACCGGGCGATCCGACCGATGCCTGGTCGGGCCATCTGCACTCGACCGGCGATGCCTGGGGTCCCTACTCGTACCACGCCGATAGCGAGCTCGACGCGGTGGTCGAGGAGCTGCGCGCGACCATGGACCTCGGCGAGAAGGAGGCGCTGATCCGCCGCATCGCCAGGGTCAAGCACGACCGGGTGGCGGGCGGACTGCCTACCTACAGGCCGCTTCTGACCATGGCCTGGCGCGACTCGCTGGATTTCCTGCCGGAGCCGTTGGCCGGTTGGCACTCGATGCGCGGCCTCGGCAGGACAGAGTAGACGGTCGTGGGGCGCTATGTCCTTCGCAGGCTGGCGCACGGCCTGATCGCGATTCTCGGGGCTCTGCTGATCGTTTTCGTTGCCCAGCGCCTGTCGGGCGACCCGGTGGCGCTGCTGCTGCCGATGGACGCGTCCGCCGAGGATGCTGCCGCGATGCGCGAGATGCTGGGTCTCGATCGGCCGATTCCGACCCAGTTCTGGGTTTTCCTGACCGACGCGGCGCGTGGCGACTTCGGCGAGTCATACCACTGGAACGCGCCGGCCTCGGAGCTGCTCCTCGACCGCTTGCCCGCGACCCTGGAGCTGGCCTTCGCCGGTCTGTTCTTCGCGCTGCTGCTGGCGGTGCCGCTGGGGGTGTTGTCGGCGGTACATCGCGGCAGCTGGATCGACCGTGGCGCCAAGCTCTTCGCGCTTCTCGGGCAGGCGATGCCCGCGTTTTGGGTGGGCCTCTTGCTGATCCTGTTCGTCGCCGTGAGGCTCGAATGGCTGCCGGCCTTCGGTCGCGGCAGCCTGTGCCACCTCGTTCTGCCGGCGATCGCGCTCGGCTGGTACCCGGTGGCGGCGATGACGCGCACGCTGCGCTCGGCCATGCTCGACATCCTGGAGAGCGACTACGTTCGCATGGAGCGCGCCATCGGCTTGCCGGAATCGTCGATCGTCTGGCGATACGCGCTGCGCAACGCCGCGGTGCCTCTGGTGACCCTGGTCGGCGTCTACTTCGCCAACATGCTCGGCGGGACCTTCGTAGTCGAGGTGGTCTTCGCCTGGCCAGGGGTCGGGAGAACCGTGGTCGAAGCCGTCTTTTCGCGGGACTTTCCCGTGGTCCAGGCCGGTGTGCTCCTGTCGGCGGTGGTCTTTGTCGTCGTCAATCTGGTAGTCGACCTCAGCTACGGCTTTATCGACCCGAGGATCCGGCGTGATTGAGGGGCGCTTCCCCTGGGGCTCGGCGGCGATCCTCGGGGTCGTGCTGGTGTGCGCGATCGCCGGCCCGCTCCTGACCCCGCACGGCGCTGGCACGATCTCGCTGCGCGACTCGATGACGCCGCCTGCCTGGGCCGACGGCGGGGCCTGGGCCTACCCTCTCGGCACCGACAACCTGGGCCGCGACATTCTCAGCCGCATCATTGCTGGCGCGCGCGTCTCGGTGACGATCGCGCTCTACGCCATCGTGCTGTCCGGTGGGCTGGGAACCCTACTGGGCATGGCTGCGGGCTACTTCGGGGGGATCGTCGACTCGGTGATCTCGAGGCTCATCGACGTGCAGATGTCGGTGCCGGCGATTCCGCTGGCGATGCTCTTCGCTGCGGTGCTGCCGCCGGGAGAGGGGATGGTGATCCTTGTGATCGTGCTGACCTACTGGACGTGGTACGCACGGGTGGTTCGAGGAGATGTGCTGTCGCTGCGCGAGCGCGACTTCATCGCCCTGGCCAAGGTCGCCGGCGTCTCGACGCCCATGATCTTCGGTCGCCACCTCGTGCCCAACCTGCTGAACACACTGCTCATCCTGGCCACACTTCAGTTCGGTAGCGTCATCGTCTTCGAGGCTGGCCTGAGCTTTCTGGGCCTCGGCATCCAGCCACCGCAGGTTTCCTGGGGCGGCATGCTTGCCGACGGTCGCAACTTCATCGAAGTCGCGTGGTGGCTGATCACCATGCCGGGTCTGGCGATCATGGCCGCGTGCCTGGCTTCGAATCTGCTCGGCGACTGGCTGCGCGATACCTACGACCCGAAGCGGAGGCAGCTTTGAGCCTGCTCGCGGTCGAGGAGCTGCGCACCCATCTCTTTCTGAAAAGGGGAGTCGTGAAGGCGGTCGACGGGGTGTCGCTGTCGCTCGATGCGGGTGAGGTGCTGGGGCTCATCGGCGAGTCGGGCAGCGGTAAGACGATGACCGGGCTGTCGATCCTCGGCCTGCCGCCGCGGCCCGCGGGGCGCATCGTCGGCGGGTCGGTCCGCCTCGAAGGCCGCGAGCTGGTCGGTCTCGATGAGAAGACCCTCGCTCGCGAGGTACGTGGCCGGCAGATCGCGATGATCTCGCAGGACCCCATGACATCGCTGAACCCGGTCTTTCAGGTGGGCGAGCAGGTGGCCGCGCCACTACGCGCGCACGGTCTCGCTCGGGGTGCCTCTGCAAGAGCTGCCGCCGTCGCCGAGCTCGATCGTGTTCGTATTCCGTCGGCGGTCGTGCGGGCCCGCGACTATCCACACCAGTTCTCCGGCGGCATGCGCCAGCGCGTGGTGGCCGCGATGGCACTCGCTTGCCGGCCGCAGGTACTCATCGCTGACGAGCCGACCAGCGCACTGGACGTGACGATTCAGGTGCAGTTCATGGACCTGCTCGAAGAGATCCAGGCCGAGACCGGCGCCGCGCTGGTCTTCATCACCCACGATCTCGGGGTCGCCGCCAGTCTGTGCCACCGGATCGCGGTCATGTATGCGGGGAGGATCGTCGAGTCGGGCCCCACCCGCACGATCTACACGAGCCCCGCGCATCCCTACACCCGCGGCCTGCTGGCATCGGTGCCGCGGCTCGGAGAGCCGCGTGAGCGACTCTACGGTATCGGCGGAGCGCCTCCAGATCCGCTGCGCCTGCCGGGCGGCTGCGCATTTCACCCACGCTGTCCGGAGGCCATGGAGATCTGCCGCTCAGAGGAGCCACCGCTCGTGCAGCTCGACGGCGGTCACAGCGGGCGCTGCTGGCTGCACGAGCAAGATCGCGGTAGACGACGAGAATTGGAGCCGGGCGGGTGAGCCTGCTGTCGGTTCAAGGTGCTAGCTGCCACTTTCGTCTCGGTGCGGGGAAGGTGGTTCATGCGGTCGACGAGGTCAGCTTCGACATCGAGAGGGGTGAGACCTTCGCCCTGGTCGGCGAGTCAGGCTGTGGCAAGAGCACCCTGGCGAAGCTCGTGCTGCAACTGCATGACCCAACCGCCGGGCGCATCGTCTTCGATGGCGAGGACACGCGCAGCCTGCGAGGCAGGTCGCTCAAGCGCTTCCGTTCGCGCGTGCAGGCCGTCTTTCAGGACCCCTATGGCTCGCTCAATCCTCGGCTGCGGGTCGGCACGATTCTCGGCGAGCCACTGAGGGCGCACGGGCGGGGAAGGGAAGTCGCCCGCGGGGTACCCGAGGCCTTGGAGCGGGTCGGCCTGTCGGCTGATGTGGCGCGTCTGTATCCGCATGAGTTTTCGGGCGGGCAGCGGCAACGGATCGCGATCGCGCGGTCTCTCGTGCTCGAGCCCGAATTGATCGTTCTGGACGAGCCGATCTCGGCGCTCGACGTGTCGATCCGCGCCCAGGTTCTCAACCTGCTCTTGGACATCCAGCGGGATCTCGGGCTTGCGTACCTGCTGATCGCCCACGACCTCGCGTTGATCGAGCACGCCAGCCGTCGCGTCGGTGTGATGTACCTCGGTGAGATCGTCGAGACCGGCCCGACGCGGGAACTGTTTCGCGCTCCGCGCCACCCGTACACCCAGGCGCTGATGGCGGCGGTGCCGCATCCGGATCCTGACGCGGTGCGGGCCCAGGTTGGTGCCTCAGGTGAAGTGGCGAGCGCGCTCGCGCCGCCGAGCGGGTGCCGCTTTCATCCGCGCTGTCCGCATGCCTGGAACCGCTGCGCCGAGATCACGCCGGAGGACACCCCTGCCGGCGAGGAGCGCTGGGCTGCTTGTCACCTCCTCGCCGAGGCCGATGGTGACGGCTAGCCGGCGCCCGCCGGTGCCGGTTGGCTCTTGCCGTCGATGCAGAAGAGGCTCGTCTCGCGGCGGACGAGTAGCGCGCCGTCGGCGATGGCCGGAGTGGCTCCGTTCCAGCCGTCTCCCAGGCTGTTGACCGACAGGATCCTCAGTTTGGGCGCATCCACGTCGACGACCGCGATGACGCCGCTGGAGGCGGCCACATAGAGCTTGCCGTCACCGGCGACGAGCGCGGCCCGGAAGCGCCTCCCCTCGGTGATGCGCCTGCGCCCGATGCGCTCACCCGTCTGCG
Source organism: Acidobacteriota bacterium (assembly GCA_036337765.1). Lineage (GTDB taxonomy): Bacteria > Acidobacteriota > Thermoanaerobaculia > Multivoradales > Multivoraceae > JAYZDP01. The sequence goes on from JAYZDP010000172.1 coordinate 43,853, forward strand.
GGTCGTGGGCGATGAGAACGCCGCCGTCGGTCACTCCGAACACGCGATCGCGGTACCAAATGGGCGCCGAGACTTCCGGCGACCACTTGGTGAGCCAGAGCTCTTCGACCGCCGTCTCGCCGGCCTCGTCAGTGGTGAGCCGGATGCACGAGCTGGTCCGCCGGCGATGGGCACCCGACAGAGTGCACAACATGTCCTCGCCCTGGACCAGCGCACCGGCCACTACCTGCCAGCCGCCGTGCCAATAGTCCCAGAGGCGCTCGCCGGTTTGCGGATCGTACGAAACGACCTCGCCGGAGTGCGGCACGATGAGCTCGGTGCGACCGGCGCGCCGCCACACGATCGGCGTGCCGTACCCACAGCAGCTCTCCTCTTCCCAGGTCAGGCGCCATTTCTCCTCGCCGGTCGCCGCGTCGAAGGTCGCGAGCCACCCCTCGTCGACTACTACCCGACCCTCCCAGTCCTGGAAGATGACCAGCAGGTCGTTGAGCAGGATCGGGGACGTGCCGATGCCGTAGAGGCTGGCGGTTCGGTACCCCGGGTCGACCTCTTTCAGCCACACGATCTTGCCGCGCAGATCCAGTCGCGCGGCGTGTGAGCCGAAGTAGACCCAGACACTCCTACCGTCGGTCACGGGGCTGGCGGCGGCGGTGTTGTTGACGTGCAGGCGCTCGGTTGGGGCGGTGAAGATCGTCGTCTTCCAGAGCTCGGTACCTGTGTCGAGATCGAGGGCCAGGGCGATGTAGTTGGACTGATCCCGGCCTTCGGCGTCGGTGCCGGCCGCCTCGGCGGCTGTCAGAAAGACCATGCGGCCGGCGACCACGGGGCTCGAGTTGCCGCTGCCGGCGATGGCGGCGCGCCAGCGGACGTTGGCGCTGTCGCCGGTCCACTTCACCGGCAGACCGGCATCTTCGCGTATGCCCTGACCGCCAGGTCCGCGAAACCGTGCCCAGACCAGGTCGAGCGCCTCTCCTGTGGCCACCGTGGTCGGCGCTTCTCCGACGGGCTCGACTACGCATGCCTGGAGCATGCTGGCGGCCAGCACGGCCACGCCGAGGGAGCAGCGTAAGCACATAGGGGAGGACGAGGAAACTACCTCATCCTCCCCCGTGTGAGAAGCCGCCAGTTCGATCGGGTCAGGCCTGCGGCAGGACCGTGCGCTGCGCCTCGGTCTCGGCCGGAGTGCCCTCCATCGAGCCGCCACCCATCGACAGGGTGATCTTGCCCGTAGCCGGGTCGACCTTGCCCTCGACGGGCATCGGGTCCTGACCCGGGATCATCGCCGTGGCGGTGACGCTGTCACCGTCCCAAACGACGTCTTGGATCGGTGCCGGCAGGACCAGGCTGCCCGTTTGCACGTACCAGCCGCCCGCGCCGCCGTTGCGCGGCAGGTGGACCGCGGTCGGCTGCATGCCTGCTCCGGGCATCGGCTCGACGTCGACGCGCCAGACCTGCCCGGGAAACTCCTCCGAGAGCTTCGCGAGCTTGCCGAGGACCATGCTGATCGGTTTCGGGCTCACGCCGTCCTTCACCACGTAGTCCACGAAGCCGATGAGCATCTCGTCGGTCGACTGCGGTCCGAAGATGACGTCCTTGGTCGGATCGGGATTCGCCGCGTTCTCCGGCGAGTTGTCCCAGTGGGCGAGCACGTCGAGGCGCGTTCCCGCGGGGACCTGGACCGGGGTCTCGAACTCGTAGCCGGTCTGCCAGTTGAAGTCGTAGCGGCTAACGCTGAGGAGCTCTTCCTGCCTGCCGTCGGGGTAGGTCGCGGTGTAGCTCATGTCCTTGCCGCGATAGTGCATGTGCGGCGCCAGCGAGCGGATCTCGGCGTCTTGCGGGAAGACGTAGGAGGCGCGGCCCTCGTAGTTGGGGTCACCGGCCGGGATCTTGAAGCTCGCGTTGAGGATCCAGAGATTGACGAACTCCTTGTCGATCTCTTCCTTCGAGGCGAAGTGCACGCCGACGCGGGTCTTGTCGAGTGCCGCCTCGCCGTAGGGGTGGTAGTGGAAGTCGCCGATCAGCTTGCGGCCCGGCTTGACCAGTCGGGCAGTGCCCTCTGGGAACTCGGACGGTGGCGCCCCTCCAGCCCAGCCGGAGATCCAAGATTCCTGCCCGCGGCCGCTCTGGTCGGCCTGCCACAGGATGAAGTGGTGCACGACCTTCGGGTTGCCTGGGAGGACCTCGACGGCCTTGATCCATGTGTCGTCGCCCATCCCCTCGGGAAGGTCGACTGGGATCTGAATGAACTCGTCGTCACCGTCCGCCGAGACCGACACCGCGTCGAACTCGATCACCCAATCGGGCTCACCGAGCTTCCACTTGCCGGTGTTCTTGACCTTCGGTGCCTTGGGCTCCTTGCCCTCGCCGCGCGGCGCGCCGGAGGACACCCAGCGCGAGATCAGGTCGATCTCGTGGTCCGTGAGGCTGATGTCATTGGTGAATGGGCCGAAGCCGGGATCGGCGTCCCATGGCGGCATGTCGCGCTGGTGCACGGCCTTACCGATGGATTTCGCCCAGGGGCGCACCTCGTCGTACGTGCGCAGCGCCATCGGCGCGATCTCGCCGGGGCGGTGACAACTGACACAGTTGTTGTGAAGGATCGGGGCCACGTCGTCGACGAACGTGGGCGTATCGAGTGCCGCACCAAGCACCGGCGCCCCAATGAGGGCGGCCGCCGCCGCAAGTGCGAGAATTGGCGTTCTTTTCATGCGAGCTGCCTCCAATGTGGGCCCTGCGGACCCTCGGTAGGGATCTGCTCTCATGTACGTGAGTGCGGAGCCCAAGTTTCTGGAGTTTATCTCGGGTGGAGCCGGGAAAGGCGGTCCCAATCGTGGCCGCTCGCGGATATAGTTCCCGGGCGGTAGAGAGCTACGGATTCACAACTGAACGAGGAACTAGATAGATGGCCTATGTGATCACTGAAAAGTGCGTGGGAGAGCGCTACGCGACCTGTGTTGAGGTCTGCCCGGTGGACTGCATTCACCCGGGTGAGTACAACGGCGAAGTCTTCATGGTCATCCATCCCGACAACTGTATCGACTGCGAGCTCTGTAAGCCTGCCTGCCCGATCGACGCCATCGTCGAGAGCGAGGACGAGTCCCCCGAATGGGCGGCCATCAACGCCGAGCTGGCTCCGGACTGGGAAGACAACGACGCCGTCGAGATGCGCGAACGCGACGATCCGCCGCGCAAGCCTGGCAACGAAATCATCCACCCCTGACTTCGGCGACGAATATGGTGTGGCGTGGGCCCTTGCCGGCGTGCGCGCGCACCGGCTCTTCGCTGGCAGCGAATCCCGCTCGGGTGAGCCGCCGGACGAAACCGCGGTCCCGGTTTGTCGACCAGACTGTCAGGACGCCACGCGGGGACAGAGCAGCGCGAATCGCGGCTAGGCCGCCGTCGGCGTACAGCCGGTGGTTGCCGTCGACACACAGGGCCGAGGGACCGTTGTCGACATCGAGCAGGATCGCGTCGTAGGGATCCTTCGCGGCGGTCGCAATGACGTCGACGACGTCGCCCACGGTGACCTTCACCCGCTCGTGGTCGATCGGCATGGCGAGTTCGCCGAGGCTCTTGCGATGCCAGTGCACGACGCGGTCGAACAGCTCGACGACCTCCAGGCGAGTGGTCCGCGGAGCGATCTCGAGTGCCGCCTGGAGGGTGAACCCGAGTCCGAGCCCGCCGATCAGAACGTGGGGGTTGCGCTTCTTCCCTAGTCGGCGGCAGCCAATCTCGGCGAGCGCTCTCTCGGAGCCGTGTGTGCGGCTCGACATGAGCTCCTGACCGTCGATGTAGATGTAGAAATCGCGGTTCTGCCGGTAGAGCACCAGCTCGTGTCCGTCTCTGGTGGTGGTGCGGTCGAGGGTCTCGAATGGCATGTCGGGCTGGCCTCAGGGAGTGTGCCAGAATAGCCGGATCAGCCCGTATGGGTTCGTTCCTGGAGGAAGTCATGAAGAAGATTCTGGTCGCCCTGATCGTTTGCTCTCTTGTCGCCCCGGCCCTTTTCGCCGCCGCGGCAAAGGACGCCACCGCCACCGCGTCTCCGACCTTCTACAAGGACGTACTCCCGGTACTGCAGGAGAACTGCCAGGCCTGCCACCGGCCGAACGGCGCCAACCTCGGCGGGATGGTCGCGCCCATGGCCTTCACCTCTTACGACGAGACCCGCCCCTGGGCGCGCTCGATCGCGAAAGAGGTCGATGCCCGGCGCATGCCGCCCTGGCACGCCTCGCAGGATCTTCACGGCGTCTTCGAGAACGAGCGCACTCTCACCGACGGCGAGATCGCCACCTTGGTGAGTTGGGCCAAGACCGGCGCTCCCGCGGGTGACATCGGGGCCGCTCCGGCGGCGCGCGAATGGCCTTCGAGCGAGGGCTGGACGATCGGCACGCCCGATCTCGTGATGAACTTCGGCGAGCCCTACTTCGTCGAGGATGACGTCTCTGACCAGTACATCACCTTCACCACCGATATTACCGAGGAGATGCTCCCCGAGCCGCGCTGGGTCAAGGGAGTCGAGTTCCGTCCCGGCGGCCCGGTGGTGCACCACATCATCGCCCGTCCGCTCGGTGGCATCGCTCCCGGCAACGACCCGACGACGCACAACGACGGTTTCGGCACGCTGCTCAAAGGCGGCACGTCGATCCGCTGGCAGATGCATTACCACAAGGAGCCGGGCGAGGGCACCGGCGCATGGGATCAGTCCTCCGTAGCGGTGAAGTTCTACCCCGAGGGCTACGTGCCCGATCACCCGGTGCTCTCGAACCCGCTGGCGCGCTTCGATTTCGAGATTCCGGCCGGTGAGTCGAACTACACCTCGACGGTGTCGGCGAAGTTCGAGCGCGACTCGATCCTGCTCGGCTACACGCCCCACATGCACCTGCGGGGCAAGGCGGCGCGCTACGTCGCCACCTATCCCGATGGGACTCAAGAGGTACTTCTCGACGTGCCGCGCTACGACTTCAACTGGCAGAGCCACTACGAGTATCCCGAGGGCGGCAAGCACATCCCGGCCGGCACCGAGATCGAGCTGACCATGGCCTGGGACAACTCGGCCGACAACACCTCGAACCCCGACCCGAGTGAAACCGTGGTCTACGGAGGGCCGACGACGTCGGAGATGATGTTCGGCTTCGTCGCCTACGCTGACGCCGAGCCCGGCTACGTACCCTCCGAGGGCAGCGGGTTTCTGAGTCGGCAGCGCAACCGCAATCCCGAGCGGATGAAGAAGATGCTCAAGGAGCGCTTCGGCCTCGACTGGGACACGATGACCGAGGAAGAGCGCGACAAGGTGCTCCAGCGCATCCGCGCAGGCCGTAGTGGCGGTCAGTCGAACCCGGTCGGTCGCTAGGAGATAGAGAGCGGCTTGGGCTCCTGTGTGGGAGCGCAGCGCGGTATCGGCCTGGCTCTGGCCTCGGCGGTGCTGTTCGCGCTGTCGACTCCCGCCAGCAAGTTGCTGCTCGAGTACTTCGGTCCCCTTCAGCTTGCCGGGCTGCTCTATCTCGGTGCGGCGCTCGGCATGGCGATCCCTGCCTTCCGTGATCGTGCCGGCTTCGTTAGCCTCGATCGGCGCAACGCGAGCCGCCTGACCGGTGCCGTGGTCTTCGGCGGTGTGGTCGGACCCGTACTACTGCTCTTCGGGCTCGAGATGAGCACCGCCGGATCCGTGTCGCTGCTTCTGAACTTCGAACTGGTGGGTACGGCGCTGGTGGGCGTGATGCTGTTTCGCGAGCATCTGGGCGGGCGGGCATGGCTCGGTGTCGCGGGCATCATCGCCGCCGGCGTCGTCATCTCACGCGATGGCGGGTGGCCAGGAGCTCTGAGCGCGCTCCTGGTCGCGGGGCCTGCCTGTCGTCGGCCTTCGACAACCATCTGACGGCGCTCATCGACGGCACCACTGCCACCCACACCACCTTCGTGAAGGGAGCCGTTGCCGGCGGCGCGACTCTTGCGGCCGGGCTCGGGCTCGAGCCCTGGCAGGCCGGTGCGGTACCCATTGCGGCTGCGCTGGGGGTCGGTGTGCTCGCATACGGAGTGAGCATCGTCCTCTACATCGTCTCGGCGCAGGACGTCGGCGCGACACGAGCTCAGGCGGTCTTCGCCGCGGCACCCTTCCTGGGGGCGGGGCTGGCGTTCGTTTTCCTCGGCGAGCCAGTAGGCGTGGCCCATGGGATCGCGGTGGTGTTGCTCGTGCCGTCGGTCGCGGCGGTGCTCATGAGCCAGCACGAGCACCTGCATGTCCACGAGGGGTTGGATCACGTCCACTCGCATCGCCACGACGACGGCCATCACAACCACGTCCACCCCGGTCTCCCGGCATGGGTGCGCCACACCCACTGGCACCACCATGAACCGATGCGACACCCCCACCCGCACGCGCCCGATCTCCATCACCGGCACAGCCACACGCACGGCGTCGAGCTTTCAGCGGACTAGCTGCGGTGAAACCCCTTTCGACCCGATGGCCTTTCAGCCCAGGCAGGCCATACTTGTGAGGCTGTCGACCGACGACCGACGACGGATAGGGAGGGGGCCAAGTGAAACGACTGGATGGACGAGTTTGTTTGATCACCGGCGCGGCTCGTGGCCAGGGCGCCGCGGAAGCGCGACTGTTCGCTGCCGAGGGTGCGATCGTATGGCTGGCGGACGTGCTCGATGCCGAAGGCAAGCAGCTCGCGGAGGAGATCGGCGGCAGCTACCGGCGGCTCGACGTTCGCAGCGAAGACCAGTGGTCGGCGCTCGTTGAGGAGATTGTCGAATGCGACGGTCGAATCGACGTGCTGATCAACAACGCCGGCGTCTTCATGGTGGGCCGACACTATGAGACCAGCCTCGAGGACTTCGAGAAGATCATGGCGGTCAACGTCACAGGTGTCTTTCTCGGGATGAAGACGGTGGCCGGGCCGATGCGCAGTGCCAGGAGAGGATCGATCGTCAACATCTCGTCGCTCGCGGGGATGAAAGCGGCCGCCGGTGCCTTCGCCTACGGGACCTCCAAGTGGGCTGTCCGAGGGATGACCAAGACGGCGTCCGTGGAGCTCGCCCGTCGCGGGGTGCGGGTCAACTCGATCCATCCAGGCCTGATCGATACCGAGATGCTCAGGCTGGTGCCGGGCGCGGGCAGCGAGCGACTGCTCGACCGCGTGCCGATGGGACGGGTAGCAGAAGCAGAGGAGGTGGCGCGCCTTGCCCTCTTTCTCGCCAGCGACGAGAGCTCCTACAGCACTGGCTCCGAGTTCCTCATCGACGGCGGCCTGGCCGCGATCTAGCGCTGCGGCCGAGTCCTCCGGTCAATCGGCGATCGGCGCCTAGCGCCCAAGGCCCGCCGCCGATCGACTCGGCGAGGCCTCAGCCGGTGAAGAGGCGCCAGACCTGCGCGACGAGAAAGCAAAGCACCATCCCCATGGCGACCGGTAGCAGCGACGCCACCCCTGTCCACTTGGCGCTCCGGGTCTCTTTCCAGATGGTGTAGATGGTGGTCGAGCACGGGTTGTGGACCAGGCTGAAGAGCATCAGGTTGACGCCCATCAGGAGAGTCCAGCCAGCGCTGCGAAAGAGCTCCCCGGTCGCCTCCATCGAGTCGAGCTCGAACATGACCCCGGCGCCCTCACTGATCCCCTCGCCGACGCCGCTCAGCCGGGTCACCATCACTGTCAGCATGAGAATGGTTGGCACCACGATCTCGTTGGCCGGGATGGCGACGATGTAGGCCAGGAGGATCACGCCGCTGAGCCCGATCAGGGCGCCCAACGGATCCAGGCCGTCGACGAGCCGCGCCGCGAGGCTCTGGTTGCCGATCTCTATGTTCGAGATCAGCCAGATCACCGCGCCCGCTGGAAGGGCGAAAACGACAGCTCGCCAGAGCACGAAGAGCGTGCGATCCATGAGCGAGGTGTAGAGGGTGCGAAGCACTCGCGGGGGTCGGTAGGGAGGCAGCTCGAGCGTGAAGGTCGAGACCTCGCCGCGCAGGACGGTGCGCGACAACAGCCAGGACACCAAGAAGGTCAGAAAGATCCCCAGCACCGCAATCGAGACCACCGCCAAGGCCGACACCAGGCCGGCCAGATAGGGCGGAGCGAGGCTGCCGACGAAGATGGAGGCGATCAGGATCTGCGTCGGCCAGCGGCCGTTGCACAGCGCGAAGTTGTTGGTGATGATCGCGATCAGTCGCTCGCGTGGGCTCTCGATGATGCGAGCGGCGATTATCCCTGCGGCGTTGCAGCCGAAGCCCATCGCCATCGTTAGGGCCTGCTTGCCATGGGCTCCCGAGCGGCTGAACAGCCGATCGAGGTTGAAGGCCACGCGCGGCAGGTAGCCGAAGTCCTCGAGCAGGGTGAAAAGGGGAAAGAAGATCGCCATCGGCGGCAGCATCACGCTGATCACCCACGCGGTGGCGAGATACATGCCGTCGATGAGCAGACCGTCGAGCCACCAGGGCAGGCCCACGGCGGTAGCGAAGCCCTTCAGCATCGGGTGTCCGCTCTCGATGAGGAGGTCTGCCAGCATCGCGGAGGGGACGTTGGCACCGGCGATGGTGAGCCAGAACACGGCGGTCAGCATGGCCAGCATCAGCGGGAAACCGAAGACGCGGCTGGTGACCAGACGGTCGAGAGTCGACTCGAAGTCGAATCGCGCCTTCTCTCCATCCCGGCTGACCGCGCGATCGGCGAGCCTCGCCGCCTCGGTATAGACCGTCTCGACCAGCGCCTGGTGGAAGTCCGCGCCCACCATCCAGCGTTGGGTCGAAGCCAGCGTGAGAATGGAGGCCGGGTCGGCGACGTTCTCGCCGTCACTCGCTCCGGCGGTCGGAGGACGTGCTCCGTCCTGCTCGGGTGCCTGCAGGAGAGCCAGCTCGTCGGAGCGCACCGCCGCTGCCAGTCGCTCGTCGCCGTCCAGCAGGCGTAGCGCGACCCATTGTGCGTTCGGCAGGCTCGGATAGCGGCTCGAGATCTCCTCGGCGAGCGCGCCGACGGCGCGCTCGAGGAGCTTGGACCGTCCACCCACCCGGCGAGGACGGCAGACCGTACGACCGCTGGCGACGTCGCTGATCGCCTGATTCAGCTCCTCGAGGCCCTGGCCGTAGCGCGCAGAGCACGGCACCACCGGAACGCCCAGGTCCCTCGCCAACCGGCGATGATCGACGTCGAGACCGTGGCGCTTCGCCTCGTCCATGAGATTCAGGCAGACCACGGCCCGGTCGGTGATCTCGAGAACCTGTAGTGCCAGGTTGAGGTTGCGCTCCAGGCGACTGGCGTCGACCACGATCACGGTCACGTCGGGCTGACCGAAGACGATGAAGTCGCGGGCGATCTCTTCGTCATAGCTGGACGAGAGCAGCGAGTAGGTCCCTGGGAGGTCGACGAGCTTGAAGCGGTCTTCTCCGATCGAGAAGCCGCCCTCGGCGCGAGCCACCGTCTTGCCAGGCCAGTTCCCGGTGTGCTGGCGCAGTCCGGTCAGCGCGTTGAAGACGGTGCTCTTGCCGGTGTTGGGGTTGCCGGCCAGGGCGACGACGTAGTCCCAGTCGTCCATGTCGACACCCAGCTTGACCAGGTTGGCGACGTTGTGGGCCGGACAGACGGCGCACGCTTCGGGAAGAGGCTCGCTCATGGTCCCTCCTCGGCTCCGAGCGATTCGATATCGACCAGATCCGCCTGCTCACTGCGCAGTGCGATGACGGCACCCCGGATCCGGTATGCCGTGGGATCGCCGCTCGGGCTACGCATCTCGGCCACGATCCGGGTGCCAGGCACGACTCCTAGGTCGAGCAGGCGCCGCCGCTCTTGGCCCCGGCATCGCGGCGAGAGCCCCGCCACGGTGGCCTCGTCGCCGGGACTGAGGCTCGACAGGTGGGCGTGCATGTCGGCGACCTGTGTGTCCTCGGCGAGCGGGGCTACGGTGACATTGCCTGCGAGAACAGGGGCTAGGGCGTGCTCCTCTGCCGCGGCCTCGAAGCGCACGATGCGTGGGGTGTTCTCGATCATCCGTACCCGCATACCCGGATAGAGCCCCTCCACCATCAGCTGCGAGAAGATCGCCTCTGGCTCGTCCTCGATATGGACGATTTCGCTCGCCTCGCCGGCGGCAATCTCGGTCAGGGCCTTTCCGGTCGGCAGCACGATCTCTCCGCTCGCCGTCGGAATGGGATCGCCGTGAGGGTCGTAGCGCGGCTGGCCCATGCGCAGAGCCAGCGACTCCGTCTCGTCCGCCGACAGGGTGTGCTCACGCTGATCGGCCTGGCGGTGCCACTCCGAGGCCTCGACCCCGGTCTCCTCCGCCAGGTATCGCTCCCACAGGCGATGGCTCCGAATCACGCGCAGCGCCTCGCGTCGGCCGGCTGCGGTCAGCCCGAAACCGCTCTCTGTCGGCTCGCTGAGACCCAGCTGCTGGAGCCGATCTACCAACTGCGCGGTGCGATCGCCGGAGCGCCCGAGAGCCCCGGACAGGCTCTGTAGGGTGCAGGTCGTGCGATGCGACTCGCAGTCATAAAGGTGCTTCAGGGAGTCCTCGACCTGCACTCGCTCCGTGACCCTGAGGGCCGCCACCAGACGGACGATCCATCCCTTCTGGGGGCGAAACAGGAGCACCGCGACGACGCTCACGATCGCGAAGATGAAGAGAGCTGTCAGTGGCTGTGTCATCGGCTGAGTAGTCCTTACCAGGGAGAGCGTCGCTCGCGATTCGAGGAGTTTAGCATATTAAAAGTAAATTCTTTGGTAGATAAAAACAAGGAGCCGTGAGGTGCCAGCCTTTCGGATCTCGACTGGATTGGCTAGGGGAGAGCCAGAGCGATGAGCTGCGGTGTCGTACCCCTCGCGCTGCTCGCTCGGATCGCGGCTACCAGGTCAGGCTCGGACTCCTCGAGCTCGGGTGGGATCTCGATCCCGGCCAGAAAGGAGCCGCCTCCCACCGCGACTACGATGAACTGCTTGCCGCCGACCATGTAGGTGACCGGGTTGGCCTGAGCCGTGTCGGGTAGCGGGATGTGGCCGAGGAGCTCCCCGTTCGCCTTGTCGAACACATTGATCCGGGGACTGTTCTCCGGCCCCATGCCCTGACTCTGGGTGACAAAGAGCAGCGCCTTGGTAAGGAGCGGGCTACCCGAGCCGCCACCGAGAAGAGGCGGCACATCAAGTCCCTCGAGAGCGGGGTGGCCCCTCGGGCCGACGCCGTTGGGAGTCATCCAGACGTGCTCGCCCTTGTTGAGGTCGATCGCGGTGACGCGTCCCCAGGGGGGCTTGACCAGCGGCAGTCCCCGAGGCCCCTGTACCGAGCCGAAGAAGCTGCCGGTGTAGTTCAGATCGGAGCGCGCGGCGTCGGTCTTCGACAGCGGGTGACGGCTGATGCTGGTGGTCGACGGGACGTACAGGATGGCAGTTTCGGGGTCGACGGCGGCACCGGGCCAGTTCGCACCGCCGCCCGCGCTCGGAAGCATGAGGACGCCGGGCTCGAACGAGGGCGGTGTGAAGAGCGGGCCGATCCGGTAGCCACTCGCGATCTCGATAGCCTCGGCCTTGATCTCGGGCGTGAAGTCGACGAGGTCGTCGTGCGAGACGCCCTGCCGGTCGAAGGCCGGCGGCTGGGTGGGAAACGGTTGGGTGGCCGAGGCGCGCTCGCCCGGCACGTCGGAGGCCGGCACCTGCCGCTCCTCGATCGGCCACACCGGCTCGCCGGTGACGCGATCGAACACGTAGGTGAAGGCCTGCTTCGAAGTCTGTGCCAGCGCCTTGATCGTGCGGCCGTCGACCGTGATGTCGAGTAGGTGGGGCGGAGTCGGGAAGTCGTAGTCCCAGAGCCCGTGGTGGACCGCCTGGAAGTGCCAGACGCGCTCGCCGGTCTCCGCGTTCAAGCAGACGATGCTCTCCGCGTAGAGGTTGTCGCCCAGACGATGACCCCCGTAGAAATCGTTGGTCGGCGTTCCGGTCGGCAGGTAGACGTAGCCCAGTTCCTCGTCCACCGCCATCATGTTCCAGACGTTCGTGTTGCCGGTGTAGGTCCAGGAGTCGCCTTCCCAGGTCTCCACCCCGGCTTCGCCCTGTTGTGGAATGGTGTGGAAGACCCACTTCATCTCGCCCGTAGCGGCGTCGAAGCCACGGATGTGGCCCGGCGGAGCCTTTCGGCGAACGGCGCCGTCGCTGACGACCGAGCCGACGACGACCGTGTTGCCGACGATCGCGACCGGTGAGCTGTGGGTGATGTTGCGCGGGTTCACCCGTCGACCGAAGTGCTCGAGACCGCGGTCTGCCAGCAAGTCGACTGAGCCCGAGTCGCCGAACTCGCTCACCGGCTCGCCGGTCTTGCCGTCGAGCGCTAGCAAACGGCGGTCGTGGGTGGCGATGAAGATCCGAATCTGTTCTCGATCACTATTTGCGGGTCGGCCGCGCATCCCCGCCGCGGGCGACCAGGCGGCGACGCCGCGATGCTGGAAGCCGAGGTTTGCCGGTCGGCCGGCTCGCCACGACTCCGGGTCGTACGCCCAGACCGTCTTGCCGGTCACAGCGTCGATCGCCGCCACCTGCGACACCTCGGTCGCGACGTAGAGGAGACCGTCGAGCATGATCGGTATGGGCTTGAACCCGCCGGGCTTGACGCGATCGTTCGCCTCCACGACGCGAGAGGAGATCGACTCCCACGTCCAGGCGATCTCCAGCTCGTCGAAGTTCGTTCGATCGATCTGATCGAGGGGCGAATACTTGGTGTTGTGTGGGTCGTTGCCGAAACGCGGCCACTCGACCGTTTGGGCCGTGATCGGCGCGGCCAGGAGAGCTACGGCGGCTGCCATCCGGAGTGCAGGTATCACCTTCCTACCTTAACTTGGTTCAGCTCTCGGTGAGGAAAGGCTGCAACCCAATCGTGGAAGATCCCGTCTTAATCTGTAGGTGGCCCCGAAACTCTGGATTCCGCGATTCCTTATGGGCGCCCGCGTCGTTGCGACACGCTGAGCGCTGGTGGCGCCGCCGATGAGCTCGGCGCTCGGCTCGATGCCTTCGTCGAGCCCTACGTTGCGGCCGGACACCTGTCGGGCTCACTGCTCGTAGCGCGGGGCGACGAAGTGCTCGTCGAGCGGAGTTGGGGTTGGGTCGACCCCGGGTCGCAGTTCCCCGTCACGGCGGACAGTCCGTTGCCCATCGCGTCGATCACCAAGCCGTTTTCACCATCATCCTCGCCTTCGCACTTCAGGAGCAGGGCCTGCTCGGCCATGACGACGCGCCGGTACAGCTCCGCGGGCTATGCCGTGCTGGCCGGTGCCATGGAGGCGGCTGCAGGGACGTCGTACGGCGCCCTGCTGCGTTCCCATGTCGGAGTGAATCCACCTGCCAGCGGTTCTGAGCCTGCGCGGCGAGCGCCCCCCGGAGGGACAACAGGCTGGCGGAGGACGTGGTACGAGCGCAGTACAGATTCGACGGATACTCAGTGGTGACTACCACGGCCTCCGCCAGCTCCAGAGAACAGGGACGACGATCAGATTCAGAAGGGTCGAGCTCAGAAGACCGCCTAGGATGACCTGAGCCATCGGGCTCTGGATCTCGTTGCCGGGGGCGCCGCCGGCCAGCACCAGGGGTACCAGGGCGAGCCCGGCGGTCAGCGCGGTCATCAGGATGGCGGGCATGCGCTCCAGCGAGCCCTGCCGTACGACCTCCGTCACGTCGATCCCGGTTCGTGCCAGGCGCTGATAGTTGTTGACCAGAAGCACGCCGTTGCGAGTCGCGATCCCGAAAAGAGTGACGAATCCGACGAGCGTGGCGACCGACAGGACGCCACTCGCTGCGGTCACGGCTACAACGCCGCCGATCAATGCGAGCGGCAGGTTGACCAGAACGATCGCCGAATCACGGTGGCTGCCGAACATCAGATAGAGGAGGGCATAGACGCCGCCCAGGATGGCAAGCGACAGGAGGCCGAGGTTGCGGGTGCTTCGGACTGCCTCCTCGAACTGGCCCTCGAATCGGGTCGAGTAGCCGGCCGGTAGCGCGATCTCGGCGGCGACGGCCGTCTGTGCGGCTTGTACCGTGCCGGCCAGATCGAGCTCCGCGACGTTGGCGGTCAGCATGGCGACGCGCTGCACGTTCTCACGCCGGATCAGCGACGGCCCGATGGTGCGGTGGATGTCGGCCACCCGGTCGAGGCGTAAGACGTCGCCGTCGGGCGTTGTGACCGGAAGCTCGCCAAGCCGCTCCGGGGCCGATCGGAGCTCGGCGGGAAAGCGCACGACCACGTCGGAGGTCAGCCCCTCTTCGAGGATCTCACCGACACGCACGCCCTGAAAGAGCGCCTCGGTGGCGGCGGCGAGATCGGCCGGTGAGAGACCGTGCTGAGCCATCGCGACGCGGTCGAAGTCAATCACCAACTCGGGGATCGCCGCCTGTTCCTGGTTCGAGAGATCTACAATTCCCGGCACTCCTTCCAGAACCTGCGAGACGCGGGTGGCCAGGTTCCGTAGCACCGCCGGGTCGGGGCCGAAGATCTTGACCGCCAGGTTGGTGCGAGACCCGGAGAGCATGTGGTCGATGCGGTGACTGATCGGCTGACCGAAGGACACCGTGACTCCGGGAATGGTGCCGACGGCGTCTCGCATCTCGGTGATCAGCGCCTCCTTGTTGCGACCGTGCTCGAGCGGGCCGAGGACCACCTCCATCTCCGAAGCGTTGACTCCCTGAACGTGCTCGTCGCGCTCCGCGCGACCGGTCCGGCGGCTGGTCGACACCACCTCAGGGAAGCCGAGCAGCGCCTGTTCGACTTGCAGGGCCAAAGCGTCGGCGTCGGTGAGCGGAATCCCAGGAGGACTGACCACCGACAGGGTGAGCGAGCCTTCGTTGAAGGGCGGCAGGAAGCTGCGCCCCAGGCGGGGTACCATGGTCGCGGTGGCCACGACCGCTGCCGCGACTCCGAAGAGGATCACCCCACGATGCGCCAGTGACCAGCCGAGCACCGATCGGTAGACCGTGCGGCATCCGCGGAGAAGGGGCGGGTCGCTCGCGCGCAGAGCGCGCTCGGAGCGCAGTATCGAAACGCACAGCACCGGCGTCACGGTGAGGGCGACCACGAGCGACGCTGTGATCGAGGCGACGAAGGCGAAGCCGAGCGGTCGCAGCAGGCGACCCTCCAGGTCGGGCAAGAGAAAGACCGGCAGGAAGACCAGCACGATGATGAGGGTGGCGTAGAAGATCGGGCTGACCACCTCCGAGGTGGAGCGCGCCACGATGTCGGCGAAGGCGCCGCGGTCGTCGGCAAGCGTTGTGCGGTCGACGCCCTGTTCCCGCAGTCGCCGGTACACGTTCTCGACCGCGATGATGGCGTCATCGACGAGCAACCCGATGGCGAGGGTCAGACCGCCTAGCGTCATGGTGTTGATGGTCTGACCGAAGAGCGAGATCAGAACGATCCCGGCCACCAACGCCAAAGGAATCGCCATCGACGAGATGACAGTGGTCCGGATGCTGCCGAGGAACAGCGCCAGGATGACGACGACCAGCAGCGCCCCGTTACGCAGCGCGCGAGTGACGTTGCCGATCGCGATCTCGATGAAGTCGGCCTGGCGGAAGTTCTCGGTCTCGATCACCACGCCGCTCGGCAGCGCCGTGCCGAGCCGCTCGACGACCTCGTCGATGCGGCGGGTGAGCTCCAGCGTGTTCGCCTGCGGCTGCTTCTGAACCGACAGGATGACGGCCGGACGACCCCTGTACGAGCCGGTGCCGCGGGAAGGCTCCGGCCCCCAGTCGACGTCGGCGAGATCACGGACGCGCAGCGGGAATCCAGCGCGGGTGGCGACGACCGAGTCGGCGACCTCCTCGGGCGTGCGTGCCCTACCCAGGCCGCGTACCAGGTACTCCTGACCGCCCTCGACGTGAAAGCCGGCAGCGGGGCTGCGGCTCGCTCGCGCCACCGCCTCGGTGAGGGCGCCGAGCGCGATGCCGTGTTGCGCCAGCGCTGCCGGCCGTGCGGTCACCTGGAGCTGGCGCACCTCGCCGCCGATCGGCACCACCTGCGAGATCCCGGTGACTGCGAGCAGGTTGCGGCGCACCACGGTCTCGGCGAGGCGCCGCAGCTCCATCTGCGACACGGTGTCGGACGTCAAAGCGAGGAAGGTGATCTCGCCCATGATCGACGACACCGGCCCGAGTTCGGGCCGCTCGACCTGGCTCGGAAGCTCGACCCCCGCCAGGCGCTCGCTCACGATCTGGCGCGCCCGATAGATGTCGGCGCCCCACTCGAACTCCACCCAGTTCACCGACAGGCCTTCTGCCGACACCGAGCGCAGCCGGTGGATTCCCGGCGATCCGTTGACGGCCGACTCGATCGGGAAGGTCACCAGCGCCTCGACTTCCCCAGGCGCCATTCCGGGCGCTTCGGTGAGGATCGTCACGGTCGGTGCGGTGAGATCCGGGAAGATATCGACTGGCAGGCCGGCGATCCAGAATCCGCCTACCGCCAGCAGCAGGACGGAGGCGATCGCGACCAGCAGAGGCTTGTCGAGCGACAGGCGGATGAGGGAGTCAAAGAAGCGCATGCTCGGTTCTCTTCCTAATGAACATGGCCTTGGGCTTCGCCTGTCGCCATCAGCGAAGCCCGACGTATGGCCTGGCCGCCGAGAGTCACGAG
>JAYZDP010000173.1:0-20433 GCA_036337765.1 Acidobacteriota bacterium
AATACGGCCTTTGGAAGTACCGCAAGCTCCGCAACATCAAGAAGCTGCTCAAGCGACTTCGCGACAACGCAACGGGTCGACGCAAAGAGATCAAGTTGCGCTAGGGAAGCGGTTTCCCAAAGCAGACTTCCCGTGTCTAAGAAGACAATGGCAACAGTGGAAGCGGAGCTCAGACCGGAGATTGCAGCCTTGCCCTCCGTTCCGGCGACGGCGCGGAGTGAGGCGGAGCTGGTGCGGGCGGCAAAGCGGGGGGAGCGGCACGCTGCGGAGGCGTTGGTGGATCGGTCGTACGACATGGTCTACCGAACGCTCTTGAAGCTCTGCGCGGACGAGGAGACCGCCTGCGACCTGACCCAGGATGCCTACGTGAGGGCGTGGTCGGCGATCGGTAGGTTCGAGGGGCGGGCAAAGTTCTCGACATGGATGTACCGCATCGCCTATACGACGTTTCTCAACCACGTCCGTAAGCCGAAGCACTTCCAGGACGTGGAGCCGGAGGTGCTCGAGGCAATCGAAGATCCCGCCGGGGAGGATCCGGGAGACCGACTGGACGGTGGCAGGCTGCGCCGTGCGGTTCTGGGGCTACCCGAGGAGCTGCGCTTCGCCGTGGCCGCCCACTTCTGGGGCGACGTGCCGGTCCGGGAGATCGCGCGACAGCAGGGGCTGTCGACGGTCGGGGTTCGCAAGCGTCTACGCCGCGCCATGAGCGCGCTGAGCCAGGAGCTCGACGAGGGAGAGACATCATGAGCCGCCAGAGGGAAGATCTAAGCAACGCGCTGCGCCGGCCCACCGCCGGTCCGCCCACGGATCTCGCGCAGCGGATCAAGGACGCGATCCCGAACGATCTCGGCGACGATCTGGCCGAACCGGAGGTTGTGCACCGCGCGTGGCAGCCGGCGCGCTGGGCGGCCGCGGCCTCGATCTTCGTTGCACTCGGTGCGGGAGTCGTCGGATGGCGGCTCCTGCAGGGCGGCGTGCGACCTGAGAATGTGGTTTTCGAGCAAGCTTCGCCCGAGCAGCCCGTCCCGTCGAGGCAGGCTGCTCAAGCTACGGTACCGAAGGTCGAAGCCTTGGGCGGGGTTGAATCGACGATCGATCGCGACCGTATCCTCGGCGGACTTGACAAGGCGCCAGGACCGGCAGAAGGGCTCGCGGACGCCGCTGCAGGTCAGCTCGATCCGATCCTGATTCCACTAGCCGAAGACGCCGCGGCACCGCGCCCACAGCCGGCCGCTCCCCCGGCACTTCGAACTGCCGAGCTCAACTTCCGGGCCAGCGAGGCTGCGCTCAACGCCGCCGAGGAGAAGAAGGACATCGAGGCGCAGAACCGTCAGATCGAGGAGCTCGAGCCTCAGAAGAAGGAGCTGGAACGCGAGATGCGGACGCTGCCGGGAACCCAGCGCAGCGCCGGAAGCGACGAGCGTAAGGACGACTCGGCCGTCGTCTCGCTCGGGGCCGCCCGGGCCCGGCTAAAGCGCCCTTCGTCGCAGGCTCAAGAGGTCGCCGTGACCGCGGAGGCTTCAAGGGTCGACAGATTAAACGTGACTCGGGGCTCCGATGGGGCTCGACGTCGCGCGGTCTACCACGGTGTGCTCGACACGGTGGGTGCCGCAGACGTGCCTGCTCCCCGTTCGCAGCCCTCCGCTGGCGGCGAACGTGAGCCCAACGAGCAGATCGCGGGCGACATGTTCTTCGACTCGGCCGGCGTCAACCCGTTCGTCGATACCGAGGACGACGCCCTGTCGACCTTCGGGCTAGAGGTCGATACCGGCTCCTACGCGCTGGCGCGCACCTACCTGCGTCGTGGCTTCCTGCCGCCACGGGAAGCTATCCGGGTCGAGGAGTTCCTCAACTACTTCGACTACGGCGATCCCTCACCCCAGCGCGAGGATCTCGCCATCCGCCTTGAGGGCGGGCCCAGCCCGTTCAACGAGAACTCTGGCTACCGCCTGCTACGCATCGCGGTGACGGCACGCGAGGTGGCGCCAGACGATCGCCGGGCAGCCAACCTGGTCTTTCTGGTCGACGTTTCAGGCTCCATGGGCCGCCAGGGGCGCCTGCTCCAGGTGCGTCATGCCCTCACTCGGCTCGCTGCCCAGCTCGATGACCACGACCGGGTCGGCATTGTGGTCTACAACGACAGTGCCAGGGTGGTCCTGCAACCGACTGGAGATCGGCACGCGATCGCGTCCGCTGTTGACAGGCTACGAGCGGGAGGCTCGACCAATCTCGCCGACGGGCTCGACCTCGCTTACGGCGTCGCCGCACGCAATTGGGTCGCCGACGGGATCAACCGCATCCTGCTGCTTTCGGACGGCGTCGCCCACGTAGGCGCCACTTCAGCGGAGACCATTCTCGCCAAGGTCGACGCGGCGGCGCGCCAGGGAATCGAGATCACCACCATCGGTTTCGGCATCGGCAACTACAACGACGTACTCATGGAGCAGCTCGCCGACCGCGGCAACGGTCGGTACCACTACGTCGACACACCGGCGGAAGCCGAACGCATCGTTGTCGACAATCTGACCTCGACGCTCGAGACCGTGGCCACCGACGCGCGCGTCCAGGTCGGCTTCGATCCGACGACGGTCACCCTCTATCGACTGCTCGGCTACGAGAACCGCGCAATTGACGATCGTCGCTTTCGCGACGACACCACTGACGCTGGCGAGATCGGAGCCGGGCAGCAGGTCACGGCGCTCTATGAGATCAAGCTCGCCGACGGGGCGCAACCGCGGTCGCCTCTCGCCGAGATCCGTCTGCGTTGGCTGCCCACCGACGGCTCTCAAGCCAAGGAGATCGAGGCGACCCTCCTCGCGCCCATGCTCTATCGCAGTTGGGCTGAGGCGAGCCAGTCGCTGCGGGCTGCCGCTGTCGTCTCGGAACTCGCAGAGGTGTTGCGCGGATCGTACTGGGCGCGGCAGACCTCGCTCGACCAGCTGCACACCGAAGCCGTGAGGCTGGCTCGCGGCGGCGGTGCCGACCTGGTGGAACTCGCCGAGCTGACCGCGATCGTTTCCCAGCTGCGCGGTCCTCTAGGTCGTTAACGGTCGTGGACGTCTAGCCGCTACCTCGAGGCCCTTTGCGTAGACCCGAGCGGATGGCGCGAAGATGGCGTCGAAGCGACGACGCGTCACTGCCCTTCACCGTCCGCCCAGCGTAGATCTCCAGCAGGTAGCGCTCGATGAGCTGCCCGGACGGCTCGGCGACGTGGGGCACGTGGCTCTCCGCCCAGCTCAGCAGCGCAAGAGGCGCGGTCGCCTTGCCGATCGACGGATCGCGCCGGCCGAACGCCGTCCGCAGCGAACGGTACGCGCTGGTGACGTCGAACTTCCGTCTGAAGACGCTGACCGCCACCAGGCCGATCGCCAGACTGGCGACGAAGAGGCCGAGTACACCGATTCGGAAGGCCTCCGCCACCTGAGGCGGAATCCCCTCCCATTCGAGCGGTCCAGTGCCGTCAGGGCGGCCGCCCGGATCACTCGCCGGCACTTTGAACGGGCTTTCGAAACGGCGCCACGCCTCTCGCATCCTGATCAGCAAACCGATCTGGTCGAAGAAGCCGTACGACATCACGTAGCGGTCCCAACGGAACTCTAGATAGTCCCAGGCCTGGCGCACCAGCATCCCGAAGTTGGGCGACCGGATCTCGGGTCGTCCGGCCGGCGGCGTCGGGTCGAAAGTCGCCCAGCCCACCTCGGGAATCCATGCCTCGACCCAGGCGTGGGCGTTGGACTGGCGGACGATGTAGTAGTCCTCGAGCGGGTTGAACTCGGCACCGACGAACCCGGTCACGAGCCGTGCCGGCACGTCGACCGAACGCAGCATGAGGATCATGGCCGTGGCGAAATACTCGCAGTGGCCACTGCGGTACTTGAAGAGGAAATCCTCGATCGGGTTCTCGGTCTCCCGGCCGAGAAAGTCAAGGGTGTAGGCGTAGTTGTGTGCCAGGTACTGCTCGATCCGTTCCACCACCTGAGCTTTCGGAAGGTCGGCGGTGAGCAACTCGCTGAGCTCCCGGACACGAGGCGACACGCTTGTGGCATCCAGCGTCGGCTCGGTTTCCGAGGCCAGATCTGGGCTATCCGCCAGATAGACCGGCCTCGAGCCGATGCCGATTCGATACTCCAAGATGCCGCGCCTAGGCTGCGAGATAAGCACGCCGCCCCCGACGTCGGAAAGCAGCCGCTGCGAGACCTCGACCGACAGGGTCTCCATGGGAAGAATGAGACTCCTCGAGTCGAGCGGCTCCAACCACACCCGCATTTTCCCGTCGACCTCTCCGTCTCTAAGGCGGTAGAAGTTGTGGGCCGCCGGTGACAACAGCGTCGATTTCGTCTCGCTCTTCAGCCATGCATTGTGCTCGAACGTGTCGTAGGTCGTACCGCGCAGCATCCGCGGAGCCTTCAGCGTCGAGCCCTCAGGCTTCAGCCGCAGAGCGACCGCCTCGTTCTGGCGGATGTTGCCGACAACGTCCAGGCTGACTTCGTCACGGAAGCCGGTGCTGTAGCTCTGCCGGGGCGGATTGATTCCCTGACCCAGTATGTAGGGGGTGCGCAATCGCGGCAGCAGGGTGAAGAACGGAATCGCCCCCGCTAGAATCAGCATCGCGCAGGCGGCCAACAGCGGCTGGATGCCCAACCGCCGTGCCGGCACAGCATCGCGATAGGTCGCGAGCAAGTGCAGGTGCACGAAGCGGAAGAGCAGTGCTAGCCACAGGACGAGGAAGCCGAGCAGATAGACGATGATCAGCGGGTGCACGCTGGTTGCCATGGCGGCGACGAACAGGAAGAACAGCAGCACCGTCACGTGCCACTTCTCACTCTCGCGACGCATGCTGAAGAGCTTCACCACAAGCCCGAAGAGCAGCAGTTCCACCATCGGCTTGGCGATGTGCGCCGGCCCGACGGAGCGCAACCGATAGAAAAACCAAGGGATGTAGGCGAGACCCAATATGTTCATCGCCCACATCGGCAGGGTCGCCTCGCGCTCCGCGGCCACTCGCCAGATGTAGAAGCCGACCACCGACAGGTAGAGCATCAACCCTGGCATGCCGACCACGCCCTCGGGCTGGGGCTCGTTCATCGGGAAGGGGAGGGCGACCGCGAATGCCAGGACGCCGAGGATCTGCCGCTTCTCACGCGCGAAGGTCAGGGCGGCCGAGCCAGGCCTCGCCTTGTTCTTGCGACGCCAGCGGAATCGGGGCAGCCGCAGAGCTCCCACGCCGGCGCTCATCCCAAGGCCTCCACACTCGCGCCGTCGAAGCGGACCTCTAGCGCGGCCTCGGCGTCGCCGACGAGTGGCGCGCCCGTCGGCGGGACTGTCTCGAGCAACGCCAACGTTTCGAGGACCCGTCGCCGCAGCCGGGCACCGCCATCATGGGGCAGGCACGCGGTACGGGTGACGAGCTCGACCTCGAAGCCGGCGTTGATGTAGTCCAGGGCGGCGGAGGCGCCCAGGCTGATGCGAGACTCCAACTCCTCCTCGGCTTCGAGTCCGTCGGAGGGATCCAGAGCGTTATCGACCACCACGGACACCCGGCGCTGCTGCTCCGCCTGGCGTTCGATGAAGATCATCTTCCCGGTCCGAGCGGTCTGCTTCCAGTGCACCCTACGTAGGTCGTCGCCGGGCCGCATGGGTCTCAGACTGTGAAGCTCGTGGCCCCAGCCGATGCTCCGGTCGGGCGTCGCGCCGAACGCCACGAACGAGCTGCGGCGCGTGTAGCCCCCCGGTCGGATGCGCGGATAAACCAGGATCTCGATATCGACCGACTGTCGCATGCCCTTGCGGAAGAGTCCCAACGGAAACAACGTGGCCAGGTGAACCGTTGTCAGCCGTTGCCGGCCACGACACGGGAAGGTCATGGCGGCGAGCATCGTGCGGGTCGCCCCGTGAGGCAGATGCGAGCACAGCAGGGTTTGGCTCTGGCCTGAAAAGGAGATCAGCAGCAACCAGCGCGGAAGAAAGCGACTGTCGTTGTTCAGCTGCAGCTGGAAGCCGGCCTCCGAGCCAGCAAAGATCTCCTCTGGAAGATCGACTTCGACATCGACGCGGCGAACGTTGTTGCGAGACAGCACACCGCTGACGATGAGGGTCGCCAGCATCAAGGCCAGCACCATGTACAGGGCGTTGTTGCCCGTGTTGGTCGCGGCGACGCCGATCAGCAGACAAAGACCGACGAACCAGATGCCGACCTTGGTCGGTCGAATGCCCTCAGGTACGCGCCGCTTCCCCATCGCGATCTCACAGCGGGATCGGAACTCTGGCCAACACGCCCTGCACGGCGGACCTGGCGGCCTTGATACCGCCTCCGGAGCGCAACAGCACCCGATGCGACAAAACCTGCAGCGCTACCGCCTGCACGTCGTCGGGAATCGCGAAATCGCGACCCTCGCACACAGCCATCGCCTGGGTCGCGCGATAGAGGTCCTGGGCGGCACGCGTCGAGACACCGAGCGAGAACTCCTCGTTCTCCCGTGTCTCTTCGGCGATGGCGAGAATGTAGTCGGTCAGTTTGTCTGCCACGGAGACCTCGGCCACGTGACGCAGGAGCGCGACTAGCTCGTCACGGACGACCACCGGCTGTAGGCGCTCGAGCACGTTCTCCACGCCGCCGGTCATGAGCAGCTCACGCTCGTCCTTCTTTGGCGGATAGCCAAGCTCGAGCGACATGAGAAAGCGATCGAGCTGCGATTCGGGCAGCGGGAACGTGCCCTGGAACTCGAGTGGATTCTGCGTCGCCAGAACGACGAACGGCTCGGGCAGATCGAGGCGCTCCCGATCCACCGAAACGCGACGCTCGCTCATGGCCTCGAGCAGGGCCGACTGAGTCTTCGGGGTCGCCCGGTTGATCTCGTCCGCCAACAGCACGTTGGCGAACAATGGCCCGGGCGAGAACTCGAAGCACCCTGCTTCCTGGGAGTAGATCGACACGCCGATGATGTCGGAGGGCAGCAAGTCGCTGGTGAACTGGATGCGCTGGAAATCGAGCCCGATCGACCGCGCCAACGCCTGCGCAAGGGTGGT
Organism: Acidobacteriota bacterium; assembly: GCA_036337765.1. GTDB lineage: Bacteria > Acidobacteriota > Thermoanaerobaculia > Multivoradales > Multivoraceae > JAYZDP01. The sequence goes on from JAYZDP010000173.1 coordinate 7,027, forward strand.
CTTGCCGACCCCGGGCACGTCTTCGATCAGCACGTGGCCGCGCGCGAGAATCGCAACGATCGCTAGGCGGACCGCTTCCGGCTTGCCGCGAACCACCGTCTGAACGTTGTCTTCGAGCCGGCGGACGGTACTGGCAACCGCCTCATCGAGTGGCAAGAGTCGAGTCGCTTCAGTCATGAAGAGCGCATCTTCTCATGGATGAATGTCGATTGGCTATAACAGCATAAGAGCGTGGACCCCCTGATCCACTGCCGCCGACGCGCCTACGGCATCGAGAACTCCCGGTAGTCCGGGCGCTCTTCGATGCCCACGGGGCTACGAACCTCGACCCAGAAACCGTCGCCGGCAACGTAGTCGACGTCCTCGAGGACGTGGGAGACCTGGGTTCCGCCACCTCGGATCAGCGAGCTGGTGTCGACCCAAAGATTCTGCAGGCTCTTCTCGTTTCGCTCCCCGTCGACGTGTTGCAGATCGATCGTGATTCCCGACAGGTAGTCCTGGCTGGTGGTGGAGACCAAGATGTCAAGGACGACATCGGTGCGCAGGGCCGGCTGGTCGAGATCCAGCCCCGTCGTATCGAGCTCGGCGGCGCCCCCCTCCTTGTCGGCAGCTGGCTCGGCCTCTTCGTTCTGTGGATCCTGCAGCACCGTCAGCGACGTCAGCTCCGCAGAGTACTGCGAGCGCAGGACCTCCACCTTCTCTTCGGGGGTGAGCTGCGGACCGCATCCGGCCAACATGATGGCGCCAACGACGATGGTCACCACAAGAAGGGACGCGCGCACATCGATCCTCCTTCCCGACTAACTAGAGCTCGTCAGAGCGGGCCTTCAGGGCCCCAGGTTATACCTAAGGATATGCCACACAGCCGCAATACCATCGCGCCATCCGATCTTCTTTCCCTCTTCATAGGTGCGGCCGTGGTACGAGATCGGGACCTCGTAGATGCGGACCTTCTTGCGGGCCATATGAGCGGTCAGCTCGGGCTCGACACCAAAGCGCTTGGAGCGCAAATCGAGCCCTTCGAGGACTTCGCGGCGGAAGACCTTGTAGCAGGTCTCCATGTCGGACAGGTTCAGGTCAGTGAGCATGTTCGACAGCATCGTGACGCATCGATTGCCGATGGAATGCCAGAAGAACAGCACCCGGTGTGGGCCGCTCAAGAATCGTGAGCCGAATACCGCGTCGGCCCTGCCGTCGAGGATCGGCTGCAGAAGCGCCCGGTACTCCTTCGGGTCGTACTCGAGGTCGGCGTCCTGGATCAGCACGATGTCGCCGGTAGCCTCGGCGAAGCCGCGCTTCAGCGCCGCACCCTTGCCCTGGTTGCGCTCCTGCTCGAGGTAGTGGATTCCCAGTGCCGGGTCCTCGCGTAAGCCCCGCAGCAGATCGCGCGTACCATCGGTCGAGCCGTCGTCGACCACTACGATGTCGACCTCCACACCCTCTGGAACGGGCGCGTTACGCACCTGGCCCAGGAGTTCCTCCACCGTTTCTCGCTCATTGAAAACGGGGACCACCACCGTCAGTCTGATCATCCGTTGGCACCCTCTGGGCCCGTCGCGAGCCGCTCGTTGTGCGCAACACGTCTCGACCACTCACATCTCAGCGAGCCGGACAGCACGATCTCGGGTTCGAGGCCTAGGCCCGCAGTCCGCAGCACCTCGCCGCGGACGTCGATCATCAGCCCGAGGACGTCGTCGGCCCTGGCGCCGCCCCGATTGACGATCACGTTGGCGTGCTTCTCGCTGATCTGGGCCGCGCCCCGGCACGCCCCCTTCAGACCAGCTGCCTCGATCAGCCGACCGGCATAGTCGCCCTCTGGGTTGCGGAAGATGCTACCGGCGTTCGGAAGCCCGGACGGCAGGCTCGCCCACCGTCTCCGGTTGAGCTCATCGATGCGGGCCAGCGAAGCCTTACCGTCGCCCGCTCCGACGCGGAAGATCGCCTCCGTGACCACTTCTCCGCTCCCCTGCAGCACGGTCGTACGGTACCCCGCCTCCAACTCGGACGGCGAGTACTTCCTTGAACGGCCGTCGCGATCGACCGTGGTGGTGCTAACAAGCACATCCTGGATCTCGACGCCGTAGCACCCCGCATTCATGACGACTGCGCCCCCGACCGTGGAGGGGAAACCGCTGAACGCCTCGAGTCCGGTGAGCCCCTGAGTCGCGAGCGTGCGGGCCAGACGCGCCAGCGAGACTCCCGCCCCGGCCCGCACCTGCCCGTCTTCGACACGGGTCTCGCGGAAGTCGCCGGTGAGGCAGACGGTTACCCCGCGCAGGCCGGAATCGGGCACCAGGAGGTTCGATCCCATCCCGATGAGCTGAAAGCCGAGCTGGTGCCGGCGCACGATCTCGAGTGCTGCTGAGAGTCCCGCCTCGTCGCGAGCCCGGACCAGAACCTCGGCCGCACCCCCGATTCGTAGCGTCGTCAGCCGCGCCAACGGAGCTCCGAGCGTGGCCTCGACACTCCTGGCAGCGCGCAACTCGTCGGCTATTTCGCCGACCCCGGCGGTTTCTTGACTCACCCAGGGCCCTTGAGTACGATCGATTCGTCCTGCCGGCTGCCTGACAGCCAACCTCCGGGCGGCGTTTCCGTCCGAAAACTGATGCTCATCGGCTGCGGCGTAGAAACTCCTTCGTTTCGCGCCGCAATGTCAATTCACGTAGTGTACAACGCCCGGTTCAGCGGGCACCGGCGCCTCGAGGGGCGCCGCGGAGAGTCTAATGAGTGAGGCTACCTCCTCGGAGAAGGGCAAGGCCATCGACGGCGCCTTGCAGCAGATCGAAAGACAGTTCGGTAAGGGTGCCATCATGCGGCTCGGTCAGCGCGAGGCGCTGGCGATCGCTTCCATTCCCACTGGTTCGCTGTCGGTCGACTACGCCATCGGCATCGGCGGCTTTCCACGCGGCAGGGTGGTCGAGGTCTACGGCCCGGAGTCCTCGGGTAAGACAACGCTGGCGCTGTCGGTCGTCGGCCAGGCGCAGCGCTTCGATGGCACCGCGGCATTCGTCGATGCGGAGCATGCGCTCGATGCCGAGTACGCAGCGAAGCTCGGCGTCGACATCGACAACCTCTTGGTCTCTCAGCCCGACAGCGGCGAAGAGGCCCTCGAGATAACCGAGATGCTGGTGCGCTCCAACGCTCTCGACGTCGTTGTCATCGACTCGGTCGCCGCCCTGGTGCCACGAGCTGAGCTCGAGGGCGAGATGGGCGACTCGCACGTCGGCCTTCACGCGAGGCTGATGTCGCAGGCGCTCAGGAAGCTCACAGCTGTCGTTGCTAAGTCCAAGACATGCCTGGTCTTCATCAACCAGATCCGAGAAAAGATCGGGGTGATGTTCGGCAGCCCCGAGACCACGACGGGGGGTCGCGCGCTGAAGTTCTCCTCCTCGGTGCGTATCGACATCCGCCGTATTGCAGCGCTGAAGGAAGGCGACGAAGTGATCGGCAGCCGGGCCCGGGTCAAAGTGGTCAAGAACAAGGTTGCGGCTCCGTTCCGCCAGGCCGAGTTCGACATCCTCTACGGCGAGGGAATCTCCCACGGAGGCGAACTGTTGGACCTCGGCGTGAACGAGAAACTCGTCATCAAGAGCGGTGCCTGGTATGCCTACGGCGACGTCAGACTCGGCCAGGGAAGGGAGAACTCACGCCAATTCCTCTTGGAGAACCCCGACCTCGAACGCGAGATCGAGACGAAGCTGCGCGAGGCTCTCGGTCTGGAGCCTCTGGGTCCCGAAGCTGCGGTAGTCGATGGCGGCACTCCGGCCCCAGAAGAGGTCTTGGCCGAGGCCGCCGAGTCCTGATCGCAATCGCCCGCCGGCCGCGATGGCTCAGCGCAGCGCTCGTCGTGGTCGGTGCAGCGGGACTCACACCGGCTCACGCCCAGGAGCTGCGCTGCCTGCCCTGCGCCGCAATCCACACCGCGGATCCGACCGCGCTCGCGGCGAGCCTCGATCTCGATACGACGGCGGAGTCGCCGCCGCAACTGCTCGTCAAGTGGAACGCTGAGCTGGCTGACCCAACGGCGACGGCCGCGGCCGCAGCGGCCGTGGGCGAACGGGGAGCCTTGCCGGTGGTCTCGCTCGAGACCCGCGCACCGGCACCTATCCTCGACCACGTCGCGCCTCTGGAAGTCGACCTCGAGAACTTCGCCGCCGTTGCCCGCCGCCTCGGCGACGAGACCATCCTGCAGATCGTGTGGTCGCCGGAGTCGGGCGAGTGGACGCCCGACGGCTACGGCTTCCTCATCAAGCGGGCGGCGGTCACCATCACCGGCGCGGCACCGGAGGCGCGCATCCTCACCGCCCCCCTGCCGGCCGACGAAGCGTCCTTGCGGTCGCTGTGGGCTGAGGACATCTCGGCCTACATCGACCTGATCGCGTTGGCGCCCGCGCCTGCGGATGAGATCGGGGCGGCGATCCGAGTTCTCGGCACCCTCGATCCTGGGCGACAGATCTTCGTCGACGCGGTCGACGCCGCCGCCGATTCTTCAGCGGCGTTACTGCCGAGTACCCAGGCCGCCGGAGCCGGAGCCGCCGGCGCCTTCGTCCGTCTGACGAGTCCTGCCAATAGCGACGCACTCGCCACCCTGGTCCTACTCGCGCATGAGCTCAGCGGCGATGTCTCGCTCGATCCTTTCGTAGTGCCGACCGGCGCCCGCAGCGCATGGACGTTCGTGCGCGGAGACGACCTGAGCCTGCGCGTCATCTTCGAGCCCCGAGATGGAGAGACCACCCTCGAGTTTCCCGACCGATTTCTGGCGCGACCGGTGCTCGCAGGGACCCGCGGCGAGGGCCGCACCCTCCCCATGCGTCGGCGCGAAGAAGGTCTGCACGTCACCGTGCGGGACGCGCCCGCGGTTGCCCTGCTACGGCTAGACCGCCTCACCGCGACCGAGATCGAGGGCCTCGAAGGCCTCGAGGATGAGGTCACCATCGCCGATGCGCGACAGATGTCGGTCGAGGAGATCCTCAGCCGCCTGCAGGCCTTCGAGGACGACCAGAGCCGTCGGGTCTCGCACTACTCCGCCACCAACACGTCGCACCTGCGCTTCCAGCTGCAGACCGCGACCACGGTCGAGACCACCTTCCGCGGTCCCATCTTCTTCGAGCGCAACTCCGGATACGACTGGGCATGGCAGGAGTTTCTCGTCAACGGGATCCGCTGGCGCGGCAAACGGATTCCGCGCATCCCGCTCATCCAGCCTGAGCGGGCGGCGGCCCAACCGCTCGAGATCCACTTCACTCGCGAGTACCGCTACCGGCTGCGGGGAACGAAGCGGATCCGGGGCCGCGACTGCTGGGTGGTGGAGTTCAAGCCCGCGGCCGCGGTCGAGAATCGCAGCCTCTACCAGGGAACAGTCTGGATCGACCGCGAGATCTTTGCACGGGTGCGAACACGCGCGGTTCAGGTCGGACTGAAGGGCGACGTGATCTCCAACGAAGAGACCCTCGACTACTCACCGTTACACGCCGATGGCAGCGATGGCGAATGGAGTCGCAACAGCGTCTTTCTCCCAACCCGCACGGTCGGCCAGCAGCTCTGGTCGCTCTTCAACTCCACCACCCTCGTCGAGACCGAGAGCGAGCTCTCCTCGATCGTCATCAACGGCGCGGACTTCGAGGACCGTCGGGACGCGGTGCGCACCTCGGACTCGACCATGGTGCGCGACACCGAGGCCGGCCTCCGCTACCTCGTCACCGACGATTCGGGCGAGCGTGTCGTGCAGGACAAGCTCAAACCCGGCCGGCTGTTTCTGGCTGGCGGAGTCTTCTGGGACGACTCGGTGGATTTCCCGCTGCCTCTGGCCGGCGCGGACTACTTCAACCTCGATTTCAAGGGCACCGGTGCTCAGGTCAACAGCTTCTTCACCGTCGGCCTGATCCAGGCATCGATCGCCGATCCCTCCTTTCTGGGAAGCCGTTGGGACATCGGCGCCGATGCCTTCGCCATCGCCTTCTCCGGTACCGACGAGACGTTCCGCAACGGCATCGAACTGCCGAGCGAGGAGATCGAGTCGCGCCCGGCCGAAATCGAGTTCGAGCTCGGCCGTCCCCTGGGCGCTTTCTTCAAGTTCGGTCTCGAGTACGGACTGGAGTCGCGTAACTACGATCGCACCTCCTCCACCGCCGAGGACTTCGCGGTACCGTCGGACACGACCACGCAATCGCTGGGCCTCGCGCTCAGCTACAGCCGCGCCGGCTACCGGCTGCGTCTACGCGGCGCCAACCACCGGCGCTCCGACTGGGACCCCTGGGGCTTCGCTGGCAACACTGACTACGACACGCGGCACAAGACCTACAGCCGATGGGACGCGAGCTTCGCCAAGAGCTGGCACCTTCAGAACTTCAAGCGCTTCGGCCTGGAGATGCAATACCTCGACGGCTCCGACCTCGACCGCTTCTCGAAGTACGAGTTCGGCTTCTTCTCCGATGTCAGCGTGCACGGCTATCAGAACAACAAGGTGCGGGCACAGAGCGCTAGCGCGATCCACCTGAGCTATGGGCTCGAGATCGGCGAGGTCTTCCGCATCACCGGCGTAGGCGATGCCGCCTGGGCGTCCGATCCGGCGACCGGGCTTCGCGACGAGCTCCTTGCCGGTGTCGGAGTGGCCGGCACCGTCACCGGCCCGTGGCAGACCCTGATCCGACTTGATGCCGGCGTCGCCGTCGCCGGCCCCGACGACGGTGTGAGCCTGTTTCTGGCGGTGCTTAAGCTATTTGGGTAGCGGAGGCCCGGAATCGAGAGCCCCGCGAAACTTCATAGACCCGGTTCAACGCATCAGAAGCAGGGTGGCACCGCGGCCTGGGGCGTCGTCGAAACGCTCGACGCGCGCATCGGCTGAGAGGATCTTGCGCACGATCTCGCGCTGCACACCGATACCGCGGCCGTGGATGATGCGCAGCTCGCGCAGACCGAGGTCGTAGGCGGCATCGAGGTAGTCGCGCACCACGTCCGCCACCTCGCGCGGCTGGAAGGTGTGCAGGTCGATCACATCGGTGATCTCGACCTCGATGAACTCGGGGATGTCCCCATCGTCGAGCTCGCTCATTCGCCGGGCGGCGCCTTGTGTTTCGTCAACCACCAGCCGAGACCGAGGCCCGCGGCGAAGCCGGCGAGCGGGGTTACCGTGAGAAAATCTGCGGCCGTGATGGTGGCGGGGTTGCGGAAGTGCGAGGCCATCCAGAAGCCGAGGGTGAGCGGCGCCATGACAAAGACGATGCCGACCGACTTCTTCTGGCCATCGGCCTCCTTGTGAGCGTATTGGCGCTCCCCACTCGTCAGATCGGGATCCTGTACGAGACGCCAACGCTCCTCGTCGATGCGCCTGGCGCGAAACGGAATCGCCAACCCCGCCGCAGCACCGACCAGAATCACCAGCAGGTGGAGCGGAACCACCAGCACGGTATCGCCCTCCGGTAGCACAGGACAGCCCGTGCTCGTAAACAAACCCAACACCGCACAAACGACGGCGACTCCGAACGCCACGGACTGCAGCTTCGCCATGGCCGCGGCTCAGGGCACGGCGCCCAGGGTCGCGCCGCGACCGAGCATGTCGAGCAGGCCCGTGGTCAGAAAGGGAATGTACGTGATGAGCAGAACGCCAACGGCGAGGATCGCAAGCATCGGCAGCGCCGCGCGGTAGACCTCCAGGAGCGGCCGGTCGAAACGGTACGAAGCGATGAAGAGATTGAGCCCGACGGGCGGCGTGAGGTAGCCCAGTTCGAGATTGGCAACGAAGATGATGCCGAGGTGGATCGGATCAATCCCGAATGCCAGCCCCATGGGCAGGATCAAAGGAACGACGACGAAGATCGCCGAGAAGATGTCCATCAGACAGCCGACGACCAGCAACAAGACGTTGAGGCAGAGCAGAAACACGAGCGGCGAGTCGATGTGCGCCTCTACCCAGTCCAGCGCCGCCGCGGCCACCCGCGCGTCGACCAGGTAGCTCGTCAGCCCCATGGCAACGCCGAAGATGACCAGCACCCCTCCGATGAGGACACCGGCCTGTTGAAACACCTTGCGAAGCCCACCGACCAGCTCGATGTCGTGATGCACGAAGAGCTGGACCATCAGCGAGTAGAAGGCCGCGATCGCCGCTGTCTCGATCAGCGTCGCGAAGCCACCGAAAAACCCAACCAAAACCACAACCGGCAGCAAGATCTCCCACTTGGCGCCCCACGCGGCAGCGGCGGCCTCTCGCCCCGAGAACGTCGATCGCGCGACGCCGGTCCGCATGTCCGTCATCACACCCCATCCGACGACCAGACCGAGCATGACCAGGCCGGGGACGAGCCCACCGATGAACATGTCCTTCCAGGGAACCTCGGCGACGATGGCGTAGAGGATCAACGGCAGCGCCGGCGGCCACAGCAGTCCCAGCGAGCCCGATGCGGTCAGCAGGCCGAGCGAGAAACGATCTCCGTAGCCGTCCTTCAGAAGCGCCGGCAGGAGCAGCCCGCCGAGGGCGAGGATGGTCACCCCCGAGCCGCCCGTAAAAACAGTAAAGAACGCGCACAAAATGGCCGTGACCGCCGCGGTACCGCCTGGGATCCAGCCGACAAAGGCCCGGAACAGTCGCACCAGCCGCTCCGCGGCGTTTCCCTCGGCGAGGGCGAAGCCCGCCAAAGTGAAGAGCGGAATCGCAGCGAGGGTCTGCGACACACTGAGGCGGTAGGTCTCCGCCGGGATTGCCGCCGAAGGCACTCCATCGGCCAGAAAGAGAAAGATCGCCGAGCCGCCCAGGGCGACGAAAATGGGGCCACCCAGCAGCGTCGCTGTAAGGACGATTCCGACCGCCAGCCAGGGCGACCGGCCATCAAGGAGATCGAGCTCGTTCAGCCCGAGCCAGAGTCCCCCAGCGCCACCGGCCAGGGCAATGCCCATGCCCCACCACTTCTCCGACGCGCCCGCGACGAGCCGGACCGCGATGAGGGCAAAGCCGACGGGCAGCACGATCTGCGCGATCCAGGTCGGGATCCCGGCACCGATCGCCGAGCCGCCGTCCCGCTCGATCAGTACCAGCTCCCAGCTCGCCCGCGCCAGCATGGCGGAGATGGCGGCCGCGACCGTCTTGGAGAAGATCTTCGCCCCGTCGCGCAGTCGCCCCTCGGGGAGTAGCTGTCCGGTCGCGAGTGACAGCAGTCGATCCTCGCGGGCTGCCAGCGCGGCTCCCAGGAACCCGACCCACAGCGTCAAGTTGCGCACGATCGGCCCCGAGCCCGGAATCCCCCCAGAAAACTGGCGGGCCACGATCTCCGCCAGCGGCAGCAAGACCATTGTCAGCAGTGCTATGCCGACGACACTATCTTCGAGCCGATGGAGGAGCTTTCTCAGCTTCAGTACCCAGCTGGCTCGGTGCCAGAAGGAACTATCGAACGAGGAATGCTATTCAGCATTCGCTTTTCGGAATGCGTCACGGGAGCGCTTGGCCTGGTCGAAGATCTGGGCGTCGACCATCCCGCCCCGCATCTGGTCGGCGAACTTGAGCGCGGCGTCGAGCCACTCTTTCGAGTGTTCGCTGTCGCGGATCGCCAGCACTTTCAAGCCGTTGTTCTTCATGACGTTGATCGAGGTCTCCTCGAGGAAGATCGTCTGCCCCTCGAGCTTCTTGCCCACCGCCTGCGCGGACGTGAGAAGCCGATCTCGGTAGGCAGAGTCGATCTTGTCCCAGGTTCGCTTCTGAACGAGAAAGGCACCGATGAGTGGGGTAAGGCCGACGTCGATCATGTAGGGAGCATCCTCGAAAAAGCCCATCTGCGCCGCGATCAGCGGCGGCGCGATCATGGTCTCGATCATGCCGGTCTTCAGTCCCTGGACCGCATCGGTGTAAGGAAGCGCCACCGGCTTGAAGCCGTTCGCCTTCCACCACTGGACCATGGCCTCGTTGCCGGCCCAGGTGAAGACCTTCAGCTTGCGGAGATCGTCGAGCCGCTCGACTTCGGTCGTGGTGAAGAAGTGAACCCAACCGACGTGCCCCCAGGTGAGCCAGACGTAGCCAGCTTCGTCGAACTTCTGCTGGAAGGTCGGCGTGAGGTCGGCGAGCACGTGGTTGAACTCGTCCCAGTTCTCGAAGAAGAGCGGAATCTCGAAGAGCGAGAACTCGTCGACCAGATCGGTCAGCCCGTTGACCGACAGCGCACCCGCCTGCAACTGGCCGATCCGCATCTTGCGGATCACATCGGATTCGTCGCCCTGCACACCGCCGCCATAGAGCACGAGGTCGACCTCGCCGCCCGAGATCTGCTTCCACTGCTCCGCAAGGCCCTCCAGCAGCTTGAATTGTGGGCTGTTCTCGGGAAGGATCGTCGCGAGCTTGATCCGCACCTTGGCGGTAACAGGCGCTGCACCGATCAGGACAGCGAGGCTGGAGGCCAGCAGTCCGACCACGAGGGCTTTCTTCACTAGGTCTCCCTTACTGGATTCGAGGGTACTGATTCCACTGTAACCACGGCCTACGAGAGCGGTCAAGCGAGCCTTCGTAGTGCGCTCGTAATTCCCATACGCACAAGGAATAATCGACTGTTCCAATCCGCTATCCCAATGACGAGCTCTACGATGAAAGGTTGCTACCTCCCCGTAGCCGGCCTCCTGTGCGCGGCTCTCGCGACCGCGCCCGCCGCGGCGCAGAACATCACCAACCCGGAGCTGTTCGCCAAGAGCGCCGAGGCGGCCATCGAGGCGCTGCGCGTTTATGGCCCGTACGACGACGCCGCGCAGCGGGAGCGGGTCAACCGCATCGGCTACTCCATCGCCCGTCACTCCAACTTCGACAAGTACCCGTTCTCATTTTTTGTGATCGACATGGCGGTGCCCAACGCCTTCGCGCTTCCGGCGGGGCACATCTTCATCACTCGAGGCATGCTCGATCTCGGCCTCGACGACGACATGCTGGCCGCCATCTTGGGCCACGAGGTCGCGCACGTCACCGAAGAGCACTTTCTCAAGATGCGCAAGCGGGCGACGATGCTCAACGTCCTGAGTCAGGCGTTGACCGTCGGGGCGATGGTCGGCGCCGCACAGGTCGAATCCGAGCCCTACGTAGATGGCTGGGGAATGGTGCGCAGCGACAGCCAGACCGCCGATCTGGTCCAGGGTGCGGCGATGACGGGCATGCTCCTTACCGAGTTGCTGCTGCGCAGCTATTCGCGCGGCAACGAGGACGAGTCCGACGAACAGGGCCAGCGCTTCGCCGCGGCAGCGGGTTTCGACCCTGCGGGCGGGCAGCGCCTGATGGCGCGCATGGAAGAGCGCATGCCGCAGGATCAGAGCTTCGGGTATCTGCAGACCCACCCATTCTTCGAAGAGCGGGTGCGCGCGGCGCGGGCCCGCAAGTCCACATTCAAGGTCCAGGAGCCGCGGCCGGTCGAGCCCTACCGCAAAAGCACCCAGGCCGCGCTTCTCACTTTCGTGAGCCACCCCCGCAGCCGCCCCGAAACGGATGGGATCGCAAAGACGGCGGCTCTGGCCGCCTGGCCGCGAGGACCTGTAGCCGAGGGCCTACGGGGGGAGACCCTGCACACCGAGCGGGCTGAAGTCGAGGCCGCGCGCCCGCTCGGGCGCGACTACGGCAAGCTGATGACGAGCTATCAGAAGCAGATCGAAGAAGTCTTCTCCCTCACACCAGACAGCACCTTCCTCGCCGATCTGGACACCGAGATGAGCCAACTGAGAACACAACGAGACCGGCTCTATCCCGACTCCGTCTCCGTTCTGGAAGGCGGGATCTACGAGACTCCCTTCCTCGAGACCTTCGTCAGCAACTTCCGCGACTCGGACCGCGGTACTGAGGCCGCACTCGCCCTCGGCGAGGCCTATGCCCGCCTGCTGAAGGAGGCAGAAGCGGTCGAGCACCTGCTTCGGGTCTGGACCGAAAGCGGCGACGGCGAGCTCTCGGGTCGCGCCGAGCGCGCGCTGAGCATTCTCACACCCCGTATCGACAGGCTCGCCGCTCTGCAGTCGATCGCCGACGAAGCTCCGGACGACGCCCTTTCGAACCTCGCCAGCGGTCGCCTCGCTCAGCGGGCCGAGCGTTTCGAAGAGCTCGACAACGGCGCCGAGTTTCTCGATCGCCACCCCACGAGCCCGCTCGCGACCCGCGTTTCGGCCCGTCAGGACGCTCTCGCCGACGAGATGTACAAGGAGGCGATCGTGTATCAGCGGGTCGGAGACCACACCAAAGCGGTCGACCGAATCCACCGCATTCTCACCTATGCACCGCTCTCGCCCGCGGCCAAGACGTTGAGCGAAACCGTCATGCAGTAGAGGGCCGGCGTCGACGGCATCGCCAACGTCTGCGGCACCGCCCATGGGACCGGTAGTGATGCCTTGTTCCGGGCGTACCGCTGCCCCTATCATAGGTAGCGCATGACGAGCACAGGCGGTGCGGCGAACCAGCCCGAGAACTTCGGCCGCTTCAGAGTCATCCGACCCGTGGGCAGGGGCGGCATGGGGATGGTTTATCTGGCCGAGGATCCGGTCATCAAGCGTCAGGTCGCCATCAAGGTGGTCAAGGCAGAGGCCGGGCTCGACGACGATGAAGTTCAAGAGCTACAGATGCGCTTTGAGCGCGAGTTCCAGTCGGCGGGCAACCTTCAGCACCCGAACATCGTCACGGTCTTCGATGTGGGTACGGAGGGCGATTCTCCCTACTTCGCCATGGAGTACCTGCCGGGAGAAGACCTGGCGGACATCCTCAAGTCCGACCGCGTCCTGTCCTTCAAGGAAATCGCCGAGTGCGCCAACAAGATCTGCGGCGCGCTCGACTTCGCACACGATCACGGCGTGGTGCACCGCGACATCAAGCCCGCGAACATCCTGATCGCTCACGACGGCGAGCCCAAGATCACCGACTTCGGCGTCGCCAAGCTGACATCGACGAATCTCACCCGCACCGGAACCGTAGTGGGTACGCCGTCGTACATGTCGCCGGAGCAGGTCACGGGACAGCAGGTCTCCGGGGTTTCGGATCAGTTCTCGGTGGCGGTCATCCTCTACCAGATGCTGACCGGTGAACTTCCGTTCACGGGCGAGAACCCGACTACGATCCTGTACAAGATCGTTCACGAGACGCCGATTCGGCCGCACGAGAAAAAACAGTCGCTGCCGGCACAGATCGACCGCGTACTCCTGCGAGCGCTCGAGAAGAAGCCCGAGGCCCGCTACCCGCGCTGCATCGACCTCGCCAACGCGGCTCGGGAGGCTCTGGGCGTGGCCGCTCAGGAGCTCGACCTCGCCTTCGATCGCCCGGACTCGACTCTGCAGATGCGCCACCATAGTGCGCGCGTGCGCAAGAAGGGCAAGAGCAAGACACCGCTGATCGCAGCGGCCGCGGTCACAGGCCTTCTGGGCGCGGCCGCGGCCGGGTCCTACTTTCTTGGCGGCAGCGACGGCAGCGGCACCGGT
>JAYZDP010000174.1:0-15029 GCA_036337765.1 Acidobacteriota bacterium
TTGAGTGGTCTCCGAAACGATCCCCAGTCTCACCATAGCCAACTACCTCCACCCGGCAAAGAAAGCACACCGCGTGCCAAAGTGTGACAGCCTCGCAAAGCCTGAAAATAGAACCACTTACGGTACGCTCATCAAGTGCGCACCTCGAAGATGCTAACAAACTTCGTCCCCCCCTCTTGACAATCCTCGTCATATCTATACCTTCCTGACATATAGCAATGCTACGATTTCCTCTTCTGCCTACAATCAGGTCCACCACCGTTTCAAACCTTCGTCCACCTTGTTCTTCAAGCCTCCTAACTCGTGATCGAGCTCAGCTGGTCCGTGGTCTTGGCCCACCGCTGCGAGCGGCAGGGACTGACAGTCCGCCAACCGGCGGAAAAGGCGCTCGAGGCCGAAGCCTCGACGCTGTCGCTGCGTCGCTGCGAGACGGGACTCTGCGAAACGACGACTCGGCTCTCACACGCCAGCAACTGGCGGCGCGCATCCTTGAGCTGACCGGGTCCAACGAGCGCGCGGAGAGACTCACTGACAGTTAGGGCGCGACACTGAAGCCAGCCTCGTTTCGGGGGCACCTGATCTTCGCTCCGAGTGAAGGTCAACAGGTACGTTTCACGGCCCCGGAGCGCTGGTTCGAGCCGAGCGCTGAGCCCGAGCCGGACATCGCCCTCGCCGAGATCACCCGGCGCTATCTCAGAGCCTACGGACCGGCCAACCGGGAAGAGCTGGCGCGCTGGTGGGGCCTGCGCTCGCTACCCCAGGCCCAGCGGCGATTCGACGCCATCGGCGACGAGGTGCACCAAGTGGACATCGACGGCGAACGCCGCTGGGCACTCGCCGCCGCTCTCGAGGATCTCCTGGAAGCAAAGCCCTCGCGCAGCGTGCGCCTGCTTCCCGCCTTCGATCCCTACGTGGCGGCCGCGCCTCGAGGGGTCGCCGCCATCCTCGATGCGACCCTCAAGAGTCATGTCTACCCGCCCCAAGGCTGGCTGTCTCCGGTCGTACTGGTCGACGGACGCATCGTTGGAACCTGGAAGCACGAAGCCAAGACTACAAGCCTGCGGGTCGAGGTCAAGCCCTTCGAGTTAGCCCCGAAGTGGCTGCGCAGGTCTGTCGAGAACGAGGCCCGACGACTCGGCATGCTCTTCGAGCTCGAGCCGGTGCTCGAGAGGAAGAACGTATGAGGACCCGTGGCTCGCCGGTCACACGATCCGCGAGTTGCGCTTTCCCCAATAGCGATCGCGCAGGAGCCGCTTGTAGAGCTTGCCGGTAGGGAGCCGCGGCAGTTGAGCCTCGAAGTCGACGGATTTCGGCACCTTGTAGTGGGCGACGCGATCGCGCAGCCACGCCAGCAGCTCGGTAGCTAGCTCGTCGGAGGTCACCGTGCCCTCCATCGGCTGCACCACGGCCTTGACCGCCTCTCCCAAGTCCTCGTCTGGCACCCCGATCACCGCCACATCGGCGACCCCGGGATGCATCACGAGGGCATCCTCGATCTCCTGGGGATAGATGTTGATACCGCCCGAGATGATCATGAACGCCTTGCGGTCGGTCAGGTAGAGGAACTCCTCCGCGTCGAGGTAGCCCACATCGCCGAGCGCCGACCAGCTCTCGTGCACCGGATGCTGAGCCTGGCGGGTCTTCACTGGGTCGTTGTGGTACTCGAAGGGCATCTCATCGCGCTCGAAGTAGATGAGTCCCTCCTCGCCGTGCGCAAGCTCGTTGCCGTCGTCGTCGCAGACGTGAAGAGATCCAAGCACGGCCTGGCCGACTGAGCCGGGGTGGGCGAGCCACGCCTCGCTCGAGATGAAGGTCAGCCCGTTTCCCTCGCTGCCACCGTAGTACTCGACGAGGATCGGTCCCCACCACTCGATCATCTGCCGCTTGATCTCCACCGGGCAGGGGGCCGCGGCGTGGATCGCCACCCGATGACTCGACAGGTCGTGGGCCTCGCGCGCCTCGGGCGGGAGCTTCAGCATGCGCGTGAACATCGTCGGCACCCACTGGCTCACCGTCACGGAATGCCTCTCGATGAACTCGAGAGCAAGCACGGGGTCCCACTTCTCCATCACCACTACCGCACCCCCCATGGTGTGCACCATGCTGGTGAATCCGAGCGGGGCGGCATGGTACAGCGGCGCCGGCGACAGGTAGACGGCATCGGCGTCGATCTGAAAGCTCGGAGCGAGAGCCACCGTGTCGTCGTCGGGCTCGTCCACCGATCGCTCGGGAAGCTCCGGCAGGATCCCCTTCGGTCTGCCGGTGGTGCCCGAGCTGTAGAACATGACCGCCCCGCAGGGCTGCGCCAGGAGCGGCTCGGGCGGCTGCTCCGCCACCGCATTCTCGTAACCGAGCCATCCGGCCACGGCACCATCCATCATCAAGAGCAGGTGGCACTCCGAGAGGAGTGGCGGCAGGTCTACCGCAACGTCGGCGAGGCCCGCGGACGAGACCAGGCTCGTGGCGCCACAGTCCGACACGATATAGGCGGCCTCCTCTGCGGTGAGATAGCGGTTGACCGGGGTCAAATAGAGGCCGGATCGGCGTGCCGCCCAAAACACCTCGAAGTAGCGGAGATGGTTCTCGAGGAACACCGCGACATGGTCGCCGCGGCGCAGGCCCGCCTGATGCCAGAAGTGCGCCAGGCGGCAGGAGCGAGCCTCGAGCTCGCCGTAGGTGACGATCTCGCCGGTCGTCGCCATGACGATAGCGGTCTTGCCGGGTGATTCGGCGGCGTGGGCTCCAGGAAACAAGGGCTTGACTATAACTCCGGCTTGCGGGCGCCCGCGCAATGAGGCCACAGCTGTCACCGGGCTCGCCGGCGGGCCGCGACGCATAAAATGGCGCCTGAATGTCGACAACCGATACCGCGACGCTCCTGGTGTCGTGCCCAGATCGCAAGGGCATCGTCGCCAGCCTGGCCCAGGTGCTCTATGGCCACGGCGCCAACATCCTCGATTCCGACCAGCACTCCGATGTGGTCGCGGGAAAGTTCTTTCAACGCGTGCGCTTCGACTGGTCCGAGGCGCGCACCGACCTGACCTCGATCCAGGCAGCCGTAGCCGAGCTCGCCGCACGCTTCGACATGACTTGGCGGCTGGCGATCGCCGACGAGCGGCGCAAAACCGCGATCTTCGTATCGCGCTTCGACCACTGCCTCTACGACCTGCTGTGGCGCCACCGAGCCGCCGAGCTAGCTACCGACCTCGCCATGATCATCTCCAATCACCCAGACCTCGAAGAGGTGGCCGACCAGTTCGGGGTCGACTTCCACCACCTGCCCGTGTCGAAGGAGACCAAGCCCGAAGCGGAGGCCACGGCGCTCGAGCTCTGCCGGGCGGCCGACGTCGATCTCATCGTGCTCGCTCGCTACATGCAGATTCTGAGCGAGAGCTTCGTGGATACCTTCCCCGGCGTGATCATCAACATTCACCATTCGTTTCTTCCCGCATTCATCGGCGGTCGCCCGTATCACCAAGCCTACGCGCGCGGCGTCAAGCTGGTGGGAGCGACGGCTCACTACGTGACGGCGGACCTCGACGAGGGGCCGATCATCGACCAGGACGTCGTGCGCTGCTCCCATCGCGACTCGGTGGCCGATCTGACCCGAAAAGGTCGTGATCTAGAGAAAGTGGTGCTGGCTCGCGCGGTCCGCTGCCATCTCGAGGACCGGGTCCTCATCTGCGGCAACAAGACCGTCGTGTTCGATTGAGCGTGGCTGCATACAATCAAAGGACCGTCATGAGTCTGAAGATCGAATCGAACGAGATCAGGCCGAAGGTGGTGGAAGTCATCCTCGACGGCCGGCTCGAGATCGCTGCCGCCCTTCCCGAGACGTCGGTCTTCGCCAGTGCACAGGAGGCCGACCGGTACTTCGATGCCATCCAACGACCTGAGCGCGGCGAAGACAACGACTAGCGGTGGCCGGGCGCGCCGCCTCGTCGTGCTGCTGCTGATCGCAGGAGCCACGACGAGCTGCGACCAGTCGTCAAAGTCGGTGATCTTCGACCGCTTCGCTGACAGCCCACCGATCGAATATCTAGGCGGCATCTTCCGGCTGACCCTGGTGTTGAACCGCGGCGGCTTTCTCGGGCTCGGCGAAACTCTCGGACCCAGCCTGCGCTGGTGGCTGTTCACCATCGGTGTGACGGTCACGCTCGCCATGGTCGCCTACATGGCCCTGTCACAGCGTCTCGAGCTTCGGGGCCTGGCGGCCCTGGGCCTCATTCTCGGTGGCGGCCTCGGCAACCTCCTGGACCGGGTGCTCTTCGATGGTGTGGTGCGCGACTTCGCCAACGTCGGCCTCGGCCCGGTGCGGACCGGAGTCTTCAACCTCGCCGACGTGGCGATACTCACCGGCGCCGCGGTGCTGATCCTCGAGGGCTGGCTGTCGAGCAGTGACGACCCGGACGAGACGGCATCGACCTAGCCTATGACCGCTCTGAGCGCACACGCTCGAGCAGGAGCTTGGTCAGACGAATGCCCTCCAGCTCCGGATGCGGGCCGCCGCCGTACTCGATGCCGACCCACTCTGAGTAGCCGGCATCGAGCACGACCCTCATCATGCGCCGAAAATCGATGCGGGTCTCTTCGCCGTCGGCGCCGAAGGTGTGGCTCTTCGCCGAGACCCCCCTGGCCCAGGGCATCAGGTCGGCGACCCCGAGGTATCGGTCGTAGGCCTCTACCCCACGACTGAAGTCATAGCCACCGTAGTCGCCGAAGTTGCCGAAGTCTGGGAGAGTGCCGCAGCTCGGGTGGTCGACCTTCTGCATCACTCCGGCCAGCCACCGACCGTGGCTCGACAGCCCGCCGTGATTCTCGACGATGACGTCGACCCCGAGCTCTGCGCCGACCTCGGCGAGCTCGCGCAGCCCGTCGGCCACCCGGTTCTGCTGCTCGGAGAAGCTACCTTCACTGTGGGCGTTGACGCGCACCGCGTGACAACCCAAGAAGCGCCCGGCCTCGATCCACTTGCGATGGTTGGCGACGGCCTCTGCCTGCTCCTTGCGGTCCGGCGCACCAAGACGGCCCTCGTTGTCCACCATCAGAATCAGGCTCTGAACGCCTTCGCCGTCACAGCGACGCTTCATCTCTTCGAGGTACGCACGATCCTCGGCCCTGTCCTTGAAGAACTGATTGACGTACTCCACACCGTCGATGCCCAGCTCCCGTGACGTACGCGCGAAGTCGAGATGATCGAGCTCACCGGCGAAGAGGGTGCGGTGCAGCGACCACTCGGCCAGCGAGATCCGAAACGCCGGCTGCTGCCCCCGACTGACACGAGCCCCCAAAAGACCAAGACCGGCGAGACCTGCCTGACTGATGAAGCGCCGTCGATCCCGCCCGCTCATCGACGCGCTCATCCCTTACTCGACGTGGAACGCCTCGCCACATGCGAGCACTTTGTAGGGCTGCTCGATCTCGTCGCAGGTCTTGGTGAACTCCTCGGGCGACTCAGTGTTGAAGGTGAACATGTCGTAGTGGCACGGCACCGCCACCTCCGCCGCGATGTCCTTGGCCAGCTGCGCGGCCTCGCGGCCCCACAGATTTCCGGCTACACCACGCTCGGAGCGACGCCCGTTGATCGGCAGAATTGCCACATCGATGGTGAACGGCTCTAGGGATGCGACCAGGTCGTCGTGCAGGACGGTGTCGCCGCTGTGGAAAACCGAGTAGCCATTGTCGAAGACCGCGACATACCCGAGGTAGCGATGATGTCCCATTGCGTCGAGCTCGATGCGCTCGTGCGCCGCGGCGACCGCGTGAACCGTGACGCCGTTGAGCTCAACCGTCTGCCCGGCGTCGACGGTGTCGACCCGGTCGGTCGTGATGCCGGCCCGCCCCGAAGCCAGATCCGAGCACGACTCCGGCACCAGAAGGGTGAGAGCCGGGTTCGCGGCAACCAGCGGTCGGAGCGTGTCGGCATCGAGGTGATCCGTGTGATGGTGCGAACAGGTCACGATGTCGATGAAGTCGAGCTCGCCCGCGGGCGCCGCCAACGCCGTCATCCGAATGTGAGGATGGTCGGTAGCCGCGTACATGTGTGACAAAGAATCGGAGAGATAGGGATCGAACAGGACGCAGACCCGCCCCGCCTTGACTACGAAACCACTCTGTCCCAGCCACCAGAGGGTCAGCCCCGGGCCCGGGTCCGCCGCACGGATCTCCTCCGTGAGATCGGAGCCGCTGCGCTGAGGCTGGATCACCTCGACACTCACCATCAGTCTCCTGTCGCTTGGTTCTCGGTGTTGATCGCCGCTTTCGTTCCGCTACACGGCGCTAGATGTGGAAGTCGCTATCTTGTCATGCGGACCAAGCGTGCGCGGCGGTCGCGCCTCTCGTCGTCGGGATAGCATCGGCACCACGCATGCAAGTCATGAAGAGCCCGAAGGTCTGGGACGTCGTCGTCATCGGCTCCGGAGCGGGCGGCGGCACGGTCGTCAAGGTTCTCACCGATCTCGGTGTCGAGGTCGCGTTGCTGGAGGCCGGCGGCATGATCGATCCGCTGACCGACTTCAAGGAGCACATGCTGCCGCACGACGTCGCGCATCGCGGTGCCTACGACGACGGAGCGAGCTACTTCGGGCGTGCACCGCGCGGCTTCTTCTCGGCGCCCAACGGCTTCTGGCAGATTCCAGGAGAGCCGTACACGGTCGCCGACGGTAGCGAGTTCGAGTGGTTCCGCTCGCGCGTATTGGGCGGGCGTACCAATCACTGGGGTCGCATCTCTCTGCGCTTCTCCGACTACGACTTCGAGCCCTACTCGACCGACGGCCTGGGCACTGACTGGCCGATCTCCTACGACGACGTCGTCTCCTACTACGAGAGGGTCGAGCGCTTCGTCGGCATCACAGGGTCGCGGGAAGGGCTGCGAACCGCGCCCGACGGCATCTTCCAAACACCGCCCCCACCCAAGGTGCACGAGGCCCTGATCCAGAAGGCCTGCGAGCAGATGGCGATCCCGTGCATCGCGAATCGCCGCGCGGTCATCACTCGGCGCACCAACGGTCGTGCCCCCTGTCACTACTGTGGCCAGTGCGGGCGCGGTTGCATAACGGCGTCGAACTACTCGTCGTCAAACGTCGAGATCCTGCCCGCGCTCGAGACCGGAAAGCTCGAGATCTTCCCCGGCTCGATGGCTCGCGAGATCATCACTGATGACGAGGGTCGGGTCTCGGCGGTCTCCTACGTCGACAAGGCCACCCGCACGGAGCAGCAGATCCGCTGCCGGACGGTGGTACTGGCGGCAAGCGCCTGCGAGTCCGCGAGGCTGCTTCTGAACTCGACCTCGACTCGCTTCCCCGCCGGTGTCGCCAACGACTCGGGGGTCGTCGGTCGCTTCCTGATGGACACCGTCGGCTTCGAGCTGTGGGGCAACATTCCGGCCATGGAAGGCATGCCGCGCTACAACAGCGACGGCGCCGGAGGCGCGCACCTCTACATGCCGTGGTGGGAGCACGACAAGCCCAACAAGGACTTTCCACGCGGCTACCACATCGAGATCGGGGGCGGTTTCGGCATGCCGATGCTCGGCAGCTTCAGCGGCGCGGCAAGCCGCCAAGGCGGCTACGGCGCCGGTTTGAAGGAGGCGCTGCGCCAGGGCTGGGGGACGCGTATCAACCTCGCCGGGCGCGGCGAGATGATCCCGAATCTGTCGAGCTACTGCGAGATCGACGCCGACACGGTCGACGACTGGGGCATCCCGGTGCTGCGATTCCACTGGGGCTGGACCGACTACGAGTGGAAGCAGGCAAGACACATGGAGCGCACCTTTCGCGAGATCATCGAACGGATGGGCGGGGACGTCGGCGGTATTTCCAATCCCCGTCGCGATGGCAAGGGCATCTCGATCGGCGGTTCGATCATCCACGAGCTCGGCTGCGTGCGCATGGGCTCGGACCGGCGCAGTTCGGCGCTGAACAGCTTCAGCCAGTCATGGGAGACCCCGAATCTGTTCGTCGCCGACGCCGCACCCTTCGTCTCGTGCCCCGACAAGAACCCGACGCTGACTATCAAGGCACTGGCTTGGCGCACTTCCGAGTACCTCGCCGAGCTGCTCCGGAGGGGCGATGTCTGAGCTCAGCCGTCGCGAGGCGATTCGCCGCAGCGCCCTGTCGTTGACGGCCCTGGGTGCGGGCGCCCTGGTGCCGGCACCCCTGTCCCGCGAGCTCGGCACGATGGTGCACGCGGCTTTACAGGAGCAGCCGGCCACCAGCGAAAGATCGCAGGCCTTTCTCGAGCACGAGTGGCGGCTGCTGCGCCTACTGGCAGAAACCATCATCCCCGCCGACGAGCGCTCTGGCTCCGCGCTCGAGGCGGGAGCGCCGGAGTTCATCGGCCTGCTCGCCTCGAACAATGACGAGCTGCGGCGTATTCTCAGCGCCGGCATGCTGTGGCTCGACCACGAGTCGACGAGCCGCTACGGCGCCGTCTTCGTCGAGGCCGCGGACCGCGATCGCACCGAACTTCTCGACCTGCTCGCCGCCAAGGTGGTGGAAGAGGACCCTGGCTACGAGGGCATCGTCGACTCGATCGAGTACGCCGGGTTCCACCACTACACCACCGAGCCGAGAGGCCAGCTCGGCCCCGGCGTTCGCTTCTTTTCGTGGGTCCGCCGGTTGGTGGTCGACGCCTTCTACACCAGTCCGATCGGCATGGCCGACGTCGACTATCAGGGCAACGACGTGCTGCGCCGATTCCAGGTCCCCCGGGAGCCGCTACAGTACGCGCTGCGTCGTAGCCCGTTTCGCGACGAATGAAGCAGACGATCGAGGCGCTGTCGACCTATTCGTCGGGAGTCCATCCGAGAGCGTACGCAACTTGCGCACCAGCCCCGGCTCCATGTCGCTGACCTGGTAGTCCGCGACAGCGCCAGACACCGCCCGCCAGTAGCGACGCACCGCGTCCTGTAGTAGCACAACAGCTCGGTCGAGGTCTCCTCGTCGGCGCGACTGCAGGGCTCGCGCGAGAACGTCAGCCCATGCGAGGAGCACGCCTCTTCGAGTGAGCAGCGTGGCCCGAACTCAAGCATCGGGCGTAGAAACATCAGGCAAAAGTGAGGTGCGGCGAAGTCGATCCTGGCGCGCTCCATCTGGTCGCACAGGAACTCGACCCCGAGGTGACGTTGTACGAGGCGAGCACAGCGCCGCCGTCACGTGCGAGGCGACAGGGTTAAATCTCGCAGATACGGTGCCGACCCGCTGAAAAGCCCGTGGTCTCGAGCGAGAAGACCACGACCGGAGCCTCGTCGATGCGCATCGAGGTCGCATCGCCGGCGCGTGAGCGCTGCAGCGGATCGCTCATTGCCTCTCGATCCCCATCGCGTCGACCAGCGACCCCAGATCAGACACTTCGAGATCCGGCGTCTCCTCGGCGGTCACCGTCGCCCCCGATCCGCGCCGATAACTCGGTCGGTTCACCCATATCGTCGTGAAGCCGAGCGCCTTGGCCGGCACATGATCGTGGTAAAGGCTCTGCGCCACGTGGAGCATGTCGCCGCAATCGATCCCCAACCGATCGAGGGCGGTGTGAAAGTGCGCGGGGTGAGGCTTGTAGCTCTCGGTCTGCTGGGCGGTGACGACCTCCGCGAAGTCCACTCCTAGCGCTTGCCGGGTCTCGGCGAACAGGTCGTCGTCGACGTTCGAGAGCACGACCAGTTCGTAGCGGGTAGCCAACGCCCGCAAGGAGTCGGCCGTGTCCTCGAAAAGCGGCCAGTCCCCCACCGAGTCAGCCAGAGCGTCGAGGTCGCGATCTATCGGCAGGAACCTCACCTCAGCCGCGATTCCGGCCATGACGTTGCGCAGCACCGCTCGGTACGGCCGGTAGTGCTTCGCCTCCTGCTTGGCCTCGTGCTTCGCGAACAGCCGCAACAGCTCGCCGCTACGAGCCTTGGCCTTGTGGCGCTCGAGCACCGGCTCCACGACGCTCAAGATGCCGCTCTCCCAATCGACCAGCGTGCCATAGCAGTCGAAGCTCAGGTGGGTGAAGGACTCGAAATCGATCACGAGCCGTCCCGCAGATAGATCGACCGACCGCGCGAGATCGTCTCGACGACCGCGATGTCCTTCAGCAACGGTGCAGGCGTGAACAGCGGATCGGCCGACAGCACGACGAGATCCGCCTGCTTGCCGACCTCCAGCGTCCCCTTCTGATCCTCCTCGAAGTTCTGGTAGGCGGCCTCGATCGTGACAGCTCTAAGGGCCATTTCCGTGCTGACGCGCTCCGCCGGCCCGAGGATGTCGCCCGAGCGCGTGCGCCGGTTGACGCCAGTCCAGATCAACCTCAGCATGTCAGGGGGCACGATCGGCGCATCGTTGTGGAAGGTGTAGCGAATGCCGAACTCGGACGCGGTGCGCGCCGGACTGATGAAGTAGGCACGGTCGTGGCCGAGCACCGAGTCGCGATGCCAGTCGCCCCAGAAAAAGGTGTGGGCGACGAAGAAAGACGGCACCACGCGCAGCCGTGCGATGCGCTCGAGCTGGTCACGGCGGACGATCTGCGAGTGGATCATCACCGTGCGATGGTCGCCAAGATCGCCGTCGCGCTCGACGGCTTCCATGGCATGTAGCAGCTGGTCCGCAGCTGCATCGCCGTTGGCGTGCGCCAGGATCGGAATCCGCTGTCCCAGGAAGCGCGCGAACAGAGCGTCGACCTGCTCCTGCTCCATCGCGGGATAGCCCCGGTATCCGGGCTTCTGCCCGGCCGGCGGTACCGCATACGGCTGCGTCAGATAGGCGGTCTTTCCCTGCGGCGAGCCGTCCAGGCTGAGCTTGACGCCGCCGACTTTCAGTCGTCCGCGGTAATTTCCCACCGCGAGCTCGCCGAGGCGCTCGTCGCTGAAGCCACGACCTGCCGGGAAGGTGATGACGTCCATCACGATCTCGTCACGGGCGGCGGCAGCCTCAAGAAGAGCGAGACCCGCCGCCGACGTGAAGCCGTCCTGGCCGGTCGTGATGCCGTTGCGCGCGTACAGATCCTGCGCCCGGCGCAGGCTCGCCTGCATCTCGTCTCCTGTTGGCACCGGCCTCGCCCGTTCGAGCAGGCCGCGAGCGCTCTCTTCCAGCACGCCATTGGGGCGGCGACCGTCTGCCAATCGGCGGATGTGTCCCCCGGGAGGATCCGGCGTCTCGGCACCGACACCGGCGATCTCGAGGGCGCGCGAGTTGACGGCCGCCAGGTGACCCGACACGTGCACCAGATAGTCGGGACGGTCAGGAAACGCGGCGTCGAGATCCGCGGCGGTCGGATGGCGACGCTCGGCAATCAGCGAGTCGTCGTAGCCGAAGCCGACCACCCAATCGTCGTCGGCGAGCTCTCGGGCCCGAGCAAAGCGCGAAAGCTCTGCGATCAAGTCGGCGAGGGTCTCGACCGGACCGACCGGCGGCGACGCGACGTTGGCGAGATCCACCGTCTGCGCGGCCATCACCAAATGGCCGTGAGCGTCGATAAAGCCCGGGATCAGGGCACGATCGCCGAGCTCGACCACGCGCGTATCGTCGCCGACGAGTGGCGCCACGTCCTGCCACCTGCCAACGGCAACGATGTCTTCGCCGCGAACGGCGAGCGCCTCGGCTGGAGGCGCGAGGGTGACGATGTGCTCGCCGCGGAATACCAGGTCAGCAGGCTGCGAGCAAACGGCAGCCGGGAACGCCAGCGCCACGCCGAAAAGGGCCGCTGTCACGACCGCACCGGCCCCAGTTCTCCGCGCTACGTCGTCCTGCATCATCTCCCGCTACTGCGGGGCGATCTGCCCGGCCGCCCTCAGATCGTCGAACGATTGGATGAAGGCTGCGATGACGGCGTCGACATCCTCTACCGTGTGGGCCGCCGAGATGAAGGCGAGGTGGATTCCAGGAACGATGACGCCGTGGTTCAGCAGATGGAGATAGAACTCGTTCTCGAGGCGCGCCTGGTCCCCGAAAACATCTCGCGAGGACTCGATCCTGTCCGTCTGGAAGAAGAGGTGGAACATGGATCCGGCGTTCATGATCTGAGCGGGGATCCTCTCGCGCTCGAGATAGGCATTGACCTCGGCTGCTAGGCGGTCGGCCTGGCTTTCCAGGTGAGGATAGATCTCATTCTGGCGAGCCTGCAATTGCTCCAGCGCGGCGACGCCAGCACACATGGTGAGGGGATTCCCAGCGAAAGTCGTTCCAGTAAAGATCCGGACTCGCTTTGGACTCGACGCGCTCACCGAAGCCCCCGCTCCGAAGACGCTCATGATGTCGCGGCGGCCGCCGACGGCGCCGATGGGCGACCCACCGCCGATCGCCTTGCCGTAGGTGACCAGGTCCGCGCCAAGCTCGAAGCGCTCCTGAATGCCACCGTACGCGAGGCGAAAGCCGGTGATCACCTCGTCGAGTAGAAAGAGCACACCACACTCGTCACAGACGGCGCGCAGCTCGTGCATCCATTCGCGGGTGTCGAGGCGTGGGTTGGAGCTCTGCACCGGCTCGAGCACGACGACCGCAAGCTCGTCTCTGTACTTCCGGATGAGCTCGAATGCGGCGGCGCTCCGATACGGGAGCATCAGAACGAGGTCGAGGGTTCCTTGGGGAATTCCCGCGCTCTTCGGGTGATTCGTAGGCCGCTCTCGCGGGCTCTTGGTATCGGCGGCGACGAGAGCGGTGTCGTGAATGCCGTGATAGTTGCCATCGAACAGCGCCACGCGCTCCTTGCCGGTGAAAGCGCGAGCGGCCCGGATCGCGTTCATCGTCGCCTCGGTCCCCGAGTTGGTGAAGGCCACTTCGTCCACCGAGGCGGAGGACTCCGTGATCAGCTCCGCCAGACGGGTCTGATACGGGTTGTGCAGACCAAAGTGCATACCCTTCTCAGCCTGGGTTTTCACTGCCGCAACAACACTCGCTGGGGCGTGGCCGAGGACATGCGGTCCATAGCCCATGGTGAGATCGATGTACACGTTGCCATCGACATCCGTCATGCGCGAGCCCTGCGCCCGCTCGATGTAGATCGGATGCGGCATGTGGACGGTCTGCACGACCTCGGCAGCGAGGACTTTCGACGAGCGCTGGTGCAGCTCGACCGAGCGGGGCGTCTTGGCACTAAGGACCTCGCGAACATTCTCGACTTCACCAATTGGTTTGAGCTTGGGCTCCATGGGTCCTCCTCGCAGAGTGTGTCCGAGGCTTAGGTACTTCCGGTTCCAGGGCGTCGACCCTTACACTTGTCTCCCGCTGCGATCCTACCCGGCTCTCCACCCTTCACGCAGGAACTCACGGCCCGATGACTGAAAACCAGCTCATCGACTCCGACCGGCTCGTGGGCCTGCGCCGGCGCACGTCACTCGTGCTGCTCTCTGGTGTGAGCGTTGGCACGACGGCTTTCATCATCTTGATGACCGTGACGGCGCTCGTAGCAGAGAGGATCAGCGGCTCTGCTACATGGAGCGGAGTGCCGATCGCGGCGTTGGTACTGGGAACTGCTGCCGGGACCTCTCTACTCTCGATGGCGATGACCCGCTGGGGACGTCGATCGGGTCTCATTCTCTTTTACAGCATCGGCGCTTCGGGTGCCCTTCTCGCATGCTCAGCGACGCTGCTCGCCTCGCTGCCACTGCTGATCGTGAGTCTCTTCGTCGCGGGCATCGGAAACAGCGCCAGCGCGCTGACGCGATATGTCGCTGCCGACCTGCAAGAGTCCGACCGGCGCGCGACCATGGTTGGATGGATCGTCTGGGCAGGCACGGTCGGTGCAGTAGCCGGACCGAATCTGCTCGCGCCGGCGGACCGATTGGGTTCGTCGATGGCTCTACCTCCCCTGGCTGGCGCCTACCTCGTCAGTCTGCTTCTCTTCTTCGCAGCAGCCGTGCTCTACGGGTTGCTGCTGCGGCCGGACCCTTCCTTGCTCTCACAACCTTCCGAGACCGATCCGCGCGACGACACCGTTGCGACGGTCGGCGTGGGGGGTCTGTACCGCACCTCCCAGGTCCAGGTTTCGGTGGTGGCGCTGGTCTTCGGTCACGCGGTCATGGTGCTCGTCATGACCATGACGCCCCTTCATCTGAAGGCGGCGGGCCATAGCCTCGAAGTCATCGGTGCGGTGGCTTCGGGGCACATCATCGGCATGTTTCTCTTCGCGCCCGTCGTTGGTTTGCTGGTCGATCGGCTCGGCGAAATGCCGATGATCTTTACCGGGCAGGGGATCCTGCTGCTCGCGGCGCTGGGCGGCATGGTGGTGCCAGGGTCGAGTCCGTGGCTCGTCTCAGCAGTGCTTTTTCTCCTCGGCCTCGGCTGGAGCTTCGGCTACGTGGCGGGAAGTGCCAATCTGACGCGAGGTATCGCCGCCGCGGACCGCACCCTCCTGCAGGGTCGTACCGACTCGATGGTCTGGGTATCCGCGGCCGGGGCCAGCCTGTTGTCGAGCCTGCTGTTCTCGAAGATCGGCTTCGCAGGTCTATGTGCCGTCGGAGCGGCTGCCCTCGCCATCTCGGCGACCACGATCGCTGTTCATCAAGTCCGTCGTAGAGCCGTCACATGATCGGGCGCCGACCACAAAAGCCAAAACCGGAGAGGATTGGATGGAGTTCGACAAGACGATTGTCGCCCAGAAGCGAACGGTGAGCGCCGGAGATACGGCCAACTACCTGGAGGGAATCGAAGAACATCCTGAGGAAGCAGTCGATTCCCGGAGTCGACTTGTGTGAGCCGAGCCCGGTGCTGAAGCCGCTCAACGGCAGCTTCATGATGCAAGACCACGCCAATATGTAGTTCACCCTGTGGTACGGCGTGTACGAGGCGTCGACCCGCAAGTTCGTCTACGCCTCCGCCGGTCACCCCCTGGCCCTGGTCCTCGGATCGGAGCCGCACCACCTCCGTACTCCCAATGAGGTCGTCCTTCACGACGGCGAGGAATGGCGCGATGGCAGAGGTACGTACCCGAAGGCCCCGGCGAGCCGGAGTGGGTCGAGCAGAAGGTCCGGGAGGTCATGGCTGCCGAGGTCTTCGAGGACGACACAGCGTCCGGTTGGAGCTGGTCGACCGTGGGGTCTCTTGCTTCAATCTGGTCGATGA
>JAYZDP010000175.1:0-6733 GCA_036337765.1 Acidobacteriota bacterium
GGTACTCATCGAAGCCCTGGCCGAAGCCGAACGCGGCGGCGACTGTGCCGTTGGCGACCAGGCCAGCGGTCCGGTAGCCCGTGTCTTGTAGCAGCTCGGGCAGGGTCAGCGCCTCTTCCGCCAGCCGGGATCGGCTTCCCAACGTGCCGTGAGCGAGTGGCCACAGGCTCGTCAGCAGCGAGGCGACGGACGAGCGGGTGAACGACGACTGTGCCACCGAGTTCTCGAATACGGTGGCGCGGGCCGCGAAGCCGTCGGTGTGGGGTGTTTGGCTGGGGTCGTCGCCGTAGGCGCCCAGCTGGTCGGCGCGCAGAGTATCGATGAGATAGACGATGATGTTCGGCTCGCTCGGGGCGGCGTGCGCGGCCTGCACATCGGGGGAGGCCCGGTTCGTCGGTGGGCTGGCAGCAGCTGGGCGGGGCAGGATGAGCCGCGCCCCGTCGACGACGATCGCGTCGCCGCTGCCTCCGCCCGGGTCCACCACGCCAAGCAGTCGCAGGCGGGCGATCTCGGTACGCTCTCCGCCCAGTTCGAACGCCGCTTCGGCCGTGCCGCCTTGTACATGGATCAGCTGAACGGGGCCGCCCGACCCGCGATCGAGGCGCACTTCGAGACCGCCCTGATCGGCCCGTGTGCGCACGCCTTCGATCTCTAACGAGCTGCCGGCGGGCAAGCGAAGGTGGTAGTCGAGCCGGACCCGTGGCGGCACGACCAGTGCGCCGTTGCGGACCCGTGGCTCCAGTGCCTCCGTGGAAGGGTCGAACCAGATCTCGTGCCAGGCGACCTTCAGCTCGACGTTTCGGCGACGCAGGACGCCCCTTCCCGCCGAAGCGGTCTCGTAGCGGAGTTCCAGCAGGTTCTCGCCCTCAAGCAGGCTGTCTGCCGGGAGCGTGACCGTGTAGCTGTGCAGGCCGCTTCGCAGCCGCACTTCACCGACCGGCCTCCGGTTGACCGCGACCTGGACGGTCAGCTCCTCTCCCATACGCTCTGGGAGTCGACCTCTGAGCTTCACGGGCAAAGCCCGAGGTGAAACCACGAAGAAGGTCAGTGCCGACTCGGTGTCGACGCCCCATACGAAGGTGTCCTTCAGACCCGTCGCGACCTCGTCGTTGACCCACCAGCCGAAGCCGAGAAGCCGCCGGGCGTCGCCGGTTCCGAGGTCGATGCGAGTGGTCTCGCGCAGAATTTCGGCTCTCGGCAGCGCTGCGGCCAGGTCGAATACGTCGACCTCTGGTGCCGGCTCGCCCGGCGAGCAGCCACCGATGGCCAAGACAGAAATGAAAAGGGACCCGGCAAGAACTCTCAAAGCGTTGCCATCCTATGGTGGACGAAAGGGCGCCGCGCTGCGGTACGATGGTGCCGCGATGCGGCAAAAGGCCGCAGAGGAGAGCCGATGAGAAAGATCCGCCGCTACGAAAGCCGAAAGCTCTACGACCCGGCCGAGAGCCGCTACGTGGCGCTGCAGGAGATCGCGACCTGGATCCGGGAGGGTGAGGAGATCGAGGTCATCGACACCACCACCGGTGCCGACGTCACCGGCTCGACGCTGACCCAGATCATCCTTGAGGAGGGACGTAGTGGTCGTGGCAGGGTCCCGGCCGACGTCCTGCACGATCTCGTCCGCGCTAGCGGTGAGCGCCTCTCGAGCGGTGTGCGCGACGTACAGGAGACCGCCAACAGATTCATGCGTGCCTCGCTTGAGCGGCTCGGCCCGATCCGGGAGGCGCGAGAGGAGATCGCGAGCTTGAAGGAGCGGCTGGCCCGGCTCGAGGCGACGCTGTCACAGGTCGAGCGCACGGCCGTGGATAGTGCGGAGTCCGAGCAGGCTTCGCGATGAACCGTTGGGTCGGCTTCGGTCTCCTCCTGCTGCTCGCGCCCGCCACGTCGCCTCAGGAGGTGAAGCTTCCTGACGTCTTCACCGAAGTCATCGACGTACGCGTGGTCAACATCGAAGTGGTGGTTACCGACGCCGATGGCATCCGCGTCCACGGTCTCGGTCCCGGCGACTTCCGGCTTCGTGTCGACGGCGCGCCGAGGCCGATCGAGTATTTCAGCGAGATTCTGGGTGGCGAATCGGTGGGGGATTCCGGCGCGTTGCCTGGCGCGCCCGCGCTCGCGGAGGGCGCGAGCACCAGCTACCTGGTCTTCATCGATGACTACTTTTCGATCGCCCGCGACCGTAACCGCGTTCTGGGCGCCCTGATCGAAGACCTCGATCGGCTCCATGCGCGCGATCGGATGGCGGTCGTGGCCTTTGATGGTCGTGGCCTGGAGCTCTTGTCGAGCTGGACGCAATCGCGGCTCGAGCTCGAGCGGGCCCTGCGCCACGCCACCGAGCGCAAAAGCTACGGTCTGCATCGCATGGGCGAGCTGCGTGCCAGCGACCGCAGTGGATTCGGTTTCCGACGCGGCATCGGCAGGCTCGACCCGCTCGAGCGTAGCTACGCCCGGCGGCTGGCGGAACAGGTCGAGCGTGCCGTCTCAGCCGTCGTCGCCACCTTGCGCAGCTTCGCTTCGCCGCCGGGACGGAAGGTGATGATATTGCTCAATGGCGGATGGCCGGCGGCACCGGCAGAGTTCGCGGTCACTACCTCGCGTGGCAGCTTTGGGGCGGCGTACGCGGCCTCACGGGAGTTGATTCCGCGCTCTGCGACGCTGCTGAGCCCGTTGGCCGATGCAGCGAACCTGCTGGGCTACACGCTCTATCCGGTCGACGTTCCGGGCATGGGCTCGGGCTTCGCCAGCGATGGCGGAACTGGCAGCGGGCTCATGGGGCGTGAGGGGCAGATGCATGACTCGCTCTCCTTCCTCGCTCGAGAAACGGGCGGGCAGCCGCTGTACAACTCCCGCAGGCTATCGGCACTGGAGACCGTCTCCGATGACACTCGCTCGTACTACTGGCTGGGCTTTTCACTCGATCGGGCTGGCGACGACAGTCGCCACGATGTCGAGGTCGACGTGCTCAGGCCAGGCCTCGAGGTGAGGACGCGCGAGGGCTTCGTCGACCTCTCTCGCCGCAGCGAAGTGACGATGGTGGTCGAGAGCTCGTTGCTCTTCGGCCACCCGGCAAGCGACAGACCTCTCGAGGTGCGTTTCGGGAAGGCACGCAAGGCGCGTCGGGGAATCGTGGAGATTCCGCTCGAGGTCGGATTCGCGCTCGACGACGTGACGCTGCTGCAGGTCGGTCCTGATGCGTACGGTGGGGAGGTCGAGGTGCGGGTGACCGTGATGGATGAGTCCGGCTACCGCTCCGATACGCCGGTCGAGTCCGTCCGGATCGCGGGCAGGGAGCGGCCGGAGCCGGGGCAGATGTACTGGTGGAAGACCACGCTGCTGATGCGCAAGCGCAACCACCGCGTCGTGGTCGCCGTCTTCGACGCCCTGAGCGGTGCGATGTTCTCGAGCTCGGCCGAGATATTCCCGTAGGAGGCTCTATGCCGAGCCGCCGGGGATGTCGCTGTAGGCAACATCGCGGTCGACTCGGATGTCACCCGGTAGCTGCAGCACGCGCTCGGCGATGATGTTGCGAAGGATCTCGTCGGAGCCGCCGGCGATCCTCATGCCGGGGGAGGACAGGAAGGCGCCTTGGAAGATCCCGTGCAGGAAAACCTCGTCTCCGGCCACCAGCACTCCCGCCTGCTCGAGCAGGTCGGCGCCGAAGGCTCCGATCTCCTGCTGCTTCGAGGCGCTCACGAGCTTCTCGATGGACGCCTCCGGCCCGGGTGTCTCGCCCCGGCCGAGCTTCGTGAGGGTGCGCGCCTTGGTCAGGCGCAGCCCCTCGGCCTCGACATACCAGTCGGCGAGCCGATCGCGAACCGCCGAGTTGGCGATCGCGGTGGCGCCGTCAAGCTCGACGGCTCGCGAGAGCTCGAAGATCTCGCGGAAGTCCGGCGGTCCGGCGCCGCCGACAGCCAGCCGCTCATTCATCAGCGTGGTCAGCGACACCTGCCAGCCCTCGCCCACCTCGCCGAGTCGCTGCGAATCGGGGATACGGACGTTGGTGAAGAAGACTTCGTTGAAGTTCGAGCCCCCCGAGATCTGGCGGATCGGCTTGACGTCGATTCCGGGGCTTTCCATGTCGAGCCAGAAAAACGTCAGGCCCTTGTGCTTCGGCAGGGCCGGGTCGTGCCTCGTGACCAGGATGCCGTACTTCGAGTAGTGGGCACCCGAGGTCCAGACTTTCTGGCCGTTGATGATCCAGTCGTCGCCGTCGCGCTCGGCGCGGGTACGCAGACCCGCCAGGTCAGAGCCGGCGATCGGCTCTGAGAAGAGCTGGCACCAGATGTCTTCGCCGGTGACCATGCGGGGCAGCAGGCGCTCCTTGGCGGGGACGTCGGCGTACTGCATCATCACCGGGCCACACATGCCGAGGCCGATGTCGAATACACCGCGCGGCACGTCGTAAGCCGCCTCCTCCTCGCGGTAGATGATGGTCTCCATCGGCGTGCCGCCGCGCCCGCCAACCCCTTCGGGCCAGTGGATGACGGCGTAGCCCGCCTCGGCCTTCTTCGCCTGCCACTCCTTGGCGAGCTCGACGTACTCGTCTTCCCCACGGCGCAGCGAGACACGGGCATCCCCCGCTGTCTCGAGGCGCCGTGCGTTGGCATCCAGCCAGCCGCGGACCTCGGAGCGGAAGATGGCTTGTTCGGAACTGTCGTTGAAGTCCACTGGGGATCCGCCTAGGCGGCCTCGATCGCACCGACCTGGTCGGCCTCGAGATGGGTGATGAGCCGGTCTTTCCAGGAGTGGAGGCTACCGAGCGCCAGCGACAGGAGCTTCGAGCGACGATAGAAGAGGTGACAGTCGTGCTCCCAGGTGAAGCCGATGCCGCCGTGGGTTTGGATATTCTCCTTCGAAGCGTAGTGGTAGGCCTGCGTGGCGCTGATGCGGGCACCGGCGGCCGCGACCTGAAGCTCCTTTGCCCCGCTCGACAGAGCCCAGGCGCCGTAGTAGCAATTGGCGCGGGCGAGCTCATTCTTGATGTACATGTCGGCGAGCTTGTGCTTGATGGCCTGGAAGGAGCCGATCGGTCGGCCGAAAGCGAAGCGGCCACGCGCGTAGTCGACGGCCATCGCCAGGCAGGCGTCGGAGCCGCCCAGCTGTTCCATGGCGTAGAGCACCGCGGCACGGTCGAACAGTTCGTCTTTGATCGCCCAGCCCTGGCCCTCTTCTCCCAGCAAGTCGGCGGGTGCGCCTGAAAGCGTGACCCGAGCGTGCGAGCGGGTCGGGTCCAGGGTCTGGACAGCCTCGCGGCTGATGCCGTCGCCAGCCAGATCGACGATGGCCAGTGTCGGCCCGGCTGCCGAAGAGGAGGCAACGATGGCGAAATCGGCAACATCGCCGTCGGGGACGGGTAGCTTCTCGCCGTCGAGCTTGCCGTCGGCGTAGGTGGTGGCCAGGTTTGCGGCCGTCGGCGCCTTGGCTCCCTCTGCCAGGGCGAAGGTGCCGATCAGCTCGCCGGCCGCCAGCTTCGGCAGATAAGTCTGCTTCTGCTCTTCGCTACCCGCGAGCAGCAGCGCCTCGGTGGCCAAATAGACCGAGGAGCTGAAGGGCACCGGCGCGACCGCGCGCCCCAACTCCTCGGCGACGCAGCACAGCTCCAGATAGCCGTAGCCGATGCCGCCGTACTCTTCGGGAATCGAGATGCCGGTGAACTCGAGACCGACGATGTCTTTCCACAGCTCTTCCGCATAGGGCTCGTCGCCGTCGAGGATGCGGCGCGGCACGTCCGTCGTGCAGGTGCTCTTGAGGAAGTCTCTCGCCTGCGTCTTGAGCATTTTTTGGGCGTCGTCGAAATCGAAGTTCATGGCATCTCCTGTTTGCCTTTTCGCGGGCCGCCGCGGCCGAGCCGAGCGGTGTCTCGGGGCGTGAAGGGTCCCCGGGAAGGCTGCGAAGCATAGCATGCGTCACGCCTCACAAGGCGTGGCGCAGGGCGGCTCGAAGCCGATGTTCACCAGCTCAGAACCGGCGGTAGGTAGTGGTCGACGAGATCCTCGTAGTAGGGGCGAAGCGACCCGAGATCGGGCGCTGTGTCGGACTTCGAGTAGAGATCGTACGGGTTGAAGGTGCGTACCCAGGCGAACATCTCGCGGTCGTGGTCGTTCATCAAATGATCGTAGGCGCCCTCGCGGTGCGCCGCGTAGAACGAGTGGTAGCGGATCATGTACAGCGCCGGCTCGGGGAGGTAGGGCTCGAGCACGCCGAAGAGATACTCGTCGTGTCCCCATGACATCCGTACTCTGCGCAGCCCGCAGTTGGCGTCATAGACCCCCAACTCGCTTCGGTAGCGCGGATCGTAGGAATCGGGGTTGTGTGCGAATAGCTCCTGGTAGACGACACGCTCGTCGAAGGCACAGCCGACCGGAAACGTATCTCCCACTACGGCCCATTGCGGTTCCCCCCACAGGCACAGAACCTTCCCTAGGTCGTGGACCAGACCGGTGAGGACGAACCAGTCGGGATGGCCGTCGCCGCGGATCGCTTCGGCGGTCTGCAGGAGGTGATCGAGCTGCGACAGCCCTAGATCGGGGTCCGAGTCGTCGACAAGGGTGTTGAGGAACTCGAGCGCCTCCCAAACGCTCATCCAGGCGCGATCATGCCTTGAGAACTCTTCTCTCTTCGCGGCCGCGAAGTCGAAGGTCTGATGTCGATGGTTCAGACGGTAGAACTCGCGGATCCCGGCTCGCTCCGGGTGGTCGAAGTCGCGGAAACCTCGGCTCGATCCGTCGGTGCT
>JAYZDP010000176.1:0-4675 GCA_036337765.1 Acidobacteriota bacterium
GAGGACAGTTGTTGGTGGCGCTGATGCAGGGGCTGCTCCTTGCCGTCGGCTTCGCGCTCACCGGACTACGCTACGGGTTCGTGCTGGGGCTGCTGCTTGGCTTCCTCAACGTCATTCCCTATCTCGGCAGCATGGTCGGACTGGCCGTTTGTCTCCCCTTGGGCTTTTTTCAGGACGGCGGTGGCATGTCGACGGTGGCATGGGTGATCGTTGTGTTCGTGGCCGTCCAGATAATCGAGGGCTATGTGCTGACGCCGCGAGTCATGGGCGACAAGACCGGCCTGCACCCGATGGCCATCATCTTCTCGATTTTCTTCTGGGGTGCGGCACTGCAGGGCATCCTCGGCATGATCCTCGCGATTCCGCTGACGGCGTTTCTGGTGGTCTTTTGGCGCCTCGCGCGCGAGAAGTACATCGGTGAGCTCGTATAGGAGCGACCCACGTGCTTCATCTCGACGATATTCGGCTCGCGCTCGCGGGCCACGAGCCGACGCTCGTCGATCCGAGCCGCGATCCGTTTGCCGCCGTGGCCCTCATTCTCGCCGGTCGGGTCGAGGACCCCGAGGTGCTTTTCATCGAGCGGGCACGACGCGAGGGCGATCCGTGGTCCGGGCAGATGGCTTTCCCCGGTGGCCGCTACGAGCCCGAAGACGGGAACCTGCGTGTTACGGCTGAGCGCGAGACGTCGGAGGAGGTCGGAGTCGATCTGACCGGCGCGGAGGTGCTCGGCCGTCTCGATGACCAGGAGGGGCGGCGCGGCATGTTCATCGCCGGCTGGGCGTACTACCTTCGAGAGATCCAGGCGATGACACTCAGCGACGAGGTGGAAGAGGCCATGTGGGTGCCGACTTCGATCGTTTTGGACCCGGCGAGCCGGGTGGGCTACGACGTCGAGTACGCATCGACGACCTTCCCGGGAATCCGCGTCGGCCACCCGCAACGGCACATCGTCTGGGGGCTGACCTTTCGCTTTCTCGAGACCTTTCTCGAAGCTGTCGGTTTCGAGGGGACTCTGCGCTCCTAGGCCACTCGGCTACAGGTCCCAATCGCCGTGAAACGGCAACCCTTTGCGATAACTCTCGAGGCGCTCGAGCGTTGCCGGCGGGGAAGTGCGTCCGTCGCGGTCGTACTCGGCAGTGACACGTTCCTGCCAGCTGAGGGCCTGATCGAAGTCACCGACCTCGGCTAAAGCCATGGCCAGGGTCTCGGCGTGATCGAGGGTGAGCTCGACCGAGACCACTTCACGCGCTAGTTCCACCGCCCGAGCCCCGTCACGCAGCTCGGGCCGCGGACAGGACGCGAGCAGGCGCGCCTGAAGATGGCGCAGTGCGAGATTGTCGGGAACAAGCCTGGTCGCGTCTACGAGACCGCGGTGCGCAGCCTCGTAGTCGCCCATCCGCAGCCGTGAAAGGGCCAGGCCGATCCGGCCCTCGGCGTCGGTGGGAGCGAGCTCGACCAGGATGGAGTAGGTCTCGGCCGCGCGTTCTTGCTGCCCGGTCGCTGCGAGCATCGCGCCCAGAGCGCGTGGCGCCTCCGGCAGACCAGGGTCGAGAGCCGCGATCTCCTCCAGACTCGCGATTGCACGATCGAGCTCGCCTCCCTGGGCGATGAAACGGGCGTGCATCACTCGCCAGGGCAAGTTTTCCGGGTCGGTGGCCACGGCCAGGTCGAGCGCTGCCCGCGCCTCGTGCAGCCTGTTCGTGCGTCCGTAGAGGACCGACAGATTGAAGTGCGCCTGGGGATAGTCCTTGAGCTCGGTTGCCCGGCGCAGGTGCGTCTCGGCGGCGTCGAACTCATCGAGTTCGATCAGGGCGCGGGCGAGGTTGAAGTGGGCATCGGCATCGTCGGGGCTGTCCGCCAGGACACCCCGGAAGGCGGCTGCGGCGCTCTCTGTGCGGCCCTCGCGGCTCGCCCGGAGGCCGGCCTCGAAGATCTCCTCGCGGCTCCTGCCGAGGCGCGAGAGACGATCGTGGAGTGGGTCGGGAAAGGTGACCTCGACGCGGCGACTCTTGGCGAGCTCCGCTCGGGCCTGGTCCATGTGGCCGAGGCGCCGGTAGGCCATGCCTAGGTGATAATGGATGACGCTGCCTTCCGGCTGCCCGACGAGTGCGTCTTCGTAGAAGCGGACAGCGTCTGGCAGCAATCCCGCGTCCGCTGCGATGCGCCCGAGTCCGAAGAGCCCGGCCGAGCTCGACGGTGACAGGTCCAGAGCCTCGCCGTAGGTGCGCCCCGCCGCCTCCCGCTCTCCAGTGCGGTACTCGAGGTTGGCGATCCGCAGGAGAGTAGCCAAGTCTGGGCCGGACAGCTCGAGTGCTCGCCGAGCGCTCGTCAGGGCGCGGTGGAAGAGGCCGTCGCGCTCGAACATCACGCTCTCGTAGTACGGCCACTGCGGCTGGTCCGTCGAGCGCCTCCGGAGCTGCGCGAAGCAGGGCTCGGCAGCGCCCATTAGCTCGTAGCGCAGGTAGACCATGCACATGGTCGACAAAGCGGCGGTCGGGTCGTCGCCGTCGCGCAAGGCGGTCTCCGTGTCGCGGCGAACGCTCGCGAGCTGTGCGCGAACGGTGGGCTCGAACTCCTCGGCGAGCGGAACCGGAATCGCCGACAGGTCGAGGGGTGGCGGCTCGGTCTGAGCGGCGGCGGCGTGGGCGACGAACAGCGTGGCAAAGACCAGGGCTAGTCGCTGATCAACGGTCACCGCTGCCTCCTGCCGGACGGGTGCCCTCGCCGCGTCGCAAGGTCACGTGGTTCCCGGTAGCAACGCCGCGAAACTCCACCTCGGCGCCGTCTGGCCAGCGAACGCGAACGTCCACGCGATCGAGCGCCGCCCGAAGCAGCAGGCGCGGGTCTGCGGCGGCCGCGAAGCTACCGTCGGTGTGCACCCGGTGCCAGCGGCCAGGCTGCCCGGCGGTGACCAACGCCGCTCGCGCGCCCAGAAGATCGCTACCCGATTCTCCGACCAGGCGTAGTCCGATCCAGCCGTCGTCGGGATCGTGCTGGTTGAGAAGCACCCGCACCCGGCCGGCGTTGTTTGTGATCACCAGATCGGGATCGCCGTCGTTGTCGAGATCTCCGACCGCGAGGCCGCGGCTGACCTCGGCCCGGACCGGGGTTTCGCGCTGGTCGGCGTTGACTTCCTCGAAGCGGCCGGCGCCGAGTCCCCGGAACAGCTGGTTGGTCATGGCCAGCGGGTGCTCGGCGCCGCTTCGCACTTGCTCTTCGATGCGATGAACGGCGCCGTTGGCGACGAACAGATCGGCAAGGCCGTCGCCGTCGTAGTCGACAATGACCGTACCAAAGCCGGTCATGGGCCAGCTCGACTTGACGAGTCCACCCTCCCAGGAGCGATCCGTGAACAGACCTTGTCCGTCATTCAGATAGAGGGTGTTGTACTCGCGCAGCAGGTGCGACATGAAGAGGTCGACGGCGCCGTCGCCGTCGAGGTCACCGGCTACCACGCCCATGCTCGCCTGTGGCTTGCCATCGCCGTCCAGGGCCGCGCCGGCCAGCAGCGCGTCTTCGACGAAGGTGCCGTCGCCCTGGTTGAGCCACAGGTGGTTGGCCATCAGGTCGTTGGCGACATAGAGATCGAGATCGCCATCGAGGTCGAAGTCCTCGCTGATGGCGCCGAGCGCCGTGGCGGCGCGGTCGCCGAGTCCCGCGGCAAGGGTCGTGTCTTGGAAGGTGCCGTCACCGCGATTGCGCAGCAGTCGGTCCTGTTCCGCCGGCTGGGCGAGCGGTCCGCAGTAGTCACGCAGGCCGTTGGGGTTGAAGCACTCGTCCTCGTTGCCGAGACGGAAGTGGTGGTAGTTGCCGACGAAGAGGTCGAGCCAGCCGTCGCCGTCGTAATCGAAGAACGTGGCGGGGACGCTGAAGCGTCGGTCGTCGGCTCCGGCGGCAACCGTGACGTCCTCGAAGGTGCCGTCGCCGCGGTTCCGCAGCAGATGGTTGGGTCCGAGGTTGGTGGCGTAGAGGTCGGTCCAGCCGTCGTTGTCGAAGTCTCCCGTCGCGACGCCGATGTTGTAACCGCCGGTGGGAAGGCCGCTCGCCTCCGTGACGTCGATGAACGCGAGTGAGTCCGGTCCCTCGGCTAGATCGAGGTCGTTACGGTAGAGGCGATCTGTGAGCGGCAGCGTGTATCGGGGCTCGAAGACGGGCTCGCGCTGCGGACTCTGCTCGAGCCATCCTCCCTGGCCCAGGTAGACGTCGAGGTCGCCGTCGTTGTCGTAGTCGATGAGGGCGACCCCGGCACCGAGTAGCTCAGGCGTGTACAGCCGCCCGGACATGCCGCTGAAGTGGACGAAGTCGAGCCCGAGCCGACCGGCCGACTCGACGAAGGCCGGCTCGGCGAAAGCGGCCAGCGGCGTCGCGAGCAGTGCGGTGGCCAAGAACGTGCGCATCGGCTACACGGAGTCGAGGGTCGAGAGGATGGGCTCTGTCATCTGGCCAGTGCTCGAGATTCGGCCCTCGGTGACGTGATCGACGGCGCGCACCATCGCTGCGGTGACCTCGGGGCCGATGCCGTCGCCGGGAATGAGGCTTACGCGGTACTTCAGGGGGCTATCCGTCACGGGCTGATGTGGCACGGAACCGGCTGGTCGAATCGAGCAGAGCCCAGTGCTGTCAGACGCCCGTCTCAGGCGTGGACGCCGAGGCTGCCGGCGAAGACGCCGGTGCT
>JAYZDP010000177.1:0-20307 GCA_036337765.1 Acidobacteriota bacterium
ACGCGCGCGCGATCGTTGGGCCGCAGATGCTCGTTCGCGAACGAGACCAGTTCATCGAGCTCGATGTCGCGATAGGTCTGGGCCTCTTCAGCCACCGCTTCGGGTCGGTCGAAGAAGGTGGTGAACATCGAGAACAGGTCGGCACGACGATCGAGCGTCTGCAGTCCCGAGAAGTAGGATGTGAGCGTACGGTTCTTGGCCCGATCGACCTCCGCCGGCTCCAGCTCTCCGCGGCCGATCGCCGCCAGATGCGTGTCGATGGCTGTCTCGAGCTCCCCGGGGTCGGTTTCCGGGCGGCAGGTGGCGACGGCGTGAAACGACGCCTCAAGCTCGGTCGGCAGCGCGTAGCAGCTGACCGACTGAGCCAGCTCGCGCTCATAGACGAGATCCCGGTACAGTCGACTCGCCTTGCCGGCGGCCAGCACTTGGGCGAGCAGATCCGCCACGTACCACTGACGCTCGCCGAAGCGGGGGATGCGGTAGGC
Organism: Acidobacteriota bacterium; assembly: GCA_036337765.1. Lineage (GTDB taxonomy): Bacteria > Acidobacteriota > Thermoanaerobaculia > Multivoradales > Multivoraceae > JAYZDP01. The sequence continues at coordinate 486 of JAYZDP010000177.1, forward strand.
CTGATAGACGCGAGGCAGCTGTACCTCGTCCTCGAGCACTGCCGCGCGATCCCCCGACAGCGCCGCACCCGAGGGCAGCGGCGGTGGTGGCGCGCTGCCGTTCGCTAGGTGGCCGAAGTGTCGCCGGACCAGAGCCAGGGCTTCGGCAGGATCGAATTCGCCGGCGAGGGTCAGAACCGCGTTCGAGGGCGAGTAGTAGGTGCGAAAAAAGTGGCGAACGTCGTCGAGTGTCGCCGCCTCGATGTCTTCCATGTAGCCGATGACAGGCCAGCGGTAGGGATGGGGCTCGGGGTAGAGCAGCTCGTTCAGCGTTTCGCCGGCCTGACCGTAGGGCTGATTGTCGACTCGCTGGCGCCGCTCGTTCATCACTACTTGGCGCTGATTCTCGAGCTTGTCCTCAGTCATCGCTGCCAGCAGCGTCCCCATGCGGTCCGCCTCCAGCCACAGGCCCAGCTCTAGGCAGTGGGCCGGCAGGGTCTCGTAGTAGTTGGTGCGGTCAAACCATGTCGAGCCGTTCGCCACCCCACCGACACTTTGCACCAGGCGGAAGTGCTCGTTGGCCTCCACGTTCTGGCTACCCTGAAAGAGCATGTGCTCGAACAGGTGTGCAAAGCCAGTCTTGCCAGGCCTCTCGTTCTTCGAGCCGGTGTGGTACCACAGATTGATGGCGACGAGCGGAAGCGCAGGGTCCCGATGCAGGACGATGCGTAGCCCGTTGTCGAGCTGATGGCGCTCCAAGGGGAGGTCGAAAGCGGGGGACGCGGACATCGAAGCCAATTCTAGCCGGGACAGTGGTTGTGAGTAGGCGTGAGCGAAGCGAACACGCGAGGTCCGCAGAGCCATGGGCATGCGCCGGAAGGGCGTGCTGGCCACCACGTCTTCCGCCTTGACGTTACGCCCAGTTTACGCCTAAAGTGTGGGGCATGACTGAGGTGAAGAACTATCTGACCGAGCGGCAGAAGTCTATTCTCGAGTTCCTCGAGTCGTTCCGTGCGGCGAAGGGATACTCGCCGACCCATCGGGAGATTTGCGAGGAGTTCGGCTACTCGTCTTACGGCACGGTGCACAAACAACTGAAGCTGCTTGAGAAGAAGGGCTTTCTGCGGCGCGACTGGAACCAGAAGCGGGGCGTCGAACTGGTGGAGCGGGGCAGGGAAGCGCCGCGGGCGCCGGAGATTCCCTTTCTCGGTCGCATCGCCGCCGGCCAGCCGATCGAGGCCATTCGCGATCGCGAGGTCCTGGCGGTGCCGCCGAGCCTGATGAATGGCGGCGAGGGCGAGCATTATGTACTCAAGGTGGAGGGCGACTCGATGATCGACGAGGGCATCCACGATGGCGACCTGGTCGTCGTTCAGCGCCGCGACACCGCCGACACCGGAGAGATGGTCGTCGCCCTGGTTGAGGACGAAGCAACCTTGAAGCGATTTCATCCCGAAGGCCCACAGGTCCGCCTGCAGCCCTCGAACCGCCTCATGCAGCCCATCATGGTCGCCGCCGACAAGATCCGCATCCAAGGCGTCGCGGTAGGCCTGATGCGCCGTTTCTAGCCTCCTGGGAATGACGTGTGTCATTCCCGGAGGCTAGTTGTCCTCTGGCGGCCGCGGACGGCGCTAGCCACCCTGGGGGCGCACGCATTGGCTTCGAATCTGGCGTATTGAGATAATCAAATATCTCGTAGCCGGAGATCGTCCACTACGTGGAGAGGACTGCATGTCCGTAGCATCTGTAGATCCAACGAGCGCGCCTCGCGACATCGATACGTTGCTGCGCCAGATGACCGAGATGGGGGCCTCAGACCTCCATCTCCGGCCGGCGCGCACCCCCCTGATACGACTTCACGGTCGCCTTCAGCCCCTGGAAGGCGAGCCGCTGAAGGCCGCGGAGATCGGCGCCATGATGGACACCATCATGCAGCCGCATCACAAGGCGAAGTTCGAGAAGAACCTCTCCGTTGATCTGGGCTACGGCATTGCCGGTCTCGCGCGCTTCCGCTGCAACGTTTTTCTTCAGCGCGGCACGCTTGCGGCAGCCTTCCGGATGATCCCCGACATGATCGCTCAGGTGCAGGATCTCGAGCTGCCTGAGTCTCTGCTCGACTTCGCACACCTCCCGATGGGGCTGGTGCTGGTCACGGGACCCACCGGTAGCGGCAAGTCGACCACGCTAGCAGCATTGGTCCAGTACATCACCGACAACTTCCCGCTGCACGTTGTCACCATCGAGGACCCGATCGAGTTCTTGCTGCACGAGGAGGTGGGCACCGTCTCGCAACGTGAGGTAGGCACCGACACGCCGGTCTTTTTCGAGGCCCTGAAGAACTCCCTGCGGCAGGATCCGGACGTCATCTTGGTCGGTGAGATGCGCGACCCTGAGACCGTCTCGACGGCCATCTCGGCCGCCGAGACCGGCCATTTGGTTTTCTCGACCCTGCACACCAACAACGCCTCGCAGACCATCGACCGTATTCTCGACAACTTCCCGCCAGGCCAGCAGACCCAGGTGCGTTTCCAGATGTCTCAGGTGCTAAAGGGCGTGATCTCGATGCAGCTCATTCGTCGCGAGGACGGCTCGGGTCGCATCGGTGCGCTGGAGATCCTGCGTAGCTCACCTGAAGTCGAGAAGCTGATCGCGACCGGCCGCACCGAAGAGCTCCTCGAGCGCATCGAGTCGTCGGTCGCAGGGTTGAAGATGCAGTCGATGAACCAGTCGCTGGTCGCGCTTCTCGTGCACGGGACGATTTCCTGCGACGAGGCCATGCGGCGGTCCACCGATCCCGACGATCTTGACCTGAAGCTGCGGAGTCTCTTCCCGCGGCTGGCCGAACAGGAGAGCAGTATGAGCACATCGAGCGCTGATTTCTCGCAGATTTTTGAGCTACTGCAGTTCCGCAAACTCTATGAAGAGCAGGACGAGCAGCTCAAGATCCAGCTCGCCGAGAAGGACGAGGTCGTCGCCGAGCTGCGCCAGCGGTTGGAGCACCCGGGTGAGGAGCTCGGACGGATCCGCGGCTCGGTCGGCGAGAACGCGAGCAGCTGGCCAAGGTCGAGGCAGAACGCGACCGCGTTGCGATCGAGGCGCGCGAGCGGATCGACAAGCTCCAGGAGCGCATCCGAGCGCTCAACCAGCAGCTCGCGACGACGAAGGTCTGACCGGAATCTCCTATGCCAAGCACCCGCAAGCGGGTGCGGCTGGGTCACCACGCGCTGACGCGCGGTTTCCAGCAGGTTTTGCTCCGAGCGACCAGCACGGCTACAATCTGGTCTGACCCATGGACCTAAATGCCGATGAAGTAAGGAGAATTGCGCGTTTGGCGCGGCTCCATCTCGGGCCTGACGAGGTGGAGACCTTCGTGCCTCAACTCGGCCAGATTCTCGACTACTTCGATCAGCTGAACCAGTACGACGGTCTCAAGGAGGTGTCGGACCCGAGCGCCTCTTTGGAAGCTGCCGACGAGCCTCGGCCATCGATGCCGCGCCAGGAGCTCCTGCGGAACGCCCCGGAGACGCTAGACGCCTTCGTTCTCGTTCCTCAGGTGAAGACGACGAGCGATGAGTGACCTCTGGCGCCGGTCGGCATCGGAGCTGGCCGCCGGGGTCCAGTGTGGCGATCTGCGCGCTGTGGATGTGCTCCAGAGCTGCCTCGAGCGCACCGCAGCGGTCGAGCCGAGCATAGGAGCATTCCTGCAACGTTTCGACGACGCGGCGCGCTCGGCGGCACAGGACCTCGACCGTCGGCGTGCTGTCGGGGAGAGCCTCGGCGCCCTGGCAGGAGTGCCCGTCGCGATCAAGGACAACATGAACTTGCAGGGGCTGCCGACGACCTGCGCCTCCAAGATTCTCGAGGGCTACGAGTCGACCTATACCGCGACCGCCGTCGAGCGGTTGGTGAGTGCCGACGCAATCGTCGTCGGTAAGACCAACCTCGACGAGTTCTCGATGGGGTCGTCGTGCGAGAACTCGGCGCTTCAGACGACCAGCAATCCCTGGCAGCTGGATGCCGTTCCAGGCGGTTCGAGTGGTGGCTCGGCCGCTGCGGTGGCGTCGGGAGCCGTGCCACTCGCGCTCGGCTCGGACACCGGAGGCTCGATCCGCCAGCCGGCCGCCTTCTGCGGAGTGGTCGGCCTCAAGCCAACCTATGGGCGGGTGTCGCGCTACGGGCTGGTGGCCTTCGCCTCGTCTCTCGACCAGATCGGCCCCCTCGCCCGCAGCGCCGACGATGCTGCCCTGGGCCTTGAGATCATCGCCGGGGGAGATCCGCTGGACGCCACTTCGTCCGACCGACCTGTCGGCGACTATCGCGCTCAGTTGGGAGGCTCGATCGAGGGGGTTCGGATCGGCATCGTCAGCGAGTTGGACGCCTCGTCGCTACCAGAGGGCGTTGCTGCGAACTGGCATGCCTGCCTCGACCGGATGACCGATCTCGGTGCCGAAGTCCGCGAGATCAGCCTGCCGCACCTGCCCGCCACGATTGCCGTCTACTACGTGCTCGCGAACAGCGAGGCGTCCGCGAACCTCGCCCGTTTCGACGGTGTTCGTTACGGACATCGCACCGACAAGCAGGTGGGGCTGACCGATCTCTACCAGGAGAGTCGGGAGGAGGGCTTCGGCCCTGAGGTCAAGCGGCGCATCCTGCTCGGAACCTTCGCCCTGTCGTCCGGCTACTACGACGCCTACTACGGTCGTGCGCGCGCGGTGCGGGCCGCACTGCGCCAACAGTTCGAGTTGGGCTTCGAAGAGGTGGACGTTGTTGCGACCCCTACCAGTCCGACCGCGGCCTTTCGCAAAGGCGAGAAGGTGGACGATCCGCTGGCGATGTACCTGTCAGACATCTACACGGCGCCCGTCAACCTCGCGGGGCTGCCAGCCGTGGCAGTGCCCTCCGGTCGCGATTCGACGGGCCTGCCGCTGTCGCTACAGATCATCGGCCGCGCCTTCGACGAGGCCACCGTCCTGCGGGTCACTGCCGCGTTGGAGAGCGTCACTCCGGCTCTTGGCTTCCCGATGGACGGGGCTGGGGAAGCCGATGTCTAGCCGCGCGTCCTGGGCCTTACTCGCCGTCATGCTCGCTGTCGCGGTCCCCGTGACCGCTGTTCAGCGGGTCCCGATCGGCAACGGCCAGATCGCCACCGTCACCGCGGGGGCCCACCTGGTGCTCGAGGCCCCGCCCTTTCGTCACGAGGGGCTGATCCGCTTCGTCGAGCGGCTTTGTGTAGGCGATGACGCCCGCCGCCAGGTGCAGGAGATGAACGACGGCACGAGTCGGCTGCTCTACGGGGTGCGCTACAAAGTGCCGTTCGAGATTCTCAGGCCCGAGCTGCAGCGCACCATGATGCACACGCTCTTCGGTCACGACACCCAATCGTCAGTCGGCTGGCGGCATAGGGTGGCCGACGAGCGCGTCGGGCTGTGGACTTTGGCCCGCTGGTTCACCGGCGTCGGCGAGAACTTTCGCGCGATCCGTGCACACAACGCGCTCGACGACGAGGCGCTCGCCGTCGGCCAGGAGATCCTGATTCCGCGCTCCCTACTTCTGAACTCGCTCCGTGCGGCGTTGCCGACGATGGCCGAGGGTCCGACCCCGTTCGAGGGCTACGGTCGAGACACGCAGGGCGAGTACGCGATCTACGAACTCGAGCGGGGCGAGGCGCTGTACTCGAGCGTCGTCATTCGCTTCACGGCCCGCATCCACGCCGACGAGGTGAACCGACTGGCTGACGAGGTGGCGGCACGCAGTGCCATCGCGGACGTGCGCAACATCCCCGTGGGCTACCCGGTCAAGATCCCTCTCGAGGAGCTTGCTCCGGAGTTCTTGCCCATCGACCACGCGCGCCGCGTCGAGTACGAGGAAGGGCTGACCCAGAGCGCTCAGTACGCCAACCCGGCTCGTTCACGCGACCTCGAAGGGGTCACGGTCATTCTCGATTCCGGTCACGGCGGTCGCGACGTCGGTGCGTCGATCGACGGGGTGTGGGAGAGCCTGTACGTGTACGACATCGCCATGCGTGTGCGCAGAATCCTCAGCGACTCGACCTCGGCCGAGGTGATCGTCACTACTCGCGACGGCGACGATTTCGCCATCTCTCAACGCGACGTCCTCGCTCCATCACGCGGGCACGCCGTGCTGACCCAGCCGCCGTACGCCATCCACGACTCTCGCGTATCGAGCAACTTGCGGTGGTATCTGGCCAACAGCGTCTACTCGCAGGCCGTGAGCCGTAAGGCGGCTCCGGACCGGGTGGTCTTTCTGTCGATCCACGCTGATTCATTGCATCCATCGATCCGCGGCGCGATGGTCTACGTGCCGGGTCTGCTGCGCAATCCGCCGAACTATGGCAAGACCGGCGACGTGTATACCTCCCGGCGAGAGGTCCAGGAGCGTCCACAGGTGGACTTCAGCCGCGACGAGCGCGTGCGCAGCGAGGGTCTGTCGCGGGACATGGCCGGTGAGCTGGTCGCCAGTTTCCGGCGCGAGGGCCTCGCGATTCACCCCAACCAACCGATCCGAGACCGGGTGATCCGAAATCGGCGGGCGTGGGTGCCAGCGGTGCTGCGCTTCAACGCCGTGCCGGCGAAGGTTCTGCTCGAGGTTTGCAACCTCGCCAACGAGCAAGATCGCAGGCTCATGCAGACGCAGAAGTTCCGCGAGCAGATCGCCACGGCGATCGTCGAGGGCCTTACCGCCTACTACGGTGGCTCACAAGTAGGCGCGCAGGTCGCGCGCGCTGCTGGGGCAGCGCGTTAGCGGTATCTCTGCACGCCGGGAACTTGTGGGCGGGGAGGGTTGTCTAAAAGAGTAGGCAGGCATGTCTGTGTCGAAGGCCATCTCAGCTCCAATCTCGTCGAATCCCGCCGTGGATCTGGCGCAGCGGCACCGCTACGGCGATGAGTCGGCCTTCGAGGAGGTCTACCAGCGGCACTCGGCCATGGTCTTCAACCTATGCCTGCGCCTGTGCGGCGAACCATCGAGGGCGCAGGATCTGTCGCAGGAGGTCTTTCTACGGATCTTCAAGGGCCTCGGCCGCTTCCGTGGCCGGTCGGCGCTGGGCACCTGGGTGTACCGGGTGACGGTGAATCACTGCCGCTCGCGACTGGGGCGCCGACGCATCCTGACCCAGAGCCTCAACTCCGGCACCCCTCAGTCCTACCTCGAGGACCCTGCGCGAGGCCCCGAGGACCATCTCCTGGCCAACGACTGCGGCCGCAGCGTGGCGCGAGCGTTGCTCGAGCTGCCGCGCTGTTTCCGCGAGGCCGTCGTGCTGCGCGATCTCGAAGGGCTCGCCTACGAGGAGATCTCGGAGGTCCTCGGGGTGCGCATCGGGACCGTCCGCTCGCGCATTGCGCGGGGGCGGGATCGGTTACGCGTGGCGCTGGAGACACCGCGATGAACGCTCATCCGGCAACTGAGGTGTTGTCCGCCTATCTCGATGACGAGTTCGTCGATCACAGACAGATCGAGGTCGAGTCGCACGTCGAGGAGTGTCAAGGCTGCCAGCATCGGTTGGACGGCCTGCGCCGCGTCGTCGACCAGCTGCAGAGGGTACCCAGCGCGCGTCCATCCATGGCGCTCGCGCGGGGCGTCGAGACCCATGTCATCCGGGCCCGCCGATCGCGCTCGATTGGGATGTCCCGCCCTTGGCTGCAGATCGAGCTACCGCATCCCGCGGTGGGCCTGGGCTTCGCTCTCACGGTGGGCTTCGCGATGATGCTGTACTTCTTCGCCCAGAGCGGCGCGTTCCGCGCCGCGCCGGATCTGCCCGACGATCGATCCCGGCTGATCATGTCCCCCGCCGGTCCAGAGTCTCCGTTGCCGCAAGGGCAGCGCGTCAGCGCCGGCGGGCGGAGCTTCGTGCTGCAGGGCGACGCCTGGCTCGAGAGCCAGCTCTCGACCGCTCAGTTGCCGCTGGAGCTGCCCGCTGGCCACTACGCCGAACTCGCGGCTAGCCACAGCTGGCTTGAGGACCTGCTCTCCTATGGCCGTGACGTGATCTTCGTCACCGACGAGGGCGAGACTGTCAGGGTGACGCCTCAGGGGGTTGGGCGGGATGGATCTCAACCACCTCTACCGACCCGTCCCTGAGATCGACCGAAGCTCCAGGGCCGGCGCCGAGCAGAGCCTGGCCCACCTCCGAGAGATACGACAGAACATCACGATCGGGATCGCTCTCCCAGGGCCCGAGCAGCGTAATGTCGCGCGTCTGCCCGTCGCCGGCACGCACGCTCACGCACGTGCCCACCCGCACCTGGGAGCAGTCGACGCGCGCGAGATCGACCGCCCGGACGCGAGCGAGTTCTGTCGCCAACGCCTCTGCTCGAGAGGTGAGCAGCTCGTGGCGCTGTCGCGCCGCCTTGTACTCGAAGTTCTCCCGTAGGTCGCCCATCTCGCGAGCCGTTTCGATGGCGCGACGGTTCTCCGGGATCTCATTCTCGACCACTTCCTTCAGCTCGGCGTGCTTCGTATCGATCGAACTCGCCAGTGCCCACAGAGGATCCTCGGTCTCGTCGAGGCTGGGGAACTTGAGCACCAGTGCATCTGAGAGGCCCTGGCGGTCGTCGGTGGAGTAGCCGGATGCCCGCTGAATCGCTTCCAGCGCGTCAGGAGCCTCTTCGGGGGAGAGGTAGCCGAGAAGCTTCGGCAGTGTTCCCCCCGACTCGCACATGGGGATGAAGCGACGCCGATAACCCCGGAAGGCTTCGCGACCGGGGGCGTCGAGGATCTTGCGGAAGAGGCGGCCGCGGTAGCGGTCAAGCAGACGCTCGTCACGCGCCGCCTCCTCTGCGACCCAGGTAAAGAGGGCTGGCGTCGCCACCGGCTGCGCTACCGCCTTCTGGATCAGCCGGTCGAGGGTTTCGCGATGGCTCTCGGCGAGCGCGGCCGCGAGGTGGCTCAGGAGTGCCGCCTCGGGCTCTTTCGACATGGCCTCCGCGAACAGGTCGACCCATTCCTCGCGGTACTCGCGGACGAGATTGTAGGCGCGCAGACGAAGCTGCCTGCCCTGGAGGCCCTCGATGAGGAGGCGCCAGTTGGCGTTTGTCACCAGCTCCTCTAGCGCATCCTCGGGTGCTTTGCCGGGCTTGTCCAGCGCGCAGTAGATTTCGAACGCCAGTCCAGGAGAGGAACTGGAAGCGGTGGCCGCGTGATCCAGCAGGGCCATGGACATCTTGTCGATCAGCTCTTCGTCCTGAGTCGAAGCCTTGCGTAGCAGTTCCACCCGCTCCTTTGGTCTCGCTCTCTTGAACCGCTCCCAAAGTGCGTCGGAGGCCTCTTCGGTCGTTCCCGCCCAGCTGTACGCATTGCGAATCTCGGTAGAGGCGACGACCTGCGGGTGTTTCTTCGCCGAGGTCCACCAGCTGTTCCACCGGGATCGGTCGACCAGGCCCTGTACGGCATCACGGATCTCGGCTCCGGTCATCGGGCGATCGAAGCTGGTCAGGACGTGCTCGAGCACCTGTGGCGGTTTCATCGCGGCGAAGGTGTCGAGATCGTTGCGCTTGCGGACCAGGAAGTGGTCGTCTTCGAGAGCGTCGAGTAGCTTCGGCGCCGCGCGGAAGCCGACCCGAATGTCAGCACCGGTCTCGAGCGCCACCTTGAAGCTCTCGAGGCCATAGTTGACCTCGACGACTGCACCCGGGCCGTGACCCTCCACCCAGACGACGGTGTCGACGGTAAAGAGGAGCAGGCTCTCTAAGCGCGCCACTCGGTCCCAGGTCTGGGATGGCTCCTTGTGCGCGCGATCCAGGGCCAGGGTCTCGATCAGACCCTCGAGGCTCGGGTTCGAGCCGTGGAGGTCTCGCAGGGTAGTGAGCACCGCTGAGTGAAAGCGACCCTTCGGCACCATGACCGGGCCGGCGGATCTCAGCAGCTCGAGCCGCAGCGCCTGCAGGTCGCGGATCTTGAGCTCTTCGTCCAGCAGTTCGAGCAGGGTGCGCGCCAGGTCGCCCTGGCTCGCGCCGACAAGAGCTCGGCCGATGCCGACGAAGTGTTCGATGTCTTCCGCCTGGTTCTCCATATCCTCGAGCCAGGCGAGCTCTACGGCGTCAAAATCGGCTCGTTCGATACGGTGGCGGATATCTCTGGGTACTACCATGGGGCGGGGATGATACCCCCCGACAGGCCCGCTGTCATGCGTTTCTATGGCCGTAATGACATCGAGGGTTTCATTGACGCTCACTCATATGACAACTAGAGTAGCCTGAGTCTTTGGTTCTCTATGAATCAACAAAAAAGGGAGGAGGAGCGCAAGCCCCGGCCCTGGGAACAGGAGCCCGAGGGAGCCGCCGATTCCTTCGGTGGTTGGCTGCGACGTCAGCGTGAGATGCGCGACATGTCGCTGCGCGAGATCTCCGATGTCACCAAGATCGGGTTGCGCTATCTCGAGGCGCTGGAGCAAAACCGCTTCTCCACGCTGCCGGCCCCGGTCTTCGCTCGTGGCTTCCTTCGCCAGTACGCCAAGTACGTAGGTCTCGACCCGGACGAGGTTGTCAACTACTTCATCGTCGCCCAGCACGACGACGATTCGGAGGGCCAGCCGCAGCGCCGCCGACGTCTCCACTCGACGACGCACTGGGCCTACGGGTTGGTGCTGACCGGTGCCGTCGTCGGGCTGTTTGGAGTGGTGGCGTTGCTGGCCTTTTGGGCCGAGCGGCGTAGTCCTCGAGCCGCCGAGCCGCCTCCGATCGCCGCTCCCGTCTTTTCCGCTCCTGCCGTGCCCTCGCTGCGCTCGGAGCCGGTGCGTGAGGCGACAGCGCCACTCGAGGTGACGCTGGACTTCACCCAGACGTGCTGGGTCGAGGCCCTGGTCGACAACCGGGATCGCATCAGCGAGTTGCGCGTTCAGGGCGAGTCCCTGCGGCTGCAGGCGAGAGAAAGCGTTTCGCTGACGCTCGGCAACGCCGCCGGGGTGCGCATCGAGGTCAACGGCCAGCCGTTCGAGATCGCTGGCCAGGGTGATTCTGTCCGTGACCTACAGATCACCCTGGACTCTCTGGCCGCAGGCGGCCCTGCCGCCAGAGGTTCCGGCCTCTGAGCGAACAAGACCCGTCGCCCTCCCTCGGCGCTGAGTCTCAAGATTCCCTCCTCTCCCAGGTTCGTGCCGGCACGAACCGTCGCCTCGCGCTGCTCGCCGCCGAGGGTGTTTTGCCAGTCGAGCATGGGGATCTCCTGCGACTGCAGGTGACGCTATGCGCCTCAGACGACGAGGAGATCGCCACCCTGTCGCTGGCCTCGTTACAGCGTACCGACCCGCGCTCGATCGCCGGAATCGTCGAGGACGCCAAGACCGCCTGGCTTGAGATCCTGATCGAGAAGTTGCCTCACCCCACGGTGCTGGAGGCGATCTTGCAGCGCGCTCGGCTGTCCGTAGACCTGACTCGCCCGCCTAGCGGCCTGGGTCCCCGGAGACCTGCAGGAGGTGCTTCTTCTCCGACAGGAGGACATCCGCGCCCATCCCGACATCCTCGAGGTGCTCGACGGGAATCCCTACCTCAGCCCCAACAGCAAGCGGATCATCGCCGAGTACCGCGAGTACCTGATTCCGCGCCGTCGCGACATTCGACCGCCAACGGAAGAGGAACTCAAGGAGATCACTCCGGAAGTGATCCAGGAAGCGATCGTGGTCGTAGCAGAGCGTGTGCCCGAGCGGGGCGAGTACGAAGAATCCACCGGCCTGAGCGAAAACCAGGTTCGAGCTCTACCGATCTCGATCCGTATCAAACTCAGCTTCGGCGCCTCGAAGACGCTGCGCAATATTCTGCTGAAGGATCCTAGTCCCCACGTCTCGATCACCGCCCTGAACCACAGTGCGATCTCGGATCGCGAGATCGAACAGCTGTGTCGGTCGCGCACCGCTTCGGATGATGTGCTCGGCGAGGTCGCGCGCCACCGCGAATGGGTGGGAAAGTATCGAATCATGATCACGCTGATCCGCAACCCGCGCACTCCGATCGCCATCTCGATGCATCATCTGCCGCGCGTCGCCGCCCGTGATCTGAAGACCATGGGCGTAGATCGCAACCTGCCCGACGCGGTGCGTGCCCGGGCTCGCCAGCTCTACAGACGGAAGGTGGGCTGACGGTGGCGGACGGCAGAAGCTTCTACGACGTGCTGGGAGTCATGCCGGATGCGGCGGATCAGCAGATCCGGCGGCGCTTCAAGGAGTTGGCGCGCAGAATACACCCGGATCGGTTCCAAGGAGACGAGAAGGAGCAGGCCGAGCTGGACTTCCAGTCCGTGACGCAGGCCTTCAACGTTCTCACCGACCCGAATCGTCGGCGCGACCACGATTTCGAGCTGGCGCAGGCGTCATCGGGACGTCAGGAGCACGACGCGGACCGCGCCCTGAAGGTGTACATGCAGCGCGGTCACAAGGCGTTCCGCGAGAAGAAATGGGCCGAGGCGGCCGAGAGCTTTCGCCGCGCCGCGGAGGAGCGACCGGATCACGGTCGCGCGTGGTTTCAGCTGGCAGCCGTTTGCATGCGCAATCCCAGGTGGAGGTCGCACGCTGTGGATGCAGTATCTCGAGCCTGTGATCTGGAGCCGATGAACGTCGGGTATCTGGCTTTGGCTGGCAGGATCATGGTCGATGCCGGTTTCGCGGCCAAGGCCGAGAGGTTCTATACTGACGCGCTGCACTGGGGTGGGGCAGATGCGGCCATCGAGCAGGCTGTGGCGGACTTACGTCGCTCTCGGTGATGGAGTGGCAGAGGGAGACTTTTGGCGACGATCCGAGCGTTCGGGCTGACTGATCCGGGACTGGCCCGACCGCACAACGAAGATAGTTTCTTCGTCGATGCGTCCAGTTCGGTCTATGTCGTTGCGGACGGGATGGGGGGACACAGCCATGGCGAGGTGGCATCGAAGATCGCCGTCGACACGATCAGCGATCTGCTCGGCGGACCGAATCCAGTGCTCGGCGACGTGGCTTCAAGCGATGGTTCGGCCCTGTTGCCTCATTCACTGCGGCTCAAGGAGGCCATCGAGCGCGCTCATGACGCCATGATCGACGCGATACGTGGCAATCTGAGTCTGCAAGGCATGGGCACGACGGTGGCCGGCTTCATGGTCGAAGGCGACGTCGCCTCGGTGGCGCACGTCGGTGACAGTCGTGTCTATCGGCGCCGAGAGGGTGTCTTTGAACTGTTGACGACGGACCACACCTGGGTCAACGAGCAGGTGATGGCCGGCCATCTGTCCGAAGATCAGGCGCGCACTCATCCGCTGCGCAACGTCGTGACCCGCGCCCTGGGTGGCGAGACCGAGGTCCTCGTAGACGTGCGTGAGCTAGAGATCCTTGCCGGCGACGTCTTCGTGGTGTGCTCGGACGGCCTGACCGCGATGCTCGAGGACGAGGACATCGAGCGTCGTCTGCAAAGCGAGGATTCCCTCGAGCAGATCTGCCAACAGCTGGTCGACGATGCCAACGCTCGCGGCGGCGTCGACAACATCACGGTGATCGTCGTCAGCATGGGCCCCGACGAGGCCGCCTGACGCCGTGTCGGTGGCGGTTCTTGGGGGTGGGCCGGCCTCCGCCTCCGCGGCCGCCGTGCTTGCCGAGGGTGGTGCCGATGTGACGTTGTTTCGCCCCGCGCATCGTGGTGAGAAACCGTGCGGCGGCGCCGTGCCGGGATGGTTTCGCGAGCAGCTCGTGCCGCGGGTGGCGGCGCGGTCGGTCTCTGTCGACGCCATACGACTCGAGAACGCTGCGGGCTCGGTGTTGGAGCTGGATGCCGGCGGCCTCGAGATCTACCGCCGGGGTGACCTCGATCCAGCACTGGTGGATCGTGCGCGCGAGCTCGGAGCTCGGGTCGTGGAGTCGAAGGGCATCAGGTTGGAGACCGGGGAGGATGCGATCTCGGTGGTCACCGATGCCGGGCCACAGACCTTTGGCCTGCTGGTCGGTGGCGACGGCGCTCGCGGCCTGAGTCACCGCACGGTCGGCGTGTCCCATGCCGCCGAGAGCTTCGGTCTGGGCGCGTCGCTCGACGGCGATGAGGGCGACGTGTTGGTGCTGTCGTTCCCGGATGCGGCTGACGCCTACTTGTGGATCTTCCCGCGACCGGGAGGCGTGTCGGTTGGCGTCGCATACGACTCGCACCGCCTGTCACACGGAGCCGCCCGCGCTGTGCTGGGCCGCTTTCTCGACCGCCACCTCGACGGTGGATCCCGGCGGTTTGACGCCGCGAATCGCTATCGCTATCCGATCCCTCTCTTTTCGCCGTCGACGAGGGCGGCGGCACGACACGGCGTCGATCAGAGGATTCTGCTCGTCGGCGACGCTGTGGGCGTTGCCGATCCGCTCACCCGCGAGGGCATTCGTTACGCCGCGCTGTCGGGAGCGTGGGCCGCGGAGTGCATCGTGGCGGGTGAGAGTGGGCGCTACGCTTCGACTCTGACCGAGCGATTGTCGAGCGAGATGAAGCGGGCGGGTCGTGCGGCGCGACTGTTCTTCGAGGACGGCCTCGCTCAGTGGATGGTTCCCGTATGCCGAGTCCATCCGGCGATTCGCCGAGTGCTTTCTGATCTGCTGAGCTGTCGCCAGCCGTACACCTCGCTGCGCCGGCGGCTGTTGCGCGCGGCGGTGGGAATACCAGGGACCAACCCGGCGAAGCTGCACGCTAGTATGCGCGCGTGACCGAGCCGTCGCGAAACGACCTCCAGCCCGCGGACCGGGAGAGCGTTTCGAGCTTCGTACGGCGCCATATCGGACCCGATCCGATCTCGGTCGAGCACATGCTCGACACCCTGGGACTCGGGTCGCTCGAAGAGCTCGTCACTGAGGCCATTCCGGCCGCGATCCGCAGCGCCGCCCCGATCGAGGTGGGAGAAGGGGCGGAGGAATCAGCGGCTCTGGCGGAGCTACGCGAGCTCGCCGGTGCGAACCGGGTGCTGCGCTCCCGCATTGGTATGGGCTACTCCGACTGCGTCGTCCCGCCGGTGATTGCTCGCAACGTCCTCGAGGATCCGGCCTGGTACACCGCGTATACGCCCTACCAGGCGGAGATCGCTCAGGGTCGGCTCGAGGCGCTGTTGAACTTCCAGACCATGATCGCCGATCTCACCGGCATGGAGCTGGCGAACGCGTCGCTGCTCGATGAGGCGACCGCGGCCGCGGAGGCGATGGCGCTGTGTCTGGCAGCTGGGCGGCGCCAGGATCGATCCCGTTTCTTCGTTTCGGATCAGTGCCATCCTCAGACTGTGGAGGTCGTCTCGACCCGGGCGTGGGCACTCGGGGTCGAGGTGGTCGTCGGAGACCACCGGGACATGGAGCCGGACGATGCCTTCTTCGGCCTCCTGCTTCAGTACCCCACCACCACCGGCTCGATCTACGACTACGACGACGTCTGCGCGGCTGCACATGCCGTCGGGGCGTTTGCCGTCGTCGCCGCCGATCCACTCGCGCTCACGCTGCTGCGGCCGCCCGGCGAGTTCGGCGCCGACGTTGCCGTGGGCTCGACACAGCGCTTCGGAGTGCCTCTCGGCTTCGGTGGGCCGCACGCAGCGTACCTGGCGACCCGCGGCCGCCTTCAGCGGCGCATTCCCGGCCGAGTCGTGGGCGTGTCCCGGGACTCCGCCGGCCGAGTCGCCTACCGGCTGGCACTACAGACTCGCGAACAGCACATCCGCCGCGAGAAGGCCACGAGCAACATCTGTACCGCCCAGGTCCTGCCGGCCATACTGGCATCGATGTACGGCATCTACCACGGGCCCGAAGGACTCCACCGGATTGCGTGCCAGGTGCATGAGTTGGCGTCGAGCTTCGCGCGGGCTGTCGCAGCCGCCGGTCACCGCGTGCCGGCCGATCCCTTCTTCGACACCGTCGAGATCGGGCTCGTCGGACTGGGTGCGGACGAAGCTTTGGAGCGGTCTCGGCTGCGCGGCTACAACGTGCGCCGGCTTGGCGAACATTCGATCGCTGTCGCTTTCGACGAGACCAGCGACGAGGCGGAAGTGGTCGAGCTTGGCGAGGCTCTCCAACCCGATCGCGCGCAACCCGGCGTCCCGGACCCAGTCGAGATCTCAAGCGTCCACCGCCGCACGACTGCTTACATGGGACACCCCGTGTTTCAGCGCTATCGCTCAGAGACCGAGCTGTTGCGCTACCTCGAGAGGTTGGCAGCGAAGGACCTTTCGCTGACCTCGTCGATGATCCCGCTCGGGTCGTGCACGATGAAGCTCAATGCGACGGCGGAGATGATGCCTTTGAGCTGGCCAGAGCTGGCGCGCATGCACCCGTTTGCTCCCCCCGATCAGTGCGCCGGCTACGCACGATTGTGCGACGAGCTTAGTTCGATGCTGACGACGCTGACCGGTCTCCCAGGGGTCTCCCTACAGCCAAATGCGGGTTCGCAGGGCGAGTTCGCGGGGTTGCTAGTGATCCGTCGGTTTCACGATGCGAACGGTGCCGAAGATCGACGTGTGTGCTTGATTCCGCAGTCCGCGCACGGGACCAACCCTGCCAGCGCCGTGATGGCGGGGCTCGAAGTCACCGTCGTCGGCTGCGACGGCGAAGGCAACATCGACGTCGACGACCTGGCGGTGAAGGCCGCCGAGCACCGCGATCGGCTGGCGGCCCTGATGGTCACTTATCCGTCTACTCACGGGGTCTTCGAGGAGACGATCGGCACGATCTGCGAGGTGATCCACGCTCATGGTGGACAGGTCTACATGGACGGGGCGAACTTCAACGCCATGGTGGGCCTGTGTCGACCTGCCGAATTCGGCGTCGACGTCTGCCACCTCAATCTGCACAAGACCTTCTGCATTCCGCACGGCGGCGGTGGACCTGGAATGGGACCGATCGCGGTCGGTGAGCATCTCGAACCTTATCTTCCGGGGCACGGAGTCGCCGGCCTCGGTGGCAGTCAGAGCATAGGTGCGGTCTCGGCCGCACCCTTCGGTAGTCCCCTGATCCTGCCGATCTCCTGGATGTACATCCGGATGATGGGAACAGTTGGCCTGCGCCGCGCCTCACAGGTCGCAATCCTCAACGCGAACTACGTCGCACACCGGCTCGAAGAGCACTTCCCAGTGCTCTACCGCGGCTACAACGGCCGGGTGGCGCACGAGTGCATCCTCGACCTGCGACCGCTCAAACGCCGCGCCGGCGTCGAGGTTGAGGACGTTGCAAAACGGCTGATGGACTACGGCTTCCACGCGCCGACCGTTTCCTGGCCGGTGGCGGGAACGGTAATGGTCGAGCCGACCGAGAGCGAGTCCAGAGCAGAGCTCGATCGCTTCTGTGAGGCGATGATCGCCATTCGGCGCGAGGCCGACGAGATCGAGGCCGGCCACGTAGCGCTCGAGAGAAGCGCGCTGCGCAACGCGCCTCACCCGGCCGAGGATCTCCTGAAACGTGAGTGGGATCGACCCTACACGCGCGAGCAGGCGGCCTACCCTGCACCATGGACCCGTGAGGCGAAGTTTTGGCCTCCTGTCAGCCGCATCGACAATGCCTACGGCGATCGCAACCTGATCTGCTCCTGCCAGGTTGACTGGGAGGACAAGTAGCAACTAGCGCCCCAAAACCCGCCGACCTGCGGTCGACGCGTCTTGGCCCATCCCACCTGGCTAGGATTCTGCTGCGCAGACTCCTAGCTTCCGGCCTGCTCGGCGAGCTCCTTCTCGCGCGCCTGAATCGCGTACTCCATGCTGTCGGCGAGGGCGTTCCAGCTTGCCTCGATGATGTTGGTCGAAGCGCCGACCGTGGTCCACTTCGCGCCGGCCTTGTGGAAGTCGATCAGCACTCGGGTGGTTGCGGCCGTACCGACCTCGCTGTCTAGGATGCGGACCTTGTAGTCCGCGAGGTGGACGTCGGCGATCTCCGGATAGGTGCCGGCCAGCGCTTTGCGCAGCGCCTGGCTCAGGGCATTGACCGGCCCGTTGCCCTCCGCTGCGGTGTGCTCGACTTGGCCCTTGACCTCGACCTTGACGGTGGCTTCCGAAAACAGTCCCCGGCCTTCGCGGTGCTCGACCACCGCCATGAAGTCGATCAACTGAAACGGTGCCTCGTAGCCGGCCTGCGTTCGGCGCAACATGACCTCGACCGACGCCTCAGCCCCCTCGAAGGTGTAGCCCTTGCTTTCCAGTGTCTTGACCTGATCGAGGACCTCGCGCGCTGCCGTGCGGTCGGCATCGACGCCCTGGCGCTCGGCGAGGTGGAGGATATTGCCCCGCCCCGACAGCTCGGAGACGACGGTGCGCATCTCGTTGCCGACCAGCTTCGGGTCGATGTGCTGGTAGCTCTGTACGCATTTGAGCATCGCGGCGACGTGGATGCCGCCCTTGTGCGCGAAGGCGCTGCGACCGACGAAGGGTAGGTGGTCGTCATGCGGAATGTTGGCAACCGCGGCGATGTAGCGCGACAGCTCTGAGAGGTCAGCGAGCCGCTCGGGCGCGATGCAATGCACGCCCATCTTCAGCTGCAGGTCCGGGATGATCGAAGTCAGGTTGGCGTTAGCGACACGCTCGCCATAACCGTTGATCGTTCCCTGGACCATCTGCGCACCGGCTCGGATCGCTGCCAGAGAGTTGGCGACTCCACAGCCGCCGTCGTCGTGGGTGTGGATCCCGATCTGCGTCGTCTCGTCGCGCGCCATCATGCGGGCCCCGATCTCAGTGACGATCTCCTCGATCTCCCACGGCAGTGCGCCGCCGTTGGTGTCGCAGAGCACCAGGAAGTCGGCGCCCCCCTCCTGAGCGGCCTCGAGCGTCGATAGCGCATACTCGGGGTTGGCCTTGTAGCCGTCGAAGAAGTGCTCGGCGTCGTAGACGACCTCCTTGCCTGCCTCCTTCATGTAGCGAACGCTGTCGCCGATCATCGCCCGGTTCTCGTCGAGGCTGGTCTCGATGACATCGGTGGCATGCAGGTCCCAGCTCTTGCCGACCAGCGTGACGACAGGGGTGCGAGCCTCCAAGAGGGCCTGGAGGTTGCCGTCGTCGTCACAGGCAATGTCTTTGTAGCGTGTGCTGCCGAAGGCGCAGATCTTTGCCTGGCCGAGCTCGACGTCCTGGATGCAGGCGAAGAACTCGGCGTCCTTGGGGTTGGAGCCGGGCCAGCCGCCCTCGATGTAGGGAATGCCGAAGGCGTCGAGCCGTCGGGCGATGTTGAGCTTGTCGCTCAGCGACAGCGAGAGGTTCTCTCGCTGGGTCCCGTCACGGAGAGTGGTGTCGTACAGAGAGACTTTCGTCATCTTCGCGTCCTCGCGTTCGTACGCCCAAGCGGGGCGAGCTGATCTGAATAGGAAGAGAGGGTGTGCTCGTGGATAGAGCGCTAGGCCGCGGCAATGGAAAAGGTGACGGTCCGAGCCGCTCGGGCAGCCGCGGACGTCATCACCTTCTGTGCCTCCGTGAAGTGGGACTTCATTGCGGCAATAATGCTAGCACGCGCCTCAGCGGGCGTTACCATTCCTGCTATGCGGAAACCCGGGTCGCTCTCCACCGCCGGGCGTCTCGAATCCCTCGGACAAGGCCGCTCGAGCAGCTCCGGCAGCGAGCGGCCGATCTCGGCGCCAACCACCACCAACGAGCGGGCGAGCGATTCGTCGTCATGCGTGTGGAGCGCGTCGGAGCGAGCCGGTGATCCACGTCGAGAGCCGACTACTCGATCTGACGCAGCAGCTCGAGCAATTCCTCCGGCGAGAAGATCTTGCCGAGGCGCGGATGATCGGCCTGGACGACATCGCCTAGGAGTTGGCGCTTACGCTCGATCATCATCGCGATGCGCTCCTCGAGCGTATCCTCGGCGAGCAGCTTGAAGACCTGCACCGCTCGCTTCTGCCCGATGCGGTAGACGCGATCCGTGGCCTGATCCTCCTTGGCGGCGTTCCAC
>JAYZDP010000178.1:0-2639 GCA_036337765.1 Acidobacteriota bacterium
CAGGCGTGACCGCCAGCGACGTTCCGACGAGCGTAGCGTCCAACGGCTGGTGGGCGTTGACGTGCCAGCCCTCGGCGATCTCCAGTCGTAGTGTGAGACCCAGATCGGGCCCGGCGGAGACCTCGGGCCTGACACGCACCACCCCACGGGCACCGTATGCCACCGGCGCTGTCTGCACTGGCTCGAGCCCACCCCAGCCCAGCAGAAGATAGGCGTGAGATCGCGGTGAGCGCGCGATGCTCGAGGAAAAGGACTGAACCAGAGCCTCGGCCCGCGACTGGTCGACCAGTCGCCCACCCCGCCGAGCCGCCATCGCCAACGCCCTGAGCGCCGTCGAGTTTCCGGAAGGCACCGCCCCGTCGCGTGGCGAGCGCGACCTAGCGAACAGCGGAGCCTCCGATTGGGCTGCCGCCACGAAATAGCCACCCACCTCCGGATCCCGGAACAGCTCGTCCATGCGATCCAGGAGCTCGAGGGCCCGTTCGAGATGCACCGGCTCGGTGCGCGCGTCGTAGAGCGCCAGCAGACTCTCCGCGAATGCAGCGTAGTCCTTCTGGTGGGCAGGCGTCGATGCGGCCCCATCGAGATGGATGCGCATGAGACCCCCATTCGGGGAGCGGCTATGCCGCCACAGAAAATCGGCCGCGGCCTCGGCGGCATCGAGATAGCGATCACCCAGCAGAGGCGCGGCTTCGGCCAGCGCCGTCACCATCATTGCGTTCCAAGCGGTCAGGATCTTGTCGTCGCGTAATGGCGGCTCCCTGTCGGCGCGGGCCCTCCAGAGCTGCCGCCGGGCAAGGTCCAGCCGTTCAAGCTGGCTGTCGAGTTGCGCACCCTCCGAGACGGCGAGCTCGCCGAGCCGCTGCGGCAGGTGAAGCACTGTGCGTCCTTCGAAGTTTCCTTCGGGCGTCACGCCGAAGGCACCGGCCACAAAGCTCCCCTCCTCGGGACCAAGAACCGCGTCGATCTGCTCGGGAGTCCAGACGAAGAAGACCCCTTCCTCTCCCTCACTGTCAGCGTCGGTCGCGGAATAGAAGCCGCCCTGTGCAGCACGCATCTCGGCCAGGACGTAGTCCAACGTCTGTCGGGCTACCCGCCGGAAGAATCGACGTCCAGTCAGTCGATAGCCTGCAATGTAGGCACGAGCCAGCAACGCCTGGTTGTAGAGCATCTTCTCGAAGTGCGGCACCCGCCAGGCGCCGTCGGTGGCGTAGCGATGGAAGCCGCCGCCGACCTGGTCGAAGATGCCACCGCGGGCCATCGCCTCCAACGCTCGCTCGAGCAACGACGTCAGCTCCGGATCACCGGTTCTGTGAGCGAGGTCGGCGGCGAACAGGAGCTCCGTCTCGTGCGGAAACTTTGGGGCTCGGCCGAAGCCACCGAGCTGACGATCCTCCATCGACAAGATCTGGTCGCGGGCCGCGGCCACCGCCTGCTGGCCAATCTGGACCGCCTCGCCACGCGCCGCAGACAGCTGGCGCACGCGGTCGACGACGTTACCCGCCACATCCAGGAGCTTCGACCGGTCCTCGCGCCATGCCCGATCGACCGAACGCAGCACCTGCTCGAATCGATCCGGCGGAAAATAGGTGGCACCGAAGAAAGGGTGCCCCTCCGGCGTCAGAAAGCTCGACATCGGCCATCCGCCACGGTTTCCCATCACCTGAACCGCAGTCATGTAGATCTCGTCGAGATCGGGCCGCTGTTCCCGGTCGACCTTGATGGCGACGAAGTGCTCGTTGAGAATCGCCGCGATCTCTAGGTCGTCGAAGCTCTCCTCCTCCATCACATGGCACCAGTGGCAGGTCGAGTAGCCGATCGACAAAAAGATCGGTCGATCCTCGCTTGCCGCCCTCGCCAGGGCCTCGGCGCCCCACGGGTACCAGTTCACGGGGTTGTGGGCATGCTGGCGAAGGTAGGGGGACGGCTCGAGGATCAATCGATTGACGAAGCGTGGACGACCTTCGGCGTCGAGGTGGCGGGTCCGAGGCTCGTAGTCCTCGGGCTTGTCGTCGAGGGCTGCGCCGAGGCGAGAAGCCAGCTCGACAGGGTGGGAAAACCCGGTCTGCGCGCGCGCTTCGAACACGAGCCCCGAGAGCAGCACCACAACAGATACAAAGGCGGCCCGCACGTCTCTAGTCTATGGGGCGTAGCACCGATAGCGCGTCGGCTCCATCCTTGGGCAAAGAAATGAGCCCTCCCCCCGGGTGGAAGGGGGCTCTAGCGAGAGAGGAGACTGTCACCCGTAACTACGCCGCGAGCGCCGGGAAGATGCAGCGATCTACAGTTGTTCTACGGCGCGAGCTCAACGCCCCGCCGTGGGCACAGCGACGAGAGCGTGCAGGTGTCGCAGCTCGGCCGACGGGAGTGGCACACTCGGCGGCCGTGCCAGATCAACGCGTGTCCGAGAAAGATCCATTCTTCAGACGGAAATCGCGCCATCAGGTCGAGCTCGATGCGCTCGGACTTCGACTCCCCGCTCAGGTCGAGACGGTTGGCGAGCCGCCGAACATGGGTATCGACCACGAACCCCGACGCGATGCCGAAGGCGGTGCCGAGAACGACGTTCGCCGTCTTACGAGCCACTCCGGGAAGGCGCACTAGTGCCTCGATCTCCTGCGGTACTTCACCGTCGTGAC
>JAYZDP010000179.1:0-6677 GCA_036337765.1 Acidobacteriota bacterium
GAGCTTCGACGTGACTCTCGGAGAGCGGGATCCGGTCGGCGAAGTCGCCTTCGAGGAGACCGAGACGGAGGGTGAGCTCGAGTGGCTCGGCCTGCAGTACCAAAACGTCACCCCCGGTATGCGCGAGTCCCAGGGACTGCCCGAGGACATCGAGGGAGTGGTGGTAACCGACGTTGCCGCGACGAGCCCGCTGATCGATGAGGGTGTCGGACCTGGCGCGATCATCACCGAGGTCAACGGCGAAAGGGTGCGCGGCACCGCGGAGTTCGAGGCCGCGGTCGAGAGCGTCGGATCCGGCAGCTTCCTACGTCTTTACGTTCAGCGCTTCGCGGCGCGGGGCGACGAGCGGATCGAGCAGGGATCGTTCGCGATCGTCCGGGTACCGTAGAAGGGTTCCTGATCGGCATAGGATGCGGCGATGGCGAGCGCCAACGCAAAGGCATCGGTGCTGGTCGTCGACGACGAGTCGGCGATCCGCGACAGCCTACGGATGATCCTCGAGTACGAGGGCTACCGTGTCGACGAGGCGCCGTCGGGGCGCGAAGCCCTGGCTCGGCTCGCCGAGCGGCCGGTGCACGCCGTGATCCTCGACATCAAGATGGCGGAGATGGATGGCCTCGAAGTGCTGTCGGCGCTTCGCGAGCGAGGCTACGACACGCCGGTCCTTATTATCAGTGGTCATGGCGATATCGCTACCGCGGTCGAGGCCACGAGGCGAGGCGCCTTCGACTTCCTGGAAAAGCCGCTGCAGCGCGAGCGCGTGCTGGTGGCGCTGCGTAACGCGGTCGACACCGACCGACTGCGCCGTGAGAATCGAGACCTGCGCCCCGAGCCCGAGGAGCTGATCGGCTCGTCCCCAGCGATGGTCACGCTGCGCGAGACGATCGAGAAGGCGGCCCCGACCAGCGCCACCGTTCTGATCAGGGGAGAAAGCGGTACCGGCAAGGAGCTCGTTGCCCGCTCGCTGCATCGCCAGAGTGACCGTCGCGACAGTTCGATGATTCAGGTCAACTGCGCCGCGATTCCCGATGAGCTGATCGAGTCGGAGCTGTTCGGTCACGAGAAGGGGAGCTTCACCGGTGCCGTACGCCGTCAGGTCGGAAAGTTCGTCGCTGCCGACGGCGGCACTATCTTCCTCGACGAGATCGGAGACATGTCACCACGCACCCAGGCCAAGGTGTTACGGGTGCTCCAGGACGGTGAGGTGGAACCGGTCGGCGCGAGCCAGTCGGCGCACGTCGACGTCCGAGTGGTCGCGGCCACCCACCGGAATCTCGTCGAGGAGATCGAGGCCGGTAGGTTTCGCGAGGACCTCTACTACCGCCTCAATGTCATCCCGGTACAGACTCCGCCGCTGCGCGAGCGGTTGGAGGACCTCGGGCTCCTGATCGAGCATTTCGTTGATCGCTTCGCGGTCGAGAACAACTATCGCTCGAAGACTTTCGATCCCGAGGCAATCGAGCATCTTCGCCGCCAGCCCTGGAAGGGCAACGTGCGCGAGCTGCGAAATTGGGTCGAGCGGCTTCTGATCCTGGCGTCCGGGGACCGGATCGGCAGTGACGACGTGGTCTCCATCAGCGGCGCCGGCGAGCTCGAGCTTGAGGGTGCGGTACTGTCTGTACGGACTCTGAAGGAGTTTCGGGAAGTGTCGGAGCGGTTGTTCCTGCTGCAGAAGCTCCGCGACCAGGGATGGAACGTGACCAAGACGGCACAGTCGATCGAGACTCCCCGTAGCAATCTCTACAAGAAAATGGAGAAGTACGAGATTCGCCGGGCCGACGCCCGTAGGAGCCAGGAGACGAGTTCGTGACGGTTCGAGACGAAGTCGTGAAGGCCTCACCGGCGAAAGAGTCGTCCGACGGGGGCGGGGTGCAACTGGCCGAGGAAACCCGCGCAGCCGCGACTGAGGGGGCCGAGCGCTGGCGCCGGGCGAACGCCGAGCTGAAGGAGAAGCGCCCTTACTGGAAGACGGACTTCACTACCGTGTCGGGAATGGATGTTCCCGAACTGGTCGGGGCCAGTGACGTCACGAGCGATCCTGTTGGCGATATTGGCGTTCCAGGCGAGTTCCCGTTCACCCGCGGCATCCATTCGACTGGTTATCGCGGCAAGCTCTGGACTATGCGCCAGTTTGCCGGGTTCGGATCCGCCGGCGACACCAACGAGCGTTTCCGTTTTCTGCTCGACCACGGTCAGACGGGGCTGTCTGTGGCATTCGACCTGCCCACTCTCTACGGCTACGACGCGGACCACGAGATGTCGACAGGCGAAGTGGGGAAATGTGGAGTGTCGGTGTGCTCGCTGGCCGACATGGAGTCGCTGTTCGACGGCATCCCGCTCGGTGAGGTGTCGACGTCGATGACGATCAACTCGACCGCGCCCATCCTGCTGGCGATGTACTTGGCGGTGGCCGAGAAACAGGGTGCCGACTGGAAGACGCAGATCCGCGGGACCCTGCAGAACGACATCCTCAAGGAGTACATCGCCCAGAAGGAGTACATCTTTCCGCCCCGGCCGTCGATGCGGCTGGTGACCGACCAGTTCGCCTTCGCCGCTCGCCACGTGCCGCAATGGAACACGGTCTCGATCTCTGGCTACCACATCCGCGAGGCAGGATCGACTGCGTTGCAGGAGTTGGCCTTCACGCTGCGAGACGGGATCGAATACGTGCAGTACGGCATCGACGCGGGCCTTGACGTCGACGCGTTCGCGCCGCGGTTGTCGTTCTTCTTCAACTCACACAACGACTTCTTCGAGGAGATCGCCAAGTACCGCGCCGCCCGGCGCATCTGGGCGACAGTGATGAAGGAGCGCTTCGGCGCCCGCGACCCACGCTCGTGGATGTTGCGGTTCCACACCCAGACCGCGGGCGTGTCGCTGGTCGCGCAACAGCCGATCAACAACGTCGTACGCACGGCGCTGCAGGCCCTCGCCGCGGTTCTTGGTGGCACTCAGTCGCTGCACACCAACGCGCTCGATGAGACCTACGCTCTGCCGACCGAAGAGACCGTGCGCATCGCTTTACGCACTCAGCAGATCATCGCTCACGAGTCGGGAGTCGCGAACACGATCGATCCGCTCGGTGGTAGCTACTTCGTCGAGGAGATGACCGAGCGAATGGTCGAAGGCTCCTTCGACTACTTCCGCCAGATCGACGACTATGGCGGCATGGTCGAGGCGATCGAGGCCGGGTTTCCTCAGCGCGAGATCGTCGAGGCGGCCTATCTCGCACAGCGATCGATCGACAGCGGCGAGAAGATCGTGGTCGGTCTGAACGCCTTCCAGAACGAAGATCACGACCAGATCGAGACCCTCTACGTCGGTGAAGAAGTCGCACAAGCTCAGTTGGAAGCGTTGGACGAGCTCAAGACGCGACGAGATCGGGGAGAGGTGGAGCGCACGCTGGACGCGCTACGGCGCGCTGCGGCGGGTGTCGACAACACCATGCCACCGCTCTTGGACTGTGTGCGCGCCTACAGCACCGTCGGCGAGATATCCGACGCGCTGCGCGACGTCTTCGGGCTCTACGAAGAAGTCCCGGTGTTCTGATCGCCTCTTTTCGACGCAGCGGATGGCGCTTCGTCGGGTCCGGCGGCGCTGCGGTATATTTCTGCCTATCATGACGGACGCTCGGCATCGGGTTCTGATCGCTAAGCCCGGGCTCGATGGCCACGACCGGGGAGCGAAGATCGTGGCCCGATCGCTGCGCGACGCGGGGTTCGAGGTGATCTATTCGGGCCTGCGCCAGACCCCGGCACAGATCGTTGCGGCTGCCTTGCAGGAGGACGTCGACGCGGTGGGACTCTCGATCCTGTCGGGAGCCCACAATAGTCTGCTGCCCGAGATCAAGGATCAGCTAAGCGCGGAGGGGGCCGACGACGTCCTGGTCTTCGCCGGCGGCATCATCCCCGAACAGGACATCGCGGGGCTGAAGGACGCGGGTGTGGACGCCATTTTCCTGCCGGGTACGTCGACCCAGACGATCGTCGATTATCTCAACGGCCGGTTGGGCGCTCCGGATGCCGGGAAGTACTAGGCGCGATCGGTAGCTGAATGTCTCTGTTCAGCGAGCTCTGCGGGGCGGTTCGTACTGACCGCACGCTCGGCGACACGATCGTGGCGCGCGAGGTCGACTCGACCAACCTGCTGGCCCGCCGACTCGTCGACGAGCTGGCTGCGATGGGTGAGAGCTGCCGGAGCCTGTCGGTCTTCGCGGTCGAGCAGACCGCCGGCAGGGGAAGGCTGGGTCGGGACTGGAGCTCGCTGGCCGGACTCGGCGTCTACGTCAGCCTGCTCCGTTGCCTGCCGCGGCGTAGATTGGAATGGCTGCCGATGGCGGTGCCGGTGGCGCTCGTCGAGTGCCTGCGCGAGCATTTCTCCTGCGCGGCGGCAATCAAGTGGCCGAACGATGTACTGGTGGGAGGCAAGAAGCTCGGCGGGGTGCTGATCGAGTCGGCCATGGTCGATGGCGCGACCGCGGCCATCATCGGCTTCGGTCTCAATCACGGGCACCGACCCGACCAGATGCCGACTCCGCTCGCGACGTCGCTGCGCCAGGAGATCGAGTCGCTCCCGGCGCTTGGCGAGGTCGCCACAGCTCTGGCCAGAGCTGTCACCGAGCGAGTGGCCCGAAGTGGCGATAGCGCACTGGTTGCCGACTATCGGCACCTGTCGGTTCACACTCCGGGAGATAGGGTTCAGTGCCGAATCGCCAGGGCGACACTTGAGGGCGCCTTCGTCGGTTTCGACGACCTCGGGCATCTCCGGCTCGAGGTCGCGGGAGAGGAACAGATCATCGCCAGTGGAGAGATCGTCGAATGAGCCAGCAACAGAACAGACTCATCCTCGTCGTCGATGTCGGCAACACCAACTCGGTGTTCGGCATCTACCAGGGAGACCAGCTGGTCCGTGACATCCGAATCTCGTCGCGCGGCGACCGCACGGCCGACGAGTACGCGGCGCTGCTGCTGCCGCTCTTCCTGCAGCAGGGGCTGATGCCCACTCAGGTCTCAGCGGTCATGATCTCGTCGGTCGTCCCGCCGGTGACTCGGCACCTCGAGCGTCTCGCCAGCGAAACCTTCGGTACCGAGGCGCTGTTCGTCGATCCGGAGCTCGATACCGGAATCGAGATCCGCTACGCCCAGCCCCAGGAGATCGGCGCCGACCGCATCGTGAATGCGGTGGCGGCGAGGGCGCAGTGGGGCGCGCCAGTTGTTGCGGTCGATTTCGGTACGGCGACGACCTTCGACGTGGTCGACGGCGACGGCGCCTGGATCGGCGGGGTCATTGCGCCCGGAATAGGTATCTCGGCCGAGGCGCTGTTCGCGCGTGCCTCCCGTCTCTACAAGGTTGACGTCACGAAGCCCGACGGGGTTCTGGGTAGCAGTACCGCGGAGGCGATGCAGGCGGGCCTGTACTACGGCTACATCGGTTTGGTCGACGGCATTCTCGAGAGATTGCTCAACGAGCTCCCCGAGCCGTGTGCAGTTGCGGCGACCGGTGGGCTGGCGGAGCTGATCGCCGAGGGGTCTCGCTTCATCCAGCATGTCGACCCCAACCTGACGCTCACCGGGCTACGCATGATCTGCGAAAGGAACGTGCGCTGAGCGGTAGCGAAGAGCACAGCTACTTCAAGGCTATCGAGGTCGCGTTCGTAAGGTTGCGAGGCGCGCCCCTGCTGTTGTCGCCGGCCGATTGGAAGGTGGCCCAGGGCTGGCGCGACGAGGGCATGCCGGTCGACTTCGTCATCGAGGCACTGAGCGAGGTCTTCGAGCGTCGGCGGGAGCGGGAAGCCGAAGAGCGGGTCTCGAGCCTTCGCTACTGCGCTGCACCGGTGAAGGCGGCGTGGCGACACCAGCAGGAGCTGCTCGGCCCTGCACGGCGACAGCCGGCCCCTGCGCTCGACGTCGGCCAGCGGCTGGTGGCGCTCGCCGATTCGCTACCCGCGAGCTGGGGACCGTCGGCCAGCATCGCCGGGTGGGTTAGACAGCTCGAGGGAACTGCGAGCGAGGTGGAGGTGCGGCTCGAACAGCTGGACGATGAGATGCTCGCGATGGCGTGGGCGGGGATCGACCAGGAGGGGCGGGACGAGCTTGACGACAGCCTTCGCGAGGGGGTCGGGCGGCTGTCGAGCCGGCTGGCCGGAGTAGAGCTGGACCATGCGAGGCGACTTCTGCGCGCGCGGCGTGTGCGTCGAAAGCTGGGTCTACCGGTACTGTCGTTGTTTGCCGGACCGCCGATCGAGGAACCAGACTGAACGGCTAGACCCGAGGCGGGGATCACGTCCTCCTCCGTGTGGACCGGCGTCATTCCGCCGCCTGGGCGGCACTCGCCGCTTGGCTGGGCCTGATCGGGGCCACGGTCTCGCGTCACACGCTGTGGCCACTGTGGGTGTTGCTGGCGGCGCTGGGCGTGGGGCTGCGCCGCGGCTCAGGCCGCTGGCTCGCGATCCTCGCTCTGGCTGCGCTGTGGGCTCAGTGGCGGTGGATCGAGCCGCTGCGCAGGGCTCCGGCTCTTCGCCCGGATCTGCCGGTGGCCGCCTTCGCCGAGGTCGTAGGGCCGTGGGGCCAGGCGGGCTATGGCATCACCGTGCGGGCCGTGGCCAGCCGTATCGAGCAGCGCGGAAGGATCGTTTCGGCGCGAATCCCCTTGCGGGTCTTTGTCGCCTCGACGGCAAT
>JAYZDP010000180.1:0-11521 GCA_036337765.1 Acidobacteriota bacterium
ATGTACTTCGGAACGAAACCCTACAAACAGGTCCTTGGTCCGGTGCTACCCAACGTCTTCTCCGATGAAGAGCTGGAACGGCTCAGCGTGCCCCCCACCCTTTTCCTCATCGGTAGCAAAGAGCAGATGTATCCCGCCGACAAAGCCGTCCACCGGATCCAAGAGGTCGCTCCTGACGTCACTTGCGACGTGCTTCCCGAGGCAGGGCATCTCTTGACCGCCTTGCATGCCGAGGAGGTGAGCGAGCGCATCGTGACGTTTCTCGAGTGATGCGGCCGCGACGGATCCTGGCAGCGTCGTCAGCGAAACAGGTCGAAGAGGCGGCTGTACTTGAGGACCAGAGAGCGGTCTGGCCTCGGCACAGCGGAACTACCGAACTCGCTTACTTCGTTGTAGACCACGAACAGGCCCGTGTTCGCATCGCCCAGCCAGCTGAAGCGCAGGTTGGTCGACACGTCGTCCGTGACGTCGTTGTACTGCACCAGTGCCTGCAGCAACAATCGAGTGCTGAAGGCATAGGTCACGCGAAGCCTGCCGAGGTTGGTCTCGAAGGCCCCTGTCTCGAGATCGACGTCGCTGTTTGACCAGCTGAGCTCGGAGCTCAGGTAGTCGCTGAGACGGAAGTTCAGGGACGGGTTCAGCGCCAGCTGGTTGCCGTTGTAGAAGCCGCCGCCCTGGATGAACCCTCCGAGGCTGATCGCGCTGCTCCGGTTGGTGTTGAAGAACACGAAGAAGGTGTCATTGGAATAGCTGCCCTCGGGCACGACCACACCATCGATGATCTCGAACGATTCCTGCAGACGCTCGAGCTGCTGGCCCACGAAGAGGTTGATTTGCGCGCCGCTGCGAAGCTCCAACTGACCCCCGAGCGAGAATCGCTCGCTCTCGTGAAACCCACTGAACTTCCAGTAGCTGTCGTAAAAGGCTGACGGTCCGTACTCTTTGATCCGTCCCCGCCCGGTGGGACGATAGCGACGCTGGATCCGGCTCGAGAGCCGCCGGTAGTCCGACCGGTTGACGAAGCCCACCTCGGGGTTGAATTCGGCTCCGACCTCCGAATAGCCGCCGCGCAGGCGCCAAAACGGTGAGTTGAAGTTCGAGTCGATACCGAAGGCATGGTCGCGTCCCTCGAGGCCTGGCGTCTCGGTCTTGGCGGCCCAGCCCGACAGATCGGTGTACTGACCGATCCCGAGTTGACCGTCGACACCGAACGTTCGGTTGTGATCTCCGTCTGGCGCCAACGAGCCCGTTCCCTGACGGTTGACCACCATGGCCCCCGCTCGACTGCGGTTGCGAAACTCGCGACTGACACGGCCGACGGTGAAGTTGTTCGCCTGGAGACCCCCATGTTCTTCGGTCTGCATGTTCAGAAAGCCGACGTTCAGCCCAGCCGCCTTCCCCGAGAGCCGGACTCCGCCGACGATGGGCACTTGCTCGCCGTCGTCGAGGCCGATCCGACGGCTGAAGAAGAGGTCGACGCTGCCCGACCCCGGCGGACCGCCGCCCGAGGTGCCGATCTTGAACAGGCCCGCGTTCTCGAGAAAGAACGGCCTCTTTTCCGGAAAGAGCAGACTGAAACGGTCGAGGTTGATCTGTTGGTCGTCCACCTCGACCT
Organism: Acidobacteriota bacterium; assembly: GCA_036337765.1. Classification (GTDB taxonomy): domain Bacteria; phylum Acidobacteriota; class Thermoanaerobaculia; order Multivoradales; family Multivoraceae; genus JAYZDP01. Next base: position 1,616 of record JAYZDP010000180.1, read on the forward strand.
GGGCGAAGTCGGTGTTGACCGTCACGTCGAGCGTAAGGCTCGGAGTGACGCCGTACTTGAGGTCGAAGCCGACCTCGCTGCCGTTGCGGCGATCTGTCACGCCATCGTCGCGCACCTCGGTCAGGGCGTAGGGGATGACCTGCAGGTTGCGCTGCTTTGGCGTCTCGATTCCCAAGAGCGTTCCGGCTGCCGACAGACGGAAGAGACTGAACTCGCGACCGAGCGGGGCCCAGAATGCCGTCTCGCTCCTGCGCCGGATGTTGCGCTCGAAGTTGATGCCCCAGCTTGAACCGCCCGAGCCATAGCGCAGGCTGCGAAACGGGATCGCCAGCTCGGCACTCCAGCCGACGTCGCCGGTCTTGGAGCGCACCGTCCAGGAGGTGTCCCAGTCCAGGTTGGCGGAGCCCCCTCCACCACCGGGTCCCGAGCCGCGGCGCCCGCTGCCGCCCCCGGTACGCCCCTCATTCGTCACCTGGCCGTCATACTGAACACCGGCCAAATTGGTGCCGAAAATGAAGCCGTTCTGGCGATCATGAAAGGTGTCGAGGATCACTCGAAAGCTGTCCTCTTCCTCCAGGTTCGCGTCCCGCCGGCTGTCGGAGACCGCCAGCGAACTTGGCTCGGAGTCGTAACAGACGACAGCGATGTAGAGCATCTGATCGTCGAAAGCGACCCGTACCTCGGTCCTCTCACTCGCGGGCTGGCCCTCAAAGGGCTGTACCTGCACGAACCCAGTTGCCACCTCTACGTCCGCCCAAACTGCCTCGGACAAGACTTCCCCGTCCACCGTGGGCGCCGTCGCCACCCGAGATGCGCGCAGCTCAGGCCTCGCGGGCTGCTGCGCATGCACGGAGCCGAGCAGCAACACCAACTCAAGTAGCCCCATGTGAGCGATCGAGGACCTGACGCTCCTGGCTTGTCGCATTGGCTATAGCTGCCTTGGAGGCAAGGAGGATCGGTACGCCGAACGGGCCGATCGAACGAAGTCTGGGAGGCCGTGGGGCAGCATCTTAGTTCCAGCCGGCTAGACCTGCCACTGAATGGTTTGACTCGGCGCCTCAAGGTGTGTCGCAATCGCCAGTCAACGGCGAAGCTAGAAACCGTAGTTCGGAGGTAGATCATGAATGAGGTGAACGACTCGGGGGCGGCAGGCATCGATCGCGAGCAGCTGCGGGCGGCGGTGCGACACGAGTACGCCGAGGTCGCCGAGAATCCGAATCAGGGATTCCACTTCCATACCGGTAGAACGCTCGCGAAGATCCTCGAGTATCCGGAGGAGCAGATCGATCGGTTGCCGCCAGCTGTTGTGGAGTCGCTCGCCGGTACCGGTAATCCATTCGCCATGGGCGCTCTCCGAGAGGGCGAGCACGTGATCGACATCGGCTGCGGCGCTGGCTTCGACAGCTTCATCGCCGCTGAAATGGTCGGTTCCACCGGGGCGGTGGTGGGCATCGACATGACCCCGGAGATGCTGGGACGCGCGCGTGCCGCTGCGGCGGGGTCGGACCTCGATCACCTGCGCTTCGAAGAGGCGTTCGCAGAAGCGCTGCCTGTTCCCGACGGCTGGGCCGATGTCATCATCTCCAACGGCGCCCTGAACCTGTGCCCCGACAAAGATGACGTCTTCGCCGAGATGTACCGCAAGCTCACACCGGGAGGGCGCCTGCAGATCGGCGACATCCTTGTCACGCGAGAAGTGCCGGAGGGTGCAAAGAGCGACATCGACCTCTGGACCGGCTGAATCGCCGGCGCTCTGCTGGATGCAGAGCTCGCCGCGGTGATCCAGGGCGCGGGCTTCGAGGCATTCCAGATTACCTGGATGAAGGAAGTCTTCGAGGGCGCACCGCAGGCCTCCAGCGCCGCCGCCTTCGGCACGGTCGGCATCAACTACAAGGCTGCCAAGCCGAGCTAAGAGGACCGGGGCTACTCGAGACCGATTCGATACAAGGCCCCGCGAGCCCTCAGAAAGAAGGAGCGGTCCGCGACGGCCAGCGACGCCAACGTCGCTTCGGGAACCTGGCTCGTGGCCAGGATCTGAGGCTGAGTGCCGGGACGGATGACCGTGGTGGTCCCCTCTTCGCTCTGGAAGTAGATCCGCCCGTCGGCATAGACCGGTGAGGCGGAGTGGTTGCCGCCGATGCGGCGCTGCCAGTGCTGGGTGCCGGTCTTGGCGTCGAGGCAGGTGGCGATTCCACCGTCGTTGATGACGTAGAGCTCGTCGCCGACCAGCAGCGGTGAAGGCGTGTGGGGCGCGCCACGGCGCATCTTCCACGCGACGTGGGTATCGGTGACGTCGCCCCTGCCGTCGGCGCGCACGGCGAGCAGTGCTGGCTGCTGGAAGCCGGTGGCGATGTAGACCAGGCCGTGACCATAGACCGGCCGGGGGACGTTCGAGAATCCCTGGCCATAGCGAACACGCCAGATCTCGCTGCCCGTCGCCGGGTCGTAGGCGATGGTGCGGAACGCTCCGACCGCGACCAGCTGATCCTGGCCGCCGACCCGGATCACCAGCGGCGTCGAATAGGCCTGCGCGATCGGGCGCGGGCGTGGCGTGCGCCAACGCTCGGCGCCGGTCCGCTTGTCGAGGGCGACGACGAAGGCCCTGTCGTCACCATCGCAGGCGACGATGAGCAGATCGCCCCACAGCACCCCAGATCCACCGTTGCCGTGCTGCGATCGGTAGGGGAAGGTCCGGCGCCAGACGACCTCGCCGTCGGCAGTCAGGGCCGCCGTGCCTTCGGCGCCGAAATGTACGTAGACCCGATCGTCATCGAGAATTGGGCTCGGCGAGGCGTAAGTGTTCTTGGGGTTCGATTGCGCGGCGAGCACCTGCGAGAAGACCTCGGTATCGACGAGCAGCTCGCCGGTCGAAACGTCGAAAGCGAGAGCCCGCAGCGAGACGGTGCCGTCGACCCGCGCGGTCGTCACCCATACCCGACCTTCCGCAACGACCGGTGACGACCACCCATTGCCCGCAACCGGCGTGCGCCACCTGACGTTGCGGGTCTCGCTCCAGGTGAGCGGTAGTTGTGTCTCGTCCGATACGCCTTGGCCCGTTGGCCCCCGGAACTGGGGCCAGTCACCGCCCCAGACCGGGCGGGAAAGCAACGCCAGGGCGACTAGCGCCCTACTCGCGATCCTCGACACGGGCGCCACTCAGTGAGTTCGGCACCGAGTAGTTGCCCTCGTGGCAGGCATACTCGTACTGCTGATAGCCGCTGTCCTTCTTGTAGTTGAAGGAGACCGCCCACGGCTCGACATAGGTACCCGGATCCTCCACACGTAGCTCGTAGCGCATGGTCTCATCGTCGAGCATGGTGAAGCGCTCTTCGACATGACGATTCGGCGTCTGCGGCGCGCGCGAGCCCGGACCGCGCAGGTTGCCGACCGGCCTGAAGTGGGTCGATTGGACGACCAACGTATTGCCGTCCCAATGGCCGCGGGGGTTGCCCTCCAGGAACTCGACTCCCTCGGGTCGCGGTTCGCTGCTGATCGGGATGACCCGCGAGTTGTGAATCATCTCCGAGAGGATCACCAGCGTGCCCTCGTTGTGGAAGAACATCTTGCCGTTGTTGTAGGCCGTCGGCATCATCATTCCGTAGATGCCGCGAGTCAGGCACCTGTCGCCGGCCTCCATGGTCGTGTAGGAGTCGTGTAGGTGCTCGCGATAGTAGGCGACGCTTTCCTGCCCGGCCTCGGTCATCTCGGGCATCTTGCCGGTCTTGGGCTCGATCAGAAGCGCCGGTGCGGAGCCGGCGAGCGGCTCTTCCCAGTACCAGTCGAACCAGTAGTTGGCATAGGCACCCACCCCGCGGCTCTTGTCGTGCCCCTCCCACTTGCGGGCCTTGCCACGATCGGAGCGGGCCTTGACCATCGCCTGGCGCTCCTCGGGAGTCATCTCGACGCCGAGAAACTCATCGGGGATCTCGAGTGGGATGTGGGCCGCCCTGACGTTGTTCCAGATTCCGTTTAGATCCGGCTGACCGTCAGACAGACGCGGCGGCGACCAGTCGGCGACGTCCTTCTTCTTGGTCGGCTCGGCCAGGACCGGCAGGGAAAAGCAGAGAATCAGGGCCCCGGCGACGCCGGCGACTTTGGAGAGCGTGTCTCGGTCTCGCATGGGAACCTCGCTTTCGGGCCTATCGTATCCGTATCAGGACAACCAGTCGCGCGGGCGCAGGTAGTCGGCGACGAGCTCCGCTTCGACCGAGCCTTCCTCGGGAGTCCATCCGTACTCCCAGCGCGCCAAGGGCGGCAGCGACATGAGAATCGACTCGGTGCGACCCCCCGACTGCAGCCCGAACTTGGTGCCTCGATCGTGAACGAGGTTGAACTCCACGTAGCGCCCGCGACGCCACAGCTGGAAGCTGCGCTCGCGATCACCGAAGTCGGTGTCGCGGCGGCGCTCGACGATCGGCAGGTAGGCAGATCCGATGTGGTCCCCCACGGAGCGTAGGAAGGCGAAGCAGCGCTCGAAGCCCCCCTCGTTGAGATCGTCAAAGAAGATGCCCCCGACGCCTCGTGTTTCGCCACGGTGCGGCAGGAAGAAGTACTCGTCGCACCACTTCTTGTATCGCGGGTAGACGTCGTCGCCGAACGGCTGACAGGCGTCGCGCACGATCTGGTGCCAGTGGTCGACGTCCTCGCGGTAGCCGTAGTACGGCGTCAGATCCATCCCGCCGCCGAACCACCACACCGGCTCCTCCCCCTGCGCCTCGGCCACGAAGACCCGCACGTTGGCGTGCATCGTAGGCACGTGGGGATTGATGGGGTGCAACACCATCGACACACCCGAGGCATGAAAGGAACGCCCCGCGAGCTCCGGGCGCTGGGCGGTCGCAGCCGGCGGCAAGCCGGGGCCGTGTACCTTCGAGAAGCCGATCCCGGCCTGCTCGAAGACCGCTCCGCCTTGCAAGACCCGGGTCAGACCGCCACCACCCTCCTCGCGCTGCCAGGCATCTGCCGTGAAGTTCGCACTGCCGTCGGCATCGGCGAACACGGCACAGAGCCGACTCTGCAGATCCTCGAGGTAGTCGTTGACGGCTTCGATATCGATCGGCATGCCTCCTCCCGCCACCACTACTCCACGGGCGGCTCGCCACCCAGCACCCGGCACCCCGTCTGTTTGATCACGACGAACAGCTCGCGACCCGGCTCCAAGCCCAGATCCTCACACGCCCGCGGCGTGACCTCGGCCGCGATCTCGATAGCACCGCCCAGCGTCACTCTAGCCAGGCGCTGGCCACCGGCAGCGTCCACCGCTGCGACTCTGGCAGGCAGCACGTTCTGCGCAGAGACGCCGACTGGCCCCTCCTGCGCGAGCAGGATCTGTTGCGCCGGAATCCCCACCCACACCGGCTCCCCCGCCGGGACCCCTGAAAGCTGTGTGCGCAGGATGACTCCTTCGCCCAGATCCACCCGACCGCCCTCTTCGTCGTCGCCGCCCGCGCAGCCGGCGAGCACGTTCTCGAAGCCCAGTTCCTCGCTCAGAGCACCCACCTCGGGATCCGCGAGGACGTTTGCCGGCGGTCCCTGCGCGATGATGCGGCCATCGCGCATCGCCACCATCTCGTCGCACAGAGCCTGGATCTCGAAGGGATCGTGTGAAACGTAGAGGATCGGTACCTCGAGCCTCTCGCGGAGCCGTCGGAGGAAGGGCAGGATTCGACGTCGGAGTCGCACGTCGAGCGAGGCCAGCGGCTCGTCGAGAACCAGAAGGGCCGGATCGCTCGCCACCGCGCGCGCCAGCGACACCCGTTGACGCTCTCCCCCGGAGAGCCCGCTGACTCTGCGATCCAGCAAATCCTCGATCTCGAAGGTCTCGCATATCCGTCGCAGCTCGGCGCTCTCGAGTGATCCACGGCGCCGCTTTCGAGCCGCACCCGCAGTCAGATTGCGACCCACGTCGAGGTGGGGGAACAGCAGCCCCTCCTGTGGCACATAGCCGACCCCGCGACTCTCGGGAGGAACGAAGACCCCGGCGTCGCTATCGAGCCACAACTCCTCGCCGGCCTTCAACCGCCCCCGCGGCCGACGCAGCCCGGTGATGCATTCCAACAGGCTCGACTTCCCGGCTCCGGACGGCCCGAAAATCCCGGTAACCCGCTGGTGCGCTTCAAAATCCACAACCAGCGGAAAAGGGCCCAACTCGAGGTGCAGCCGAGCGGCAATCAACGGCCCGCTCCCCGCCTGGAAAGCTTCGGATCCGCCAGCCTCTCCGAGGCGAACACCGCGACCACACCGACAGCGATCGCGATCAGCAGAAAGGTCGTCGCCTCCACGTCCCTGCCCTGCTGTTGGGCCGAGTACAGCGCCATCGACAGGGTCCGTGTCCGGCCCGGTATGTTGCCGGCCACCATCATCGCCGCTCCGAACTCACCGACCGCACGCGTGAAGCCCAGAATCGCCGCGGCCACCAGCCCGCGCCGCGCCAGCGGTAGCGTGAACCGGAAAAACGTCGAGGAATGACCATGGCCCAAGGTTCGGGCCATCGACTCGAGCCGTGGGTCGACCGCCTCGAAGCTCACCCGCGCCGTTCGCACCACGAGGGGCAGAGACATGATCCCGGCCGCCACCACCGCGCCCTTCCAGGTCAGCACAAGATCGAGATCGAACCCCAGCGTATTGCGACCTAGGAGCCCGTCAGCGCCGAAGAGTCTGAGCAGCAGAAGACCCATCGCCGTGGGCGGCATGACCAGGGGCAGCGTGGTCAGGGCAGCCACCAGACCCTTGCCTGGAAAGTCGTGACGCGCCATCCAGTAGGCGAGAACGGTAGCGACCGGAAAAATCACCACTGTCGCCACCAGCGCGACCTGCACACTCAGTCGAAGGGCAGAGCCGACCTCGGGTCCCATCGATCACCCTCCCCCTTCTAGGGGGACGAAACCGTAACGGCGGTAGACCGCTGCCGCCGCTTCGGAGCGCCCGTAGGCGAGAAACCGCGCCGCCGCGACGGGATGGGTGGAGGCGGCCACAGCCGCCGCGACGTAACGAATCGGGGGCGCCATTGAGTCGGAGACCTCGAACAACAACCTCACCCCCTCCGTGGTGGCGTAGTCGGTCGCGTAGACAATGCCGATGGCACGAGGCTCCTCCCTGACCAGGGCGAGCGCCGCGCGCACATCGGGCGCGGGGACGACACTCGCCCGCACTGCGCTCCAGGCGTCGGACCCGTTCGCCAGGCGAACTCCTTCGAGCAGGATCTTGGCATAGCGCCCCGCAGGCACCGCTTCCGGGTCGCCGAGCGACAGGTGCGAGAAGCCCAGCGCGGGCAGGTCTCCGAGATCGCTCATCTCCCACGTGGAGCTCTCGTGTCCCACCACCACGAGCCTGTTGGCCAGCACCTCACTATACGACGACGCCACCAAGAGATGGTCGCGAGCCAGATCCTCCGCCCAGTACACGTCGGCGGACACAAAGACGTCTGCCGGAGCGCCGTTGCGTATCTGCTGCGCCAGAGCGTTGGAGCCGCCGAAGTTCAGTGCCACCGGACGGCCCTCTCTAAGCTCGAACTCGGCAGCGATCTCAGTCAGGGCCTCCTCCAGGCTGGCGGCGGCGAAAACGTAGAGCGGATCATCACCCTGCCCACCACAACCGCCGAGGAGCAGGAGGCAGCCGGTAAGGACGGCGACGGCGGGGGCCGAGCGCATGGCGGGCAAGCATAGCCCAGGGGTGCGGAGTATCATCGCTCCGATCGGCTCCACCGAGCTCAGCATGAAAATGCCTCCAACTCATCGAGCGCTCGCGCATCGACTGCTGGTCCTCGGGATCGTTCTCGCCCTGTGGGCCTGCGCGCCCGCCGTCGAGTACGACCTGATCTTGCGCAATGGCACGATCTACGACGGGACGGGAGCCCCCGCCGTCGTCGGAGACTTGGCGATCTCCGGCGATCGCGTCTCGGCGGTGGGCGATCTGGGAAAGGCGGTCGGCGACGAAGAGATCGACGTCTCAGGACTTGCGGTAGCCCCCGGCTTCATCAACATGTTGAGCTGGGCAACCGAGAGCCTGATCGAAGACGGCCGCTCCCAGGGCGACATCCGCCAGGGAGTGACGCTCGAGATCTTCGGCGAAGGCCAATCCATGGGTCCGCTCTCGGAGGAGATGAAGAAGCGCCGCAAGGACAGTCAGGGCGATCTACGCTTCGACATCGAGTGGACCACCCTCGGGGAGTACCTCGAACACCTGGTCGAACGAGGGGTCTCGCCCAACGTCGCCTCCTACGTCGGCGCCACTACGCTGCGCATCCACGAGATCGGTTACGAGGATCGACCTCCGAGCCCGGACGAGCTCGATCGGATGCGCAACCTCGTGCGGCAGGCCATGGAAGAGGGCGCGCTCGGAGTCGGCTCCTCGCTCATCTACGCTCCCGCCTTCTACGCTTCGACCGAGGAGCTGACCGAGCTCGTGCGCGTCGCCGGCGAGTACGGCGGCGCCTACATCTCCCACATCCGCAACGAGGGCAACTCGATCCTCGCGGCCGTCGACGAACTCATCGGCATCGCCCGTGACGCCGGCGTACCGGCCGAGATCTACCACCTGAAGGCGGCAGGGCAGGGCAACTGGGACCAGCTCGACGAGGTGTTCGCCAAGGTGGAAGCCGCGCGCGCCGAGGGACTACGCATCACCGCCGACATGTACACCTATATCGCTGGATCGACGGGACTCGACGCCAGCATGCCGCCCTGGGTCCAGGAGGGTGGCTACGACGCGTGGGCTGAGCGGCTGGCGGACCCAGACGTGCGCCGCCGGGTGGGCGCTGAGATGCTCATCGACACTGAGGACTGGGAGAACATGTTCTTCTCCACCGGTGCTGAGGGCATCCTGCTGGTCGGCTTCCGCAACCAGGAACTCAAGCCGTTGACTGGCAAGACCCTCGCCGAGGTTGCAGCCATGCGAGGCAAGCCGGCTCACGAGACGGCGATGGATCTCGTCATCGAGGACGGCAGCCGCGTGCAGTGCGTGTACTTCACGATGTCAGAGGACAACGTCCGCAAGAAGATTCAGGTGCCGTGGGTCAGCTTCGGCTCCGATGCCGGCTCGATGGCGCCGGAAGGTGCGTTCCTGCGGTCGAGTACCCACCCCCGCGCCTACGGCAACGTCGCGCGTTTGCTCGGCCGCTACGTGCGCGAGGAGAAGCTGATCTCCCTCGAAGAGGCGATCCGCAAGCTCACCGATCTGCCTGCGACCAACCTAGGCATCCGCGATCGCGGTCGGCTCGAGTCCGGTCGCTTCGCCGATGTCGTGGTCTTCGACCCGGCGACGATCATCGACCACGCCACCTTCGAAGAGCCGCACCAGTACTCCACCGGAGTGACTCACGTCTGGGTCAACGGCACCCAGGTGCTCCGGGATGGCGAGCACACCGGCGCAACGCCCGGCCGCGTGGTCCGCGGACCGGGCTACCAAGCTCCCCCGAGCGCACCCTGAGGCGGGCTCAAGCCGAATCCGAGTAACAAACCACTCTTCCCTAAGGCGCTGCGCAGTCCAGCCCACATAGCTGTGCGCTCTCCTCCACTTCGCAGATCCCGTCGCCGAAACAGAACGATGGGGTAGGCGTTTCAGTACAGAGCCACCCTGCTGCGCTACACCGGCTGTCCGTGCAACTGACCGCACCTCTTCCTTCACCATCGCCGCAGCAGAAACGGGTCGACAGCTTCCCCTTCAGCACTCCGTTGCAGTCCACCGCGCAACTCAGGCAGTCCTCGCCCGCGCCAGCCTCGCAGACACCGTTCCCGCATTGCGGACCGCCCCCGGACATGCAGTCGCCCAGACAGTTGTTGCAGTCTTCCCCAGACTCGCAAAGGCCGTCACCGTCGCAGAATGGAACTACACAGGTTCCATCCGAGCAAACGTCGCCGGCATCGCAGACCAGCGCGTCGTTGAGGCAGCCATCGGCGACACAACTGT
>JAYZDP010000181.1:0-9721 GCA_036337765.1 Acidobacteriota bacterium
CGGCCGCTTTCGATCTCGTCAACGATCGCTGCAGATCGGCCCCAGAGCACGACCTCGCGGCCGCAGTTGCCCAGATGCACCGCCAGAGCCGTCCCCCAGGAACCGGCCCCCAGAATTCCGAAGGGTCCACCTGGCTCCGAGCCCTTCACTCTCTCTCCCCTTGGTCCTTGGATCCGCGCGAGCCGAGTCGGGACTCGTTGCCCGCGACCAATCGAGCGATGTTCGCGTGGTGGCGAACGACGATCAGCAACGACACCAGTGCCGCAGGTACCAGCGCCCCCGGCTCCGGCTCTGTTGCGAGAAACCAGATGGCAACCGGCAACGAGACCGCCGCGCAGATCGAGGCCAGCGATACGTAACGCGTCGCAGCTAGGACTCCTGCGAAGACCACCGCGCCGATCCCCAGGGCCGCCGGTGATAGCGCCCCCAGGGCGCCTGCCGCCGTCGCCACCCCCTTGCCACCGCGGAAGCGCAGCAGCAACGAGAATGCATGGCCGCACACGGCCCCGAGGGCGGCCCAAGAGGGAGCCGTCGTCTGCGGCCAGATCGCTGCCGCGACTACGACCGGCAGCACTCCCTTGAGAGCATCCAGCCCCAGCGCGGAGAGAGCCGCAGCCTTGCCCGCGGCGCGCAGCACGTTGGTCGCGCCCGGGTTGCCGCTGCCGACGCTACGAACATCGATCCCCTTCGTCCACAGAACGACCCAGTAGCTGAACGGCAGCGACCCGACCCCGTAGGCACCGATGACGGACACTACGATGGTTAGAGGCTCAATCGGCACCGGGTCCCTCCAGCGGGTAGACCTCGACCACCGAATAGCGAGCACCATCGGGGTGCAGGCGGCTCTCGACCAGCAGTCCCCTCCTCACGCGCCAAGTCTGCTCCAGATCGGCCGTGGATGCCAGGAACTTCTCCACCGCCTCCCTGGGCCAGCGACGACGCGCACGTGCCACCGTCACGTGGGGGTGGAAGGTCCTGTGCTCGGGCCGTCGGCCGAGTGCCTTCGCGCAGGCCCTCTGAACCCCGCCTCGCACTGCCGCTAACTCGCCGCCACCCTCAACCGAGACATAGGCCAACCGGGCCGGGCGACACGGAGGGGACGTCCCGCCGCTACCAAGAGTCAATCTATGCAGCTCGGCCCCTTCGAAGACCCGGTGCAGCGCCGAGTGGAGTGCGGGTACGCCGTCGGCGGCGACCTCGCCCAGGAAAGCTAAGGTGAGGTGAAGATTCTCACCGGGAATCCAGCGGGCTGGCGGCAGCTGAGCGGAGAGGCTGGCCAGCGCGTCGGCGATCGCTTCGCGAACCCGGTCTGGCAGCTCGAAGGCGACGAAGAGCCTCAATTCAACTGTGGCAACACGAGCAGGCGCCGGCGCAGCATGTCGAGTGCCCACTGGGCGGTCTGCGTTCGTACTCGGTCCCGTCCACCTGGGAACACCCGGACGCGGTGTGAGGTATCTCCGCTACTTGCCGCCACGGCGATATGAACTGTGCCGACCGGCTTGTCGTCCGATCCTCCTCCAGGCCCGGCGATCCCGGTCACGCCGATGCCCCAGTCGGTGCCGAAACGCTCGCAGATTCCCTCGGCCAGGGCGCGCGCGGTTGCTTCCGACACACCACCTTCCGACTGAACCGTGCCCTCCGCCACGCCGACATCGCGGATCTTCGAGACGTTCGAGTAGGCAACGGCGCCTCCGGCGAAGTAGGCGCTCGAGCCTGCCACTCGGGTCAGCCGCTCTGATATCAGCCCTCCAGTGCATGACTCGGCAGTTGAGACCGTGTGACCCGAGGTCTGCAGCAGCCCGCCCACCACCGTCTCCAGCCCATCCTCCTCGCGATCAGTGAAGGCGGCGTCTCCGGCGAGCTCCCGCAATCGTCGCTGCATCGCACTCAGGTGTTCGCTCCGCTCCGCAGCGGTGCCCGCCGCGCTCGCATAGAGATGAATCTCACCGGGTCTGGCCAGGATGGTGATCGACTCGCGCCCGAACTCCGGGTACGCCGGCGCGATCCGTTCTTCGACTCGAGACTCGGGCAGGCAGGCGACCTTGACGACGGCACGCTCGATACCCCGATCTTCCGAGCGCTCGGCGAGCCAGGGTTCCACTATCGACTCCACGAGGTGGTCGAACTCGCCGGGAACTCCAGGCAGCAGACAGATCGTGCAGGACTCGCGCTCCAAGACGATACCTGGTGCCGAGCCGCGTTCGTTGGGCACCCATCGTGCGCCTTTGGGAACTTCTGCCTGCTTCTGATTCACCATAGGCATGCGTAGACCGTGGCGTGAGAAACGAGCGACGATCTGCTCCAAAATGGCGGGCTCCACCCGCATGGTGCAGCCGAAGGCCTCACACACGGCTTCTCGCGTCACGTCGTCGGCGGTAGGCCCGAGGCCGCCGCTCACGACGACCAGATCGACCCGACCGGCGAGGCGCCGAAGCTCGTCGGCGATCAGGCCGACGTCATCGCCCACCACCACCTTGGTTTCGAGCTCGGCTCCATAGCGGTTCAGTACTCGCGTCAGGCGCACCGAATTGGTATCGAGCCGATCGAGCCCCAGCAGCTCCGACCCGACCGCGATCACCGCCACGCGGATCATCCCACCACCCCGTGGATCGCGGGGGGCACGGTCGCCTCGTCGGCAATCACGAAGTGTGAGCTGAGATCGGAGCCGTCGAATTCGCGGCCCTCGGGCAGATAGATACGGCCGAGCTCCTGACCGCGCTCGACACGATCCCCCAGGCGACACCGGTACCAGAGGCTCGTGCCACGCGCGATGTCGTCGTCGGCGTGACGTCGACCACCGCCGGCCTCCACCAGCGCCAGCCCGAGCTCGCGCGTGGCGACGGCGGCCAACACGCCGCCACTCGGAGCCTCGATCACCACCTCGTATGGGGCCAGTGGTAGATCGGGCTCCTCGAGCCATTGTCGGTCGACCCCTTGGGCCTCTGCCCACTCAAGCAGACAGCGACGCGCGCTGCCGTCCGTCAAGGCCGCGACGAGCTCGGAGCGCCCCGCCGTGCTGCCTCCCGCCTCGAGCGCGACCTCTGCGATTCCCAGGGCCACTTCGAGCAGGCGCTCGTCCCCCTTCCCCGTCGCCAGGCAGTCGAGCACCTCACGCACCTCACAGTTGTGACCTGCCCACGAGCCGAGGGGCTGGCTCATGTCGGTGATGACGGCTACGGCTCGTTGGCCGAGCTCGGCGGCGACTTCCACCAGCAGGGTCGCAAGCTCCCGCGCGCTGTCGGTGGATGGAAAGAAGGATCCGGAGCCGATCTTGACGTCGAAAACCAACACGTCGGCGCCCAGTGCGAGCTTCTTGGAAAGAATGCTCGACACCACGTAGGCAAGGCAGTCGACGGTCGCAGTGACGTCGCGTAGCGCGTAGATCCTTCGGTCCGCAGGGGCGATCGCTGCCGTCGGTACACCGATGGCGATGCCGCAGCTATCGAGGAGCTCAAGGCAGCGCGAACGATCCATCTCGAGCTGCAAACCAGGGAGACTCGCGAGCTTATCGGCCGTGCCTCCAGTATGGCCCAGACCCGGAGCCGTGAGCTTCGCCAGCTTGGCTCCGCACGCCGCCAACATCGGCGCGACCAACATCGAGATCTTGTCGCCGACTCCACCCGTCGAGTGCTTGTCGATGGTGCCGGGAACCGACTCACTGACGCGCCACTGCTCGCCCGAGAGCAGCATCTCCCGCGTCAGATCGCGTGTCTCCCGGGTGTCGAGGCCCTGTATGGCGCCGGCCATGAGAAAGGCACCGAGCTGCGAATCGTCCCAGGCTCCGCTGGCCGCTCCGGCGATGACAGCCGCGATCTCGCCTTCATTCAGGCTCTCACCGGCTCTCTTGCGCCGAAGAATGTCGTAGGGCGAGGTGTTGGCGGGCTCAGACATCGATTCCCCAAGCCCCCGACCTGGGCTCAGACCGCCAGATTGCGCTGCGCCTCCTGCACATATGGCGATCGCGGGAATTCGTTCACTAGCCGCTCCCAGGTCGCCTGGGCCTCCTCGTCCCGCCCTGCTTCGCCGAGCGACCGCCCAAGTTGGTAGAGCACCGCGTCGCGGGGCAGCGAGGCGTCCTCTTGTTCCAGATATCCCTCCAGGCGAGAGATGGCGCCATCGAGATTCCCGTCTCGCCGATCGAGCTGGATCAGGTTGATCACCACCGAAGCCGCAAGCGCATGCCCGGGGCTCTGGTCGAGAAACTCACCCCACAGCCGTCTCGCGCCGTCTGCGTCTCCGGCCTCCAGGGCGATCTCACCGAGATAGACCCGGGCGACGGCTCCCGCCCGCGTTCCACCGTTAGTGTCGACCAGGTCCTGGAACGCGCCCTGCGCAGCCGTGACGCGCTCGCCCTCGGTTGCGAACGTCGGAACGGTCTCATGATCCGGATCCGGCTCGACAGGATCAATCGCCGCGGAGTAGGTCCGCAGCGCGACGGTCCGACTCTCCTGGGCGCGAGCCTCGCGCGCCTGCAGCAGAACCAGAACCACAGCCGTGACCAGGATTACCGCCACCAGACCCGCCCCGACAGCCATGAGGAGGCGTTGCTTCTCGCGCACGAAGACAAGGGCAGAGGCCAGAAAGTTCCTCACCTCGTCCTGGCGGATGTCCTGTTTGATCTCTTTGCGAGAGAGGTGAGTGCTCATAGCTTTCCTCGAGGTCGTCTGGTGCGGCTGGGAGGACTCGAACCCCCTACCTACGGCTTAGGAAGCCGTCGCTCTATCCTGCTGAGCTACAGCCGCAGCGTACCCTTCGCACGCGTCGGAGTATACGTACTAGGCATCAGTAGCGGATCAGAGACCTTACAGGGCGCGAACCGAGGCGGGAACGGCCGCCGAGAGCTTCGAGCTCGATGACGAAGCCCATGGCGACGACCTCGCCGCCGGCATCTTCGACGAGCTGTGCCGTGGCGACTGCGGTTCCACCGGTAGCGATCAGATCGTCGACGATGAGCACACGATCCCCGGCCTCGACCCCATCTTCGTGCATCTCGAGCGAGTCGTTGCCGTACTCGAGGTCGTAGGTCCGCTCCAGGGTCGCAGCCGGAAGCTTGCCGGGCTTTCGCACGGGCACGAAGCCCGCGTTCAGATTAGCGGCGACGATCGGGGCGAAGATGAATCCGCGCGACTCCATCCCGACCACCTTGTCGACCTCCTCGCCGACGAACATCCAGCACAGGCGATCGACCGTCATTCGAAGGGCCAGAGGGTCCTTCATCAGGGTGGTGATGTCATAGAAGTTGATACCCGGCTTGGGAAAGTCGGGAACCTCTCGGACATGGGCCTTCAGGTCTTCCATGGTGTTGCTCTCCTCATGAAGTCCAACTATTCCGGCCGATCAGGGGGACGAAGCCGACCTCCTCGCACTCGATCCGGCGGATCTTCTTCGCCCCGCGCCGGTACTTGACCAGCTTCTGCTGCGTCCGACCACCCTCTGGCAGCACCAAAATGCCGCCCTCGGCAAGCTGGTCCAGGAGCGGCTTCGGAACCTTCGGTGCCCCGGCAGTCACCAGAATGCGGTCAAAGGGCGCCGCTTCCCCCCACCCGACCGTGCCGTCGAAGTGGCCGATCTTGACGTTGTCGATCTCCAACTCCTGGAGTCGCCCCACCGCTGCCTTGGCCAAATCGCCGATCCGTTCGAGGCTGAACACCCATCGCGCCAGGCGCGCCAACACCGCTGTCTGATAGCCGCTTCCTGTGCCGATCTCCAACACCCGATGGGTCGGCTCGACCGCCAACAGCTCCGACATTCGCGCCACCACCCACGGCTGGGTCAGCGTCTGTTCGTCTCCGATCGGCAGCGTGTAGTTGCCGTAGGCCTTCGACAAGAACTGGTCGCGCACGAACCGGTGCCGCGGGACCAAGCGCAGAGCGTCGAGGACACGCTCGTCGCAGATCCCGCGTTTGCGCAGATCGGAGATCATGCGCTCGCGGACGTAACCGAAGTCGTCCTTCGTCACTCTTGGTAGGGTCGGATGAGCAGGCCAAGCGCCGCCAGCGTGCCCTTCGGTACCAGCGAGAAGTCGGTCACGAGGGCGCTCGACAGTGCTTGCTGACACGAGCAATCACAGGCGCGATCCGCCGCCACCGCCGGGATGAGTGCGCCCAATAGATCCTGGGCGGCCTCGGCGTTAGCGTGAAGAGTTCCCATCACCTGCTCGACCGTCACAGCTTCTTCATCGACCTTCCAACAGTCGTAGTCGGTCACCATTGCCAGGCAGACGAAGCAGATCTCGGCCTCGCGGGCGAGCTTGGCCTCCTGTAGCTGGGTCATGCCGATGATGTCCGCACCGCGACTGCGATAGGTCTCCGACTCTGCCCGGGTCGAAAACTGGGGTCCTTCCATGCAAACGTACGGGCCGCCGACCTGGTGTGCGACCGCCTGCTGCTCCAGCAGTCTGGCCACCGTGGCGGTCAGATCCGGACAGGTCGGGTCGGCCATCGAAACATGGGCGACGAGGCCGTTGCCGAAGAATGTGTCGCGCCGGTGGCGGGTACGGTCGTAGAACTGATCTGGCACGACCACGCACGACGGTGCGAGTCCTTCTTTGAGGGAGCCAACCGCGCTGACCGAGATCAGGCGCGAAACACCAAGGCTTTTGAAGCCGTAGATGTTTGCCCGGTAGTTGAGCTCCGAAGGCAGCAGCCGATGGCCGCGGCCGTGCCGTGGCAGAAAGGCCACCGCAACCCCGTCGAGCTCTCCCAGCGCGTAGGCGTCGGACGGGGCGCCGAACGGCGTTTCGATCGTACGCTCTTCCTGGATCTCGAGGCCTGCCATCGCATAAAGCCCGGTGCCGCCGACCACCCCGATCCTGTCGACTCGACTCATGCCGTCACCCATCTGGTCACCCACCCAGGGCCTCGCTCACGACGTCGAGCGCGCAGGCGAGTGCCGCCCGCCCATCGACGCCGGTGACGTAGCGGTCCCCACCTGCGCGGCACGCTGAGGCGAAAGCTTCGAGCTCACGCCGTAGCGGTTCCGCCTGTTCGATCTCCACCTGCATCCCTCCGATCTGACGTGACCCGTCGGCCTCCGACTGTTCGAGCCGAAAGCCCTTGAGAGTCTGGGCCTGATAGTCGAGAGAGTAGTACGCGTCGCTGGAAAAGATCCGCAGCTCACGTACGCGCTGCGCCGACACCCGCGAGGCCGTCAGGTTCGCAACACAGCCCGACGCGAGTGCGATGCGCGCATTGGCGATGTCGATACGCTCCGACAGCACGTCGACTCCGACCGAGCGCACCTCAGTGACGCAACTCTGATCGAGCGCCTGCAGGATCTGGATATCGTGAATCATCAGATCGAGGACGACGTCGATGTCGAGGCTGCGCTGGGTGAATATCGACAGCCGCTGGATCTCGAGAAAGCGTGGAGATTCGACCCTCGCCAGAAGGGCCTGCACCGCGGGGTTGTAAAACTCGACATGACCGACCGCCACCACCCGATCTCCCGCTGCCTCGAGCAGTCGGTCAGCCGAATCGACACTGTCGGCAATCGGCTTTTCCACCATCACGTGCACACCACCTTCGAGCAGCGGGCCGGCAACCTCCTCGTGATGGAGCGTCGGTACGGCCACGACCATGGCCTCGACCTCGCTCGCCAGATCGGCCGTTGCCTCGAAGCGAGTGGCACCAAACTCCCCGGCGACGGCTCGGGCAACCTCAACGTCCGCGTCGTGGATGCCGACCAGTTCGACCCCGTCGAGCTCGCTCAGAATCCGGACGTGGTGTCGGCCGAGGGCACCCGTTCCGGTGACGCCAATGCGAAGAGGGTCCACAGGTGGTCGACCTAGTCGCTCGCAGCCTCGCCGGCGCCACGGTTACCACGCCGTTGCGCCCGGATCACTCCGCGCTCGCTGGAGGAGACGAAATCAACCAGGTCCTGAACCTCGGCGCTCATGTCGTCCTCTTGCTCCAATGCTTCCAACGCCTGAGAGGTATTCTTTCCGGAGCGGAGGAGGACGCGGAACGCGTCGCTGATAGCTCGGATCTGTTCTTTCGAGAATCCTTTGCGTTCGAGGCCGACGGAGTTGACACCGTAGCACTGCGGTTTCTGGCCCGTGGTCTGAGCGAACGGCAGCGCATCCTTGGTAATGACCGAGTAACCGCCGATGTACGCGTGGCGACCGACCCGGCAGAACTGGTGCACCGAGCAAAAGGCCGAGATCGTGACGTCGTCGCCCACGGCCACATGGCCGGCGAGAGTCGCCGCATTGCTAAACACGCAGCGACTCCCGACCTGAGAGTCGTGACCAACGTGGGTATAGGCCATGAACAGGTTGTCATTACCGATTCGCGTGGTACCCCCACCGAAGGCCGTGCCACGGTTTAGCGTCGAGAACTCACGAATCGAGTTGCGGGCTCCGATCTCGAGCCAGCTCTCCTCGCCCTCGTACTTGAGATCCTGGGGGTCGAACCCGACGCATGCCATGGGAAAGATCACGTTCTCCGGGCCGATCCGGGTAAGCCCCTGAATCTGAGCCTGGGCACCGACCTCTGTATCGGCGCCGATTTCTACCCCGGCGCGGATCACGGCGCCGGCACCGACGCGAACGCTGCTGTCCAGCAGTGCCGCCGCGTCCACCTGTGCCGTTGGATGGATCAGCCCGGCCATGACGAGGCGCCCGGCACGTCCGCGCGATCAACCATCGACGACATACAAATGGCTTCGGCGGCCACCTCTCCATCCACCAGCGCCCTGCCCGAAAGACGACACGTCGTGGCCCGCATGCGCAACACCTCGACCTCGTATCGCAACTGATCCCCTGGCACCACGGGCCGGCGAAAGCGCGCCTTTTCGATCGACATGAAGTAGAGCAGCTTGTTCTCGCGATGCTCGATGTCGTGAAGCAGCAGAATGCCACCTGCCTGGGCCATCCCCTCCACGATCAGAACTCCCGGCATCACGGGCTGACTGGGAAAGTGCCCCTGAAAGAAGCCCTCGTTCGCGGTCACGCTCTTGGTCGCAACAATCGATTTCTCGGGATCGATAGACAGCACCCGGTCCACCAGCAGCATCGGGTAGCGATGCGGCAGCACCGACTGGATCCAACGAACGTCTCTGGGGCCGACGGGATCGCTCAACAGCGCCCTCGGCCTCAGCCGTCGGACTGGGAGTCAAGGCGCTGAATGACGAGGTCGGTGATGTCGACAACCTCGCTGGCGTAGACCAGGCCGCTCTGGAACTTGTTGAAGATCATCGTGTAGCCGAACTCCTGTCCGACAGCGTTGATGACTGGAAAGACCTGGTCCTCGACCGCTTTGATGTCCTCATCGCGGCGATTCTGGAGCTCCCGATTGGCGTCTTCCTGCGCGCGCGTGAAGGCGCGGCCTCGATCCTCGATCTGGGCCTGGAGCTCGGCCAGCTTGTCCTCGGCGAGCGACAGCCGACCCTCTTGAAATCGGTTCTGCATCTCGACGATCTCGTCGTTCAGCACTTTGAGTTGGGCCGCGCGATCGGCCTGGAACTTCTCGAGATCCTCGAGCACGGCCTTGCCACGGGCCGAGTCCGTCATGATCCTGTTGACGTCGATCACGCCAAGCTTCTGGGTGTTCTGTGCAGCTGCCGGAAGGCAGACTAGGGCCGTGAGCACGACCCCGCACACAAGTCTTCTGTTCATCGTACGGGAAGAATACATCGTCTATCTCCGGAATGCCGCGACCTCAGAACGAGGTCCCGATCGAGAAATCGAAGCTCTTGAAGCGCTCGTCATCAAAGAATGGCA
>JAYZDP010000182.1:0-9916 GCA_036337765.1 Acidobacteriota bacterium
ACCGCGGGTATTCAGGACATCCTGACCAAATCTCTGGGGACGAAGAACCCCCAGAACGTGATCAAGGCGACCTTTGACGGTCTGCTCAGGCTGCGTACAGTGAAGCAGGCACTCGAGCAACGCGGCTTTCAGGGCGGCGTACGCGAAGAGCCGGTCGCCGAGGTCGCGCCGACAGAGGTAGTCGAAGAGGTTCCCGCCGCTGTGGTCGAGGCCGGTGCGCAAGCGGGTGCCGAGGCCGCTGAGGAGGCCAACTAGTGAGTGCCGACAAAGTTGCGGAAAAGGGAATGATCCGTGTTCAACAGGTGCGCAGCGCCATCGGCTCCACGCGCAAGCAGCGTGAAGTGCTGCGCACTCTCGGTCTGCGCAAGCTCAACGGCGTAGTCGAGCGCATCGACTCGCCCGCGACACGTGGCGCGGTGAAAAAGATCGAGCATCTGGTCCGCATCATTGACGACGTCGGCGCAGACGCCGGAGGCGAGTCATGAAACTACACGAGCTCAAACCGAAGGCCGGCAGCCGCCGAGCGCGCAAGCGCGTCGGTAGGGGCCCCGGTTCAGGTAACGGCGTCACGGCCGGCCGTGGTGACAAGGGCCAGCGCTCGCGCGCCGGATTCAGCCAGCGGGCCGGGTTCGAGGGCGGTCAGATGCCGCTCGTCCGTCGGATGCCGAAGCGCGGTTTCACCAACATCTTCCGGACCGAGTACTCGACGGTCAACCTGTCGCAACTCGGAGATCTCGGCCCCGAGATCGATCCAGAGGTGCTGGGCGGCAAGGGTCTGGTGCGTCGCGGCCAGCTGGTAAAGATCCTCGGCGACGGCGACGTGACGACGGCTCTTCAGGTCAAAGCCCATAAGTTCAGCGCTTCGGCGCAACAGAAGATCGAGGCTGCCGGAGGCAGCTGCGAGGTCCTATGATCGACAGTCTCCGCAATATCTTCGCGATTACTGAGCTGCGCAACCGGCTGGCGTTTACGTTCGCCCTGCTGGCGGTGTATCGGGTCGGGTGCTACATCCCGACGCCGGGCATCGATCCGGATGCACTGCTCGAGCTCATGGAGACCCTGCGGGGCACGGTGCTGGGATTCGTCAACACCTTCACGGGTGGCAGCCTCGAGCGAGTCGCCGTGTTCGCGCTCGGGATCATGCCGTACATCACGGCTTCGATCATCCTGCAGCTGCTCACCGTCGTGGTGCCCTACCTCGAGAAGCTCTCGAAGGAGGGCGAGCTGGGTCGGAAGAAGATCACTCAGTACACGCGCTACGGAACCGTCGTGATCTCGGTCATCCAGTCGATCTTCATTGGACTCTTTCTCGAGAGCCAGCCCACGCCGGGCGGCGCGTCGCTGGTCTTCAACCCCGGCTGGGGCTTCCGTCTCATGACGGTGCTGTCGCTCACCACCGGTTGCGCCTTCGTTATGTGGCTCGGCGAGCAGATCTCGGAGCGCGGGATCGGCAACGGCATCTCGCTGATCATCATGGCCGGCATCGTGGTGGGCCTGCCGGGCGCGATCGTGGGCCTGATCCAACAGGTGTCAGCGCAGACGCTGAACGTCGTCCAGGTCCTGGTCCTCGCCGTCGTCATGGTGTTGGTGATCGCCTTTATCGTTCGAATGGAACGCTCGCAAAGGCGTATACCGGTGCAGTACGCGAAGCGCGTTGTCGGTCGCAAGATGTACGGCGGCCAGAGCACCTACCTGCCGCTGCGGGTCAACACCGGCGGCGTCATCCCGGTCATTTTCGCCAGCTCGATCGTCACCATCCCGCAGACCATTGCCCAGATGATTCAGATGGAGTGGACCCAGACGATTGCCAACGCGATTCAGTGGGGACAGCCGGTCTACTACGTTCTGTACATCGGAGCGATCGTCTTCTTCTGCTACTTCTACATCTCGATCATCTTCAACCCCACCGATCTTGCCGAGAACATGCGCAAGTACGGCGGCTTCATTCCCGGGATCCGTTCGGGGCGGCGTACCGCTGAGTACATCGACCGAATTCTGACCCGGCTCACCTTGGTCGGCGCTCTCTACCTCGCAGGAGTGTCGGTGCTGCCCGAGTTTCTGATCGCGGGCTTCAATGTCCAGGGAATTCCCTTCGTCGGCCCGCAGGTCGACGCGGTCCTTCCGGGATGGATTACCCAGGGCCTAGGGTTGAACTTCTATTTCGGCGGCACGTCACTGCTGATTGTTGTCGGCGTGGCGATGGACACCATGCAGCAGATCGAGTCGCAGCTCGTGATGCGCAACTACGACGGCTTCATGAAGCGCGGGAGGCTCCGTGGGCGACGCTAGCGGCGGCCGCATCGTCTTTCTCGGCCCACCGGGATCCGGCAAGGGGACCCAGGCTGTGGGGCTCGCCGAGGCGCTCGGGATTCCGGCGATCTCGACCGGTGACATGCTGCGCGAGGCGGTGGCTGCCGGCAGCGAGCTCGGGGCCAAGGTCGATGCCATCATGCAGTCGGGCGATCTCGTCGGAGACGATTTGATGGCGGAAGTGGTCAAGGATCGCCTTGCCAAGGACGACACCGCGAGCGGGTTTCTGCTCGACGGCTATCCACGCACCGCACCGCAGGCCGAGACGCTCGCGGGCATCCTGGCCGGGAGTGACGACGATCTTGACCACGTGGTCTTCATCGACGTGCCGGAGGAGGTGCTGGTGGCCCGCGCCGTGGCACGCCAGCGGGCCGACGACAAGGTCGAGGTGGTGCGTGAGCGCCTTCGCGTATACCGCGAGAAGACCCAGCCGCTGGTCGATCGCTACCGCGACCAGGGCCTGCTCCGACCGATCGATGGCGATCACACGATCGAAGAGGTGGCGTCGTCGATCCGCGCAGCCGTGGAGAACGGTGCATGAGCATGGTGCTCAAGACTGTCGGCGAGGTCGAGCTGATGGCCGAGGCCAACGCCATCGTTCACAGCGTGCTCGACGACATGGCGACGATGGTCGCTCCGGGCATGACGACCCTCGAGCTCGACTGCCACGCCGAAAAGAAGATCCGCGCCGCCGGTGGTGTTCCTGCCTTCCTCAACTATCGGGGCTTTCCAGCGACGCTGTGCACCTCGATCGACGACGTCATCGTGCACGGGATCCCGAATCGGCAGCAGCTGGAAGAGGGCGCCATTCTCGGCGTCGATTGCGGTGTGATCTACAAGGGCTACTACGGCGATGCTGCGCGTACCTTCCCGGTGGGGCAGGTCAGCGACGAGGCGCGCGAACTGCTCGAGGTGACCCGCCGTTCGCTCGAGCTGGCCGTTGAGAAGGTGCACTCCGGCAATCACTTGTCGGACATCGGCCACGCGGTGGAAAGCTTCGTGGTTGAGCGGGGTTTTTCGGTGGTGCGCGAGTTCGTCGGTCACGGTATCGGCACGGCGCTTCACGAAGACCCTCAGATCCCGAACTTCGGGCGAGCGGGCCGGGGCCCGAAGCTGAGGCCCGGCATGGTCCTGGCGATCGAGCCGATGGTCAACGTCGGGGGCGCGGCGGTCAAGGTCGACAGTGACGGCTGGACCGCGCGAACCGCCGACGGCTCGCTGTCTGCTCACTTCGAGTTCTCGGTGGTGGTCACCGAGAGCGGTCCTCGGGTGCTCGACGGTGTCGCGTGCGCGGCTGCTCAGAGCTGAAGGGAGAGTTGCAATGGCGCAAAAGGAAGAAGCGATCGAAGTCGAAGCCACGGTAATGGAGACGCTTCCTAACGCCATGTTTCGAGCGGAATTGCAGAACGGCCACATGGTGTTGGCTCACATCTCGGGAAAGATGCGTAAGCACTTCATCCGTATCCTTCCCGGCGACAAGGTCCTGGTAGAGCTCAGTCCCTACGACCCGAGCCGCGGCCGTATCGTTTATCGGCTGCGAGGGTAGGAGAAGAGACGATGAAAGTAAGACCCTCGGTCAAGAGAATGTGTTCGAAATGCAAGGTCATCCGCCGCCACGGCGTGATTCGGGTGATTTGCGAGAACCCCAAACACAAGCAGCGTCAGGGGTAGGTCAATGGCAAGAATCGCAGGAATAGATCTTCCGCCGCAGCGGCGCATCGACATCGGTCTGACCGCCATCTATGGCGTGGGCAGGGCGCGAGCGCTCAAGCTTCTCGCCGAGGCCGAAGTCGACGGCGCCACCAAGGTCAAAGATCTGACCGAGGAGGAGGCCCGCAAGATCCGCTCGGTGATCGATGAGGCGGGCCACGTTGAGGGTGACCTTCGCAAGGAGATCACCACCGATATCAAGCGGCTGATGGAGATCGGCTGCTACCGCGGGGTGCGGCATCGCCGCGGCTTGCCGGTGCGCGGTCAGCGCACCCACACTAACGCCCGCACCCGCAAGGGTCCGCGCCGCATGACAATCGCGGGTAAGAAGAAAGTGACGAAGTAGCTATGGCAAAGTCTGATGACAGTAAGGGCGGCAGCCGCCGCAAGGAGAAGCGAGTGGTGCCGCACGGAGTTGCGCACATTCAGGCGACTTTCAACAACACACTGATCTCGATCACCGATCCCGACGGCAACATCGTTTGCTGGTCGTCGGCGGGTCGAGCCGGTTTCAAGGGCTCGCGCAAGGGTACGCCCTATGCCGCGCAGACCGCCGCGCAGAACGTCGGGCATCAGGCCCGCGACTATGGCGTGCGCTCGGTCGACGTACTCGTGAAGGGCCCAGGCGCCGGGCGGGAATCGGCGATCCGTAGCCTCCAGACCACCGGCATCGACGTCAAGTCGATCCGCGACGTCACGCCGATCCCCCACAACGGTTGTCGGCCGCCCAAACGGCGCCGCGTCTAGACCGCAACCGACCGTTCACAAGAAGAATCTCTCTCAGTCGGGCCATAGCCCGGCCGGAAGGCAGAAGAAGGAGTACCCCATGCATTGGAAGGGTTTTCAGCGCCCCCAGCGGGTTGAAGTGGAAATGGATTCCCTCACGGAAACCTACGGCAGGTTCTCGGCACAGCCGTTCGAGCGTGGCTTCGCCACCACGATCGGCAACGCCCTGCGCCGTTGCCTACTCTCGTCGATCGAAGGGGCCGCCATCACTGGCGTTCACATCGAAGGAGTGCTCCACGAGTTCTCCTCGATCTCTGGCGTCGTCGAGGACGTGTCCGACATCATCCTCAACCTGAAGCAGATCCCGATCCGTCTTCACAGCGGAGATTCGAAGATCATCACCATCGATGCGTCCGGCGAGCAGACCGTCAACGCCGGTGCCTTCGAGGCCGACCCTTCGATCGAGATCGCCGATCCCGATCGATTGGTCGCTACGCTCAACGACGAGGGCAATCTCAAGCTCGAGGCTCAGATCCGCAACGGTCGCGGCTACGTCGCCGCCGACAAGAACTTCGACGAGGCCATGGGCATCGGCTGGATTCCGATCGACTCGGTTCACAGCCCGGTGCGCAAGGTCAACTACAAGGTCGAGTCGGCCCGGGTGGGTCGATCCACAGACTACGAGCGCCTCAACCTCGAAGTGTGGACCAACGGCACCATCAGCCCGGAGGATG
The DNA here is from genome assembly GCA_036337765.1 of Acidobacteriota bacterium. GTDB lineage: Bacteria > Acidobacteriota > Thermoanaerobaculia > Multivoradales > Multivoraceae > JAYZDP01. The sequence goes on from JAYZDP010000182.1 coordinate 5,481, forward strand.
CCATGTCGATGGCTTCGACGTTGCTGAAGGACCACCTGACCATATTCATCCACCTGGAAGAATCGATGGTTCAGGAGGCTCCTGCCGAAGTTCCGGTCGAGCTATCGGGCGTCGACGCGCTGCTGGCCAAGGAGATCGACGAGCTCGACCTCTCGGTCCGGTCAGCCAACTGTCTGAAGAACGCGAATATCCACACCCTGCGCGAGCTCGTGCGGCGCACCGAGAAGGACATGATGGAGACCAAGAACTTCGGTCGCAAGTCCCTCGAGGAGCTCCAGGATCTGCTCGGCAAGCTCGGTCTCAGCTTCGGCATGGACATCCCCGAGGTGCCCACTGGTCAGCCTGAGCCGGACCTAGTCGGCTAGGGCCGACCCTAGCGGGAGATTCCCATGCGTCACGCAGTAAGAGGCCGCAAGCTTGGCCGCACCACGGCCCATCGGCGGGCGATGTTTCGCAACCAGCTCGCCTCGCTGGTGCTTCACGAGCGTATCGTGACCACCTTGGCGAAAGCCAAGGAGCTGCGTCCGTTGGCTGAGAAGCTGGTCACCAAGGGCAAGAACGACACCGTCGCCTCGCGCCGGCAGGCCCGCAAGTGGCTCCTGGATCGTGACCACGTCAAGCGGCTCTTCGACGACGTCGCGCCGCGATTCGTCGACCGGCAGGGCGGCTACCTGCGCATCACGAAGCTCGGTCCCCGCAAGGGGGACGGAGCGGAGACGGCTGCCTTGGAATTCGTCGACTACGACCCGGATCGGGTCGCGAGCGACGACTAGCCTCGCTCGCGGCGCCAGAGGGTGATCGCGAAGGGCGTGCTAGCCAGCGTGCTCTTCGCGGTCCCGCTTGTCCTCGGCGATCACCTTCTGTTGGATCTGCCGCGGGACCTCCTCGTAGTGGGAGTAGGCCATGGTGAAGCTCGAGCGGCCCTGGGTCATCGAGGTCAGGGCCTGGGAGTAGTCGAGCATCTCGGCCAGCGGCACCGTCGCCTTGACGATCTGTGAACCGTTACCGCCGGCGTCCATGCCCTGAGGTCGACCGCGGCGTTGCGACAGGTCGCTCATGATGTCGCCCATGTACTCCTCAGGCGTGACCACCTCGATCTGCATGACCGGCTCGAGAAGTGTCGGGCGTGCTCGGGTCATGGCGTCCTTGAAGGCCATCGAGCCGGCGATCTTGAAGGCCATCTCAGACGAGTCGACGTCGTGGTACTGGCCATCGATGAGGCGGATCTTGAAGTCGACGACCGGGAACGAGGTCGAATAGCCGTTGACGGCGGCCTCCTGAATCCCCTTCGAGACCGCGGGACGATAGTTCTGGGGAATCGAGCCGCCGAAGATCTCGTCGGCGAACTCGAAGTTGTCGCCGCGCGGTAGCGGCTCCATGACGATCTTGCAATCGGCGAACTGACCGCGACCACCGGTCTGCTTCTTGTGCCGACCATGACCATCGGCAGTGACCTTGATCGTTTCGCGGTAAGGGACCTTCGGCGGGTGCAGGATGACGTCGACCTTGTAGCGGCTCTTTAGCTTGGCCACCGCGATCTCGACGTGCAGCTGGCCAGAGCCGGAGAGGAGGAACTCGCCGGTCTGAGCGTCTCGTGAGGCGTGCAAGCCGATGTCCTCGTCCTCGAGGCGGTGGATGGCCTCGCCGATCTTCTCGTCGTCGCCCTTGGACTTGGGCTCGACGGCGAAGGAGATCGCTGGCGGAGAGACCTCGAACCAACCAAGTCGGACTGGACTGACCTTGGTGCACAGGGTGTCGCCGGTGTTCGAGATCTTCAGCTTGGCGACCGAGCCGATGTCGCCACACACCAGCGAGTCGGCTGGGTCGCCCTGCTTGCCCTGGATGTGGTGCAGCGCGCCGAGCCGTTCGTTGTCCTCCTTGCGGGTGTTCCAGTAGGCGGTATCGGCGGTGATCGTGCCGCTGACCACACGCATCATGCTGATTCGACCGCTGAAAGGATCGTTCAGGGTCTTGAAGACGAGAGCACTTGCCGAGCCGGAGGCATCCGCGACCACGGGTGTCGAGTCGCCGCCGACGTTCATAGCCGGGAACGACTCGCGATCGAACGGCGACGGGGCGAGGTCGGTCAGCGCGTCGAGCAGGTCGGCGTTGCCGATGCCGTGCTCGGCGGATCCGAGGGTGATGGGAAAGAGATCGCGTCGGGCGATGGCGGCGCGCAGACCCGAGATGAGCTCCTCACCACTGAGGGTGCCTTCCTCGAAGAACTTCTCCATCAGGGCCTCGTCGCTCTCCGCGACGGCCTCGATGAGCTTTGTCCGCCACTCTTCGACCGCACCCTGGAGATCGTCCGGAATCTCGGTTACGGAGCCCTTGCCGTCGCCGTCGCGGGTGTAGGACAGCGCCTTCTCGTGGACCAGGTCGATGATGCCGCTAAACCCCTCCTCCGAGCCGATCGCGATCTGCACTGGCAGCGCATTGCGGGAGAAGCGATCCGCCAATGCCCGCGCGGTCGCCAGTGGGTCGGCGCGTTCGCGGTCGTTCTTGGTGAGGTGGAAGATCACCGGCAGGCCCAGCTCCTCGGTGATCTGCCAGACCTTCTCGGTCATCACCTCGATGCCCGAAGCGGTGTTCACGCAGAGCATTGCCGCGTCGGCTGCGTGCAGACCGCTGGTGGTCTCGGTGATGAAGATGGCGTAGCCCGGGCAGTCGATGAGGTTGACCTTGTGCTGCTTCCAAGGGGCGTAGGCCGCCGAGAGGTTGATCGAGATCTTGCGGTCGATCTCCTGCTGGTCGAAATCGGTGACTGCGTTGCCGTCGTCGACGCGGTTCAGCCTGTTGGTTGCCCCGGAGGTGTAGAGCAGCGAGCCAATCACGGTGGTCTTGCCGGTATCGCTGTGACCGACGACGGCCAGGTTTCGGATCTTGTCTGGGCTCGATACCTGCATATCGGGGTTGTCCTCCGCGGCGATTTGGGGGGGACAATATATCAGGCCCCAGGTCCCAGAACGGGCCTCGAACACGTTCGGGATGAGCGTGTTAGGCCGACTGGAGACGCTCGCGGCCGCTCGGACGCACGACCTCGACGGGGCCGAGCTCATCAAGCTGCCCTGCGAGGTCCTCTGCCGGGCCGACGGCGATGATCGAGGCGTCCGCCGGGCGGAGGTGTGTGGCGGTCGCGTCGCGGATCTGGCCGGCTGTCACAGCAGCGACATCCTCCAGATAGCGTTGGAAGTGGTCGTCGTCGAGCCGATAGACGGCCAGGTCCTGAAGTCGACGCAAAGCTCCGCTGAGGCTCTGCATCCCGTAGGGGAACACCCCCCGGATGTAGGTCTGGGTCTCTTCGAGCTCCGCCGCCGTGACGTCTTCCTGGCGGATCCTTTCGAGCTCGCCGAGAATCTCGCGCACCGCGGCCCCTGCCGACTCGGTCTCCACGGCGGACCAGACCATGAAGGGCCCCGGGCCCCGGCGTGCCACGAAAGAGCTGTGAGCGCCGTAGGTGTAGCCATGTTTCTCGCGAAGGTTGAGGTTGATCCGGCTGGTGAACTTGCCGCCCAGTAGTGAGTTCGCCACCTGCAGAACCGTGCGGTCCGGGTGAGGCTTGGGAGGACCGATGTGGCCGACGCGTATCTCCGTTTGAGCCGCGGCGGGGCGGTCGACGAGGAGGACGCGCCGCCGTGGCGCCTCGGGCTTGATCTGGGGCAGGGGTTGCGGATCGCCGTCGAAGCCGTTCCACGTACCGACGCGGTCCAGGATGTCGCGAGCAGAAACGTCGCCGGCCACGACGAGGGTGGCGCCTGCGAGCCCGCGCTGCTCCGCCCAGAAGTGCCGGATCTGATCCCGATCGATAGCCTCAAGTGCGACTCGGTCGCCGAGTAGTGGATGATCGTATGGCGTCGACTCGTACACCGCGCGCGCGAAGGCCTCCTCGGCAAGCGCCCCGGGCTGGTCGCGTCTTCGTAGCCACTCCGCCAGGCGTTCGCGCCGCGCCCGCTCGATCTCCTCTGTCGCGAATGCTGGTGCGATGGCGATATCGACCAGCAGCTCGAGGGCCGTATCGAGGTGCTGCGCCATGCAGTCGACCGACACCGCGCTCGAGTTCCATCCCGCCCCCGAGCCGAGCCTGCCGCCGAGCGACTCGATGACCAGGGCGATCTCCTCCGACGACCGTGTCTCGGTCCCTTCCTCGAGCAGCGCCGCGGTGAAAGCGGCCAGGCCGGGACGGTCTTTCGGGTCGAAGTGGGCTCCTGCGGGCAGCACCAGGCGTGCGGTGACGAGCGGTGTTCGATGGACCGACATGACGTAGGTGTCGATACCGGACGCGGCCCTGTGATGGGCGAAGTCTGGGAATGAGAAGTCGGCGGCGGCCCCGGGGACTGGGGCGGAGTTGGTCATGGCGCCGGTACCACCCGACCGCGCGCGCGATCGTGGGGCCGCAGAGGCTCGTTCGCGAACGAGACCAGTTCATTGAGCTCGAT
>JAYZDP010000183.1:0-5779 GCA_036337765.1 Acidobacteriota bacterium
CACTGCGGCCAGGAGGCCGCGCGGGACATGCTCGATCGTGGAGCCGGCTCGATAGTCGTTACCGGCAACACCTCCGCCCGTCGCGGCATGCCGCGTTTCGCCGGCTTCGCGCCGACCAAGGCGGCGCCACGGATCCTGGCCGAGTCGATGGCGCGCAGCCTCGGCCCGCAAGGGATTCACGTTGCCTACGTGATCATCGACGCCGTTATCGATCTCGAATGGACCCGCAAACGCTTCCCCGACCACCCCGACGACTACTTCGCCAAACCAGACGACATCGCCGAGTCGTGCTGGAACCTCGCCCACCAGCCGCGCTCAGCCTGGAGCTTCGAGATTGACCTCCGGCCTTTCGCGGAAAAGTGGTAGCTCTGGGTTTTTCTGGAAGGGCCGCTTGTGGGGAGGCGGCGCACACCTGCACCCCGGGCGCGATCTGCTGCCTGTGCGGCGGATCTCGCGCCCTATCGCTTCCGGCCAAGCCGGTATCGGACTCCTTCGGTCGGTGTGGGCCTCCAGCTCTTTAGGGTTACGGAGGGCGGCATCTCCCGACAAGCGGCCCTTTCACGCAACAGGGGTCGTGTTCGGGTGAGCTATACCTTTGAGTACCCGGAGCCCTCTCGATCGAAGCCGATGCCTTGCCCCTCTTCAATCCAGCCGAACTCGGCCAGGATCTCCTGGCTGTAGGTGACTCGACCCGTCACTTTGTCGAGGGGCTCGGTGGCGAGCAGCAAGGTGGACCGGGCCATCATGTCGGGGCTTTCTGCTCGCGGGTCGTCGACGCTGTCGACGAGCTTGTGGTGGAGGACTCCCGGAGTGGCGACGACCTGGGACGGGCTGACACAGGTGACGGAGATGCCCTTGTCGTAGACCTCTGACGCGAGGCCTTGCGTGAACCGTTCGAGGGCGGCCTTTTCGGCGCCGTAGAGGGTGCCGCCGCGAGAAGGGGGCTCCGGGTAGGGACCACGGCCGGGGCCGATGGCGGCGCCGGAGGAGATATTGACGATCGACCCTGAGCGTCTCTCGATCATGTCTCCGAGGACGAGCTGGCTCATGTAGAAGGGGCCGTGGAAGTTGACCGCGGTCGAGCGTAGCCACCTGTTGACTGGAAACTTGGCGATGGGGATGAAGTAGGTGAGGGCGGCGTTGTTGACGAGGACGTCGATCGCTCCGTAGATCGACTTCGCCTCGTCGACCGCGGCGGCGCAGTTGCCGTACTCCGAGACGTCACAGGCGACCGCGGCGGCGCTGCCACCGGCGTCGATGATCTCGGCGACCGTGGTCTGGAGCGAGCCCTCCAGTGGATGGGTGCCCTCCTCGACCGTGCGTGCCGTGCAGGTCACCTTGGCGCCCTCTTCAGCAAAGAGCATCGCGATGTCCTTGCCGATTCCTCTGCTGGCGCCAGTGACCAGAGCGACCTTGCCGTCGAGCTTTCCCATTGCGTTCTCCTTGTCTTTCTACGTGCTAGTCGTCCCTGCGCAGTAGGGGACGCATCTCGTCAAAGGCGGCTCGCTGTCCGTCGGCGATCACCGGGTAGCCCAGGTCTAGACCGATCAACGTGTCGCGGATGATGTTCGCGACGGTCTCGCGCATGCAGGGCTTGTCGTCGGCAGGCACGGCGTACCAGGGGGCCCAGGGAGTCGAGGTCGCGTTCAGCGCCGTCTCGTGCGCCGCCATGCAATCGGCCCAGAAGGCGCGCTCGCTCCACGACGGCGGCGGCGGTGCATGCCGCGGCGGTGGTGGCGGCCGCCGAGCGGGTCGCGTCGGCGAGGTCGGCCGACACGATCTCTTCTTCAGACAGTTTGAGGATCCGGCGGTGCTCCTGAACCGCGCGTTGCCCGCGCAGACAGATCTCGTGCTGCTGGGCCTCGGAGGTGACGAGGTCTCGGTGAGCCAGCTCGAGCCGCGCCCGCTGCAGGCTGTCGTCGAGCTGCAGCATCAGGTCGCCCCGCTCGACGGCTTCACTCTCGCGAAACGGGATTCGGATCGCGTTGCCGCCGATCTCGGGCGACAGTCGGGCGCGCCGGTGCGCCTTGATGGTGCCGGCTCGGGTGTTGGTGATGGTTAGCACGACGGTGCCGCGACCCACCTTCTCGGTCGTCATCTCGATGGGCCGCGGTCGCGGTACCCAGGAGCGTGCGTAGAGTCCCCCGGCGACCAGGAGACCCGCGATCGCTAGCCGTACGATCCACTTCAACACGCTCGAACTGTAGCGCAATGAAGGCTTTACCGACCCCACGCCAGGGCGTGGGGTCGGCTTCTTATCGCGGCGGTGCTAGCGGCTCAACCAGGCGTGCTTCTGCGGCTTGCGCGCGGCCTTGGGATCGATGATCACGTTGACCAGGCTGGGCCCCTCGTCGGCGAGCGCCCGAGCGACGGTGGGTCCGAGATCGGCGATCGTGTCGACGTAGTATCCGGTGCCGCCGAAGGCCTCCATCACTCGCTCGTAGTTGGCGCGCGGTGTGTAGCAGGAGAACTCCGGCATGTCCGGGTTGAGCTCTTCGACTCCGCCACCGATGCCGTTGTTGTTGATCACGATCCAGGTGATGTCGAGTCCGTACCGGCAGGCCACTTCGACCTCCATGCCGCTGAAGCCGAATGCCGAGTCGCCCTGGATCGCGACCACCGGACGGTCGCGGTGCACCGATGCGGCGGCGATGGCGAAGCCGCTGCCGACCCCCATGGTGCCGTAGCTGCCGGCATCAAGCCGGGTTCGGGGCCCCTCGTTCGGCAGCACCGTACGCGAGATGTCCATCGTGTTCGCACCTTCGGCGACCAGCACGACGTTCTCTGGCAGCTGCTTGCGGATGTCCTCGAGCGCGCGGTAGTAGCCCATCGGCTCGCTCGTATCCTCCATCATCGCCCGCACAGCGGCAGAGTTGGCGCTGCTCGATTCCTCGAGCGCACAACGCCACGGTGCATCGGCAGCGAAGGTGAAGGGCTCGGCCTCGATCGCGGAGTTGAGCTGACCGACGATGCGGCGCGCGTCGCCGACGAGGGCCACCTCGGTGGGGATGTTGGTTGAGATCTCCTCGGCGGCGATGTCGAGTTGAATCACGCGTGGGTGGTCCGCCAGGCGTGGGGGCCGACCGAAGTGGAGGATCCAGTTGAAGCGCGCGCCGATGAGAAACACCACGTCGGCTTCGCGCAGCGCGAACGAGCGCGCCGGAGCGACGCTCAACGGGTGACTGTCGGGGATCACACCCTTGCCCATTGGGGTTGGCAGGAAGGGCAGCTGGGTCGCCTCGATGAACGCACGGACCTCGTCCTCGGCGCGGCCGTATGCGGCGCCCTTGCCGACTATGACGAGCGGGCGTTCAGCGCCGCGCAGTAGGTCGAGGGCGGCCTGGATGTCGGTTGCGTCGGCGGTCGGCGCTGGCGGGTCGGCGCAGCGGCCGGGGAAATCGACGTCCTCGGCTGGGACCTTGCCCTCGATGATGTCCGAAGGCAGGTCGATGTAGGCGGCGCCCGGGCGGCCGTAGATCGAGCTACGTACCGCCTGCTCGACGAAGAAGGGCACTCTCTCCAGGCTGTCGGGCCGTGCCGCGTACTTCGTATACGGGCGCGAGAACTCTACCTGGGGCGATTCTTGAAAGGCGCCGCGACCGTCGATGTAGGTCTCGTTCGCACCGGCGAGCAGCAGCATCGGCCAGCAGTTCGACTGGGCGTTTGCCAAGCCGGCGATGCCGTGGACCATGCCGGGGCCGGAGACGGCCAGGCACGCGCCCGGGCGTCCAGTGAGAAAGCCCACCGCACCCGCTGCGTAGCTCGCGGCCTGCTCGTTGCGAAAGCCGACGTAGTTGATGCCTTCCTTCTGCGCCGCAGCTGCGACCCCGTAGACCGGATAGCCGACGATGCCGAACATGTGCTCGACACCCTGCCGCTTCAGCGCTCGTGCGATGACGGTGCCTCCACGCAGGCTGGCCTCGGCCGAGGTTTCCTCGCTGGCCGTCGCTGGCCCGCTCGTGGTCGGTGCGTCCGCTTCTGAGCCTTTCGCTTCGATGGCGCGATCGTCGTTTGCCATGTTCCCCTCCCAATGTGAGGCTTCGGATCTTATCCGAGGTGCGCACTGACCACCAGGGGATCACTTCGGTACCGACAATAAGATGGTCAATATGTCTAGGTATTCGTATATTCGGTACCTTCATTGCTATTCCTTGCTACCTCCGGGAGGGGCGTGAATCGCGTTTGATATGGAGTAGCCCGAGTCTCGCTCACCCGCCCTCAGAGCGCTTCTGTTGACAGTTCTCGCGCTGGTCGCGGCCGGTTGCGACACGTCGCCCTTGTCCCCGACCGCGCCCCAGCTACCGCCTGGGGTGGCGATCAACGTCGACCTCGCGTTGTATGACCGGCTCAACGATTCTCGCCAGAGGGAGGGACTCCCGCCGGTCGTCATCGATAACGATCTGAGCCTCGTCGCCGAGCTTCACAGCCAACACATGCGCGACAACGGCTCATTGACGCACCAGGATCGGCTCGGCGGCCGAGTGGGCGATCGGCTGAGTCGCAGCGGAGTGGCGTTCTTTCGGGCAGCGGAAAATATCGGGGTCGCGATCGGTCATGCCGATCCGGCTGAGTTTCTCCATACCGAGTTCATGAAGAGCGCTCCGCACCGCCGGATCATTCTCGATCCGACTTTCTCCGTCGTCGTGATCGGTACCGTCACCGACGGGACCGAGACGTGGGTCACCGAGATCTTCGTGACCCCCTGAACTGGGGCCCTCAGGCTACGGCCCGTCTCCTCCGAGCTCGAGCGGCTTGTAATAGGGCTTCTCGCCCAGCGACTGGAACTTCTGAACCCAGTTGCGGCCGGTCTCGGCCGGGTCGAGAAACGACCAGTCCTGGCGGTGATAGTTCCAGCTGTCGGGATTCAGCGCCTGTGCCTCATCCCAGTAGCGGTTGGCGCGAGCCGTGTCGCCGGACTGGTAGAAGTGGACGGCGAGCTTGAAGTTCGGTTCGGCCAGCGCCTGTGCCGCGGTACGCTCGGGGATGCGGGCCAGGACCTCGTCGCGGCTCTGGATGAAGCGGCTCTCGGCGCCGTTTCGCACCCAGTCGTAGACCGCCGGTCGGTAGATGTCGTTGCCGAAGGTTAGGGTTGCAGCCTGGTAGGACTTCGAGTAGGCATCCTCGTCGTGGCGGAGGATTCGCCCTTCCTCGTCGATCCATACCGCCGTCGGAACGTTGACCATGTTGTATAGGCTCGACAGCGTGTGGTGGGTGTCGATGAGGCTGGTGAAGGTGGCCTTCGCGGCGTCGTAGAACGGACCTGCCGCGCTCTCTCCGGCGGAGTCCTCCGCCACTGCGATCAGCTCGAAGCCCTCGTCTTTCAGATCCTCGTAGACCTCCTGCCAACCTGGCAGGTCGCGGGAGCATCCTCACCAGGAGGCCCACGACAGAAGCATCACCTTCTTGCCGCGGAAGTCAGCGAGGCTCACCGGGTTGCCTGAGCGATCGGGGAGCTTGAAGTCGGGAGCCATGGCTTGCTTGAGAAAGGCGCTGCGCGTGGCCGGGATCTCACCGAACCCCCAAACCCTGGCGTCGGCATCGACCACGTAGCGCTGCTTCAGCCGATCCGCGAGCTCGGTGACGTTGATCCACCCCTGTTCCTCGCGAGTGACGAAGATCTCGCTGTCGCGGTCCTGGCGGATCGGTACGCACAGATCGTCGATGCAGGCCCCTTCGGGTTTGAGTACGAAATCGTTGATCCGGGTCAGGTCTTCGGGTACCACCCACAGATCCGTCGGGTCCGCGAGCGTGTGCTCGATCGCGGTGTTGCGATCGACGT
>JAYZDP010000184.1:0-8558 GCA_036337765.1 Acidobacteriota bacterium
GTCTGCTGGTGGCGTCGCCACCCGATCTGCTGTTCGTGCGCGATGCGGATGGCGATGGCGTCGCCGACGAGCGAACCGTGCTTCTGTCCGGCTTCGCGGCCGCCAACGAGCAGCACAACTTCAACGGTCTGACCTGGGGCATCGACAACTGGATCTACGGTGCCAACGGGGGCAACTCGGGAGAGGTCTACGGGCCGGACCGAGCGCAGGAGCCGTTGCCGCTGCGTTTCGATGACTTTCGCGTCGACCTAGAAGGTCGGCGATTGCAGCGCTGGGGGCGCAGCTCGGGCGGGTTCGAGATCACGTTCGACTCCTGGGGTCGCAACTTCGGGACCCACAACCTGTTCCACATCAGCCACCTGGTCTTTCCGGGCTCCCATGTGCGCCATCTGCCCGAGGCGCGCTCGACGCGCGAGCGGATCTCGGATCACGGCGGCGACGGCCCGGCGCGGATCTACCCGATTGGGGTGCAGGCGACGCGCGTCAATCATCCGCAGCAGTCCGGTCACTTCTCTGGGGCGTGCGGCATCACGGCCTACACCGGGGGCGCCTTCCCCGAGGAGTTCGCCGACAACGTCTTCGTCGCCGATGTGGTGACGAATCTCATCCATCGCAGCGTCATCTCAGAGGCCGGAACCAGCCTCGTCGCCTCGCGAGCGCGGCCGGGAGAGGAGTTTCTGGCGTCGACCGATCGCGCCTTCCGCCCGGTCAACATGACCGTGGGGCCCGACGGGGCGCTGTACGTCCTCGACATGCATCGGGAGGTGATCGAGCATCCCGAGTGGATTCCTGATCCGATGGAGGAGGGGATGGATCTGCAGGCGGGGCGCGCCCAAGGCCGGATCTACCGCATCGTCGCAAAGGGCGCCTTGGGGGAGCCGTCGCCGGTGTTGGATCGTGCCGATGCCGCTGGACTGGGAAGGGCGCTCTCACACCCCAACGGTTGGGTTCGGCTCACCGCCCAGCGGCTCTTGATCGAAGAAGGCGCAGTAGAAGCCGTTGCGGGCCTGCGATCCTCAGTCTTGTCGAGCGACAGCCCAGTGCACCGCCTGCATGCACTGTGGTCGCTTGAGGGTCTCGTCAGTCTCGACGACGAGACCCTGCTCGGGGCGCTCGAAGATCGCCATGCCAGGGTTCGCGAGGCCGCGGTGTTGCTGGCACAGACGCGGCTGGTGGCGAACGCCGAGCTGGCCGAGGTAGCGCTCGGCCTGGTGAGCGACGCGGACGATCGGGTCCGGTTGCGGCTCGCACTCGCGCTCGGTGCCAGACACGCCGAGCCGGACGTAGCGAAGATTCTCGATATCGCCGACTGGGCCCCCGAGGACGAGTGGACCCGGCTCGCCGTGACCTCGGTACTCGCCGACCGGGTCGTACCGGCATTGCGCGATTGGCTTCCGAGATCGATCGCGCGCTCGCGCGGCGGTCGGGTCCTGGCGCAGGATCTCGCGGCTCTCGCCGGTGCCGACGATCTGCAACCGGTGCTCGATGCGGTCACGTCGACTCCCGCGGGCTACGAGCCGCTTCCCGCGGTGCTGTCAGGGCTGGCCGCGGCGGCCGAGCGGCTGCAGGGGCTGCCACGAATCGACTCCGCCACTGTTCGGTGGGTCGGAGAGATCGCGGGTGAGGAGCCCGGCGAATTGGCGGTCGCGGCTCTCCGGCTCTCCCGTTCCTTGGCGCTGGAGCTGTCGCCGAGTCAGCGTGAGATCGTGCGGCGGGCGCTGGACTCCGCCAAGGACGGACGGCTAGATGCATGGGTACGGCTTGCAGCGCTGGAGACGGCGTCATTCGCTCCCTCCAACTCGCGCCGCGAGGTGTTGCTCGACCTCTTGGGCGTGAGCCATCCCGGCGCCGTGCAGATGGAGGCCTTGCGTCAGTTGACCGTGCTGCGCGACCCACGGGTCGGCGCCGCGATCCTGGATCGCTGGCGGGGGCTGTCACCGGGTGTTCGCGATTCGGCGTCGAGCTACTTCCTGCGCAACCGCGACCATCACGGTCTGCTTCTGAGCGCGCTGGAAGAGGGTAGGGTCTCGCTGGGGGAGATGAACCTTCGGCTCGAACGGCGCCGGGCACTCCTGCGGTCGGACGATCCGGACATCCGCCGCCGGGCGGAGGCTTTCTTCGACGACGCCGGGGTCGTGACGCGAGGCGAGGCGCTGGCACGGCTGGCTCCGGCGCTCGATCTCCCAGGCCGCGCCGCAGCGGGCGGTCGACTCTTCGGCGAGCTCTGTGAGCGCTGCCACCGTTTCGGCGGTAAGGGCAATGACGTCGGCCCCGATCTGACCGAGATCTCGCGCAAGAGCCCCGAGACCCTGCTTCACGACATCGTCGATCCGAACGCCGGGGTGGAGACCGAGTTTCTGAGCTACACCGTCGAGACCCACGATGGACGGCTGCTCAGCGGGCTGTTGCGCGACGAGACCGACGCCGGGCTCGTGATCGTCAAAGGAGACGGCACCCGTACCCCGATCGCGCGAAGTGGCATTGCAGCTGTCCGTACCGGTGGGCTGTCGCTAATGCCCGAGGAGCTCGAGGCTGGGAGATCGCCCCAGGACATGGCGGATCTACTGGCGTTCTTGCTCACGGGTGGCGGAATATGAGTCCACTCTGCACGTTTTGGGGTTCATAGTGATCCCGACATCGTGGTTCGCCACGCGCGATGGTCTAGATATGGCGGCCTTGACCGCCGTCGACGTCGATCACCGCACCGTTGACGTAGGCCGCAGCGTCGGTGCAGAGGAAGACGATCACGGCGGCGACCTCCTCGGCGGTGCCGTAGCGGCCCACGGGGACGCTTTTTGAATTGGCGGCGAAGACCTCTTCGGCATCGCCGCCACGGGCCTCGGAGATCTCGCCTGCAGCGCGCTCCCACATGGCGGTGCGGATGAGACCCGGGAGGACCGAGTTGAAGAGCACTCCGTCGCGGCCGTACTTGCCCGACAGCGCCTTTCCAGTGGCGACCATCGCGGCCTTGGTCGCGCCATAGTCGATCAGCGCGGCTCCAGGGTACTTGGCGGCCTGGCTGGCGACCATGACCACCCGGCCCCACTTCTGCTCGCGCATTCCGGGGAGTAACTTTCGTGTGCAGCGCACCGCCGACATCAGATTGAGCTGAAAGAGGCTCTCCCAGGCCTCGTCTTCCATGTAGAGGAAGTTGCGCGACGGTGAGGCGCCGACGTTGTTGACCACGATGTCGACGTTGCCGTCGCCGGCGACCTGATCGAGAAGGGCGTCGACAGAGTCGGCCGCGCCCATGTCGGCGACGTAGCCCTTCACGCTGCCCGCCCCGGACGGGGGAGCGTACGTGGCGAGCTCGTCGACGGCCTCTTCCCCGCGAGCACAGAAGGCGACGGCGGCCCCGTGGTCGGCGAGCATGCGCACGGCGGCTGCCCCGATGCCGAGGCTGGCGCCGGTGACGAGGGCCCGGCGGTCCGTCAGATCGAGGTTCAACATGACGATCGGCTCCTGTAACGTGACGGTCCAGTTTCGTTGCAGCGGGAACCCTATCCCCTTGCGGGCTCTGAAGGAGTTCCGAGATGAGCGATGTATCCCTGGAGAAGGCATCCAGATCGTCAGCATGGCACTGGCGAAGGGGCGTGAGCTCGATCTACAGCCGCTGTCGGTAGCGGTGTTGGATTCCGGGGGCCATCTCAAGGCGTTCGGCCGAGAGGACGGCTCTGGCATCCCGCGGCCGCAGATCTGCTTCGGCAAGGCCTACGCGGCACTGGGGTTGGCTCTGCCGTAGCAGATCTACCAGCTGATTCAGGGCGCAACGGGCGACGCCGTCACCGAACCGATCTGGTACCTGCTCCTGTTGCCCGTGCTGGCCCCGCCGTCGACGACGTTGGGTGGCTGGTTGCGCTTGCGCGGTCTGGCCCGATCGAGTGACGCCGGCGACGAGGCCGCGGGCCGCTAACAGAACGGTTCGAAACCCTCGGGCCCTCGATACACTCTGGCTCTTCCGATCGCCATCGCCGCCGCCTGACTGGAGACGAAACCATGGTCCAGACCCCGTCCGCCATGCTGCCGCTCGGCACCCCGGCACCCTACTTCGCGCTCCCGGATCCATCGGGAGCGACTCATTGCCTCGGCGACTTCGCCGACTCGAGGGCCCTGGTCGTCGCCTTCATCTGTAACCACTGCCCCTTTGTCATTCACCTGCGCGAAGCCCTGGGAGCCTTCGGCCGTGATATGGCGAACAAGGGTGTCGGTATGGTCGCCATCAACGCCAACGACGTCGAGAACTACACCGCCGACGCCCCCGACAAGATGGTCGAAGAGGCCGCCATCGCCGGCTACACCTTTCCCTACCTCTTCGACGAGACCCAGGAGGTGGCCAAGGCCTACCACGCCGCTTGCACCCCCGATTTCTTCCTATTCGACGCCGACCACAGGCTCGCCTACCGTGGCCAGTTCGACGCCAGCCGCCCGGGCAACGACACCCCCGTCACCGGCTCCGACCTCAGCAGCGCCGTCAAGGAGCTCCTCATCACTGGCACGGTTTCCTCGACTCAGATCCCGAGCCTCGGCTGCAACATCAAGTGGCGCCCAGGCAACGAGCCCCCCTACTTCAGATAGGTGCCTGGCACCTTTTCTCTTTCTTGGTCTTCTACCTTCTCGGCGGAATCGGTGCCGGACCGCGCGCCGTGGCTAGAGCTCGAGGGTGGCCAGGCGTTCCTCGTAGAACGGGCTCGTGGGCGGCCCCATGCGTTCACGTGCCGAGATAAGGCCCCCTCCGAGCTCGAGCTCGTCGTCGGCCAGCTCGACGATGCGCCGATTCGGTACGGCGTAGGGCACCGACCTTCGTAGCGCGATCGCAGACGCGAGCGCGTTGCCGGTCTTCAGGTAGTGCGCGATTAGCGCCGTCGCCGTCGAGCGCGACACGCCGGCGAGACAGTGCACGAGTAGATCTCCGCCCTCGGGCTCCCAGCTCTCCGCGAACTCCAGGATGCGGCGGATCTCCGGGGTCCCGACCACCACGCTCCAGCCATCGTCCTCCGACACGTCGTGCACGGCGATCCTTAGGTGGCGCTCCTCCGGGATCTCGGGCGGCCGCTGCGGCTGGTATTCCGGCTGGACCACCGAGATCAGATGCGTCGGTCCGAGCTCTCGCACATGCATCGGCATCTGCGACAGCCCGGTGATGTGGATGCGACTCACTCGAGACGTCTCGACCCTTCGATCGGGGCGTCGCCGGAGCCACGCTCCTCGAGCAGCGAACGGGCTCCGCGCCGGATCAGCGAGCCGGTTCCAGGTCCCTGGAAGAACAGGAAGCCCTCCTTCTCGGTCCACCCGAAGGGTCCGCCGAGGATCTTCCCCGAGGCCTGAGCACCTTGGCGGATCTTGTCGACCAGCGCCTCGAATTCCGGGTCCTCCTGCTTGAGACCGGAGAAACTACGCAGATCCGTAGCCGCGGCGAACAGCCCGTCGACGCCTGGCACAGCTGCGATCTCAGCGGCATTGTTCACGCCAACAACCGACTCGATCATGGCGAACACCATGATGTTGTCGTTCGCGGTACGTCGGTAGTCGCGCCCCCAGAGCGCGCCGTACTGTCCGCCGCCCTGGCTGCGCTGCCCCTCGGGCGGATAGCTCGCCACCCGCACCGCCTCGCGCATCTTGTCGGCGTCGTGCACCATCGGCACGATGATCCCGAGGGCACCGATGTCGGTCGCCTTCTGGATGTCGCCCTCCGTGGCGTCTGGCACCCGGATGAATGGAATCGCCGGCGCGCCCCGGCACGCCCAGATCATGCGAGCCACCTCTTGGTAGGTGAGCGGGCTGTGCTGCATCTCGATCCAGAGGAAATCGAAGCCGGCGTTGGCCATCGCGCAGTAGGCGTCGGGGTCGGACGAAGACACCGTGCCGCCGACCACCTGTTTGCCCTCGGCCAGCTTCTGCTTGACAGTGTTGTAGATCCGCGAGCCGTCCTGGCCCATGGCCGCCGCCACGAGTGCCGTGGCCATAGCGATCGTTGTAGCGAGTCGAAGGATCTTCGTCATGCGGCTCTCCTCGGAGTCGAGATCGATTGAAGCGCCGTCAGCGGTCCGCTGCGGTCGCTGTCGGCTTGGCGCCCCAGGGCTTTTCGGAGAAGGCCTTCAGCACCTCTCGCGTCAACTCCCACTGCGAGAAGCGGTGCTTGCCGGGCAGCTGATCGAGCCCGCGCCGGACGATCACGAGACCGTACGAAGGCACGATCACCGCGTACTGGCCGCGGTTACCGGCGGTTGAGTAGGCGTCCGGGGGGATCGAGGTGAAATCGTCGGGCACCAGCCAGAACTGGGCGCCGTAGATGTTGCCTCGCTCGCGAGTTGCAGGTGCGGGCGTGCGCACGAAGTCGACCCAGTTCGGTGGAATTATCTGTTCGTCGCCCCACCGACCCTCGTTGAGATAGAGCAGGCCGAAGCGCGCCAGATCGCGGGCGTTCGTATAGACCTGGCTCGACAGCACGAAGTTGCCGAAACGGTCGACACCGGGCACGGTCGATCGCATCCCGATCCGATCCAGCAACGCCCTGCGCGGAAACTCGAGGTACGTCAGGATGTCGCTGAGCACCGTCTCCATCGCGTGCACGGCGAGCAGGGTGTCGTAGTTCTCGTAGTCCCAATGAGTCCCTGGCGCTCGCACCAGCCCTCGATCGAGCGCCCCGGCTACGGAGCTTGTGCCCGCGAAGTAGCTCAGGTTCGACCCCGTGACCGACCCGCGCTCGTTGTCGATCGGGTACAGCCCGCTCGACATCTGCAGCACGTCGCGCAGGGTGATCTGTCGCCGTGGATCGTCAGCGGCCGTGGTCGGCAGCCAGTCGTCGAAGGGAAGTGGTGCGTCGAGCTCGAGTTCGTCCTCGGCCACGAGTATTCCGACCAGGGTGGCGGCGATGCTCTTGGCCGTTGACCAGGTGCGGGTGCGCGTCGTGCGGTCCACTCCGGGGGCATAGCGCTCGTGAACGATCTTTCCGCCCGAAACGACGAGCAGGCTGAGTGTGATCTGCGATTTGTGCCCGCCGTTCCCAGCTCGGTCGAACGCCCAGTCGGAGGCCGTAGCCAGGGCCGCCACATCGATCTGTGGTCCGGGTGCTGCCGACGCGCGGCGATCGCCGTCAGGCCAGTCGATATCGGCCGCGTCGCCGGCAAGCGGCGCCATGTCGAGGCGTGGCAGGTCTTCGAGATTCGACAGGGTTTGGCCCGGCGACATCACCACGCAGCCGAGCCCCTCGCGAAACGCGGCTCGCATCTGTGGCACCGGGTCGTTGCCCGCTCGCCCCACCGTGACCGCCTTGAGCTTCTCGTCGACGCGGACATCCGATGGCGGAACGATCGGCCGCTCGTTCAATCCGAGCTCTTGCTCGTAGATCAGCTCCAGAGGACGCTCCGACACGAACAGCCCATTGCAGATCATGAAGGCCTGCATGCCGCGCTGAACGAGCTGCTCGGTCGGGCGGTGGTACCCGAAGCTGTCCTCCGTGGCCGGAGCCTGGCCCCACGTCGCCGACGAGGCCATTGCCAGGGCCACCCAGATGCTGGTTGCGAGTGTGGGTCGGTTCATCTGTGCTTCAAGCGAACCTGCGCATGCTAAGTCACCGACCCGGTGGGCGCCAAACCTGGTGGAGGCCGGTACGGCGAAGATGGAGCCAGTAGACTGGCTACGGAGGCCTCAATGACTCTTCGCGTCGACGTTTACTACTCGTACCGTAGCCCCTATTCGTACCTGGCGACCGCCCGTATGCGCAAGCTCTCCGAGACCTACGATCTCGAGTTCGACGTGCGCGTGGTGCTGCCGCTGGCGGTGCGCTCGCCTGAGTTCTTCGACAAGGTCAACCCGCTGTGGCCGCCGTACTTGATGATGGATACGCGGCGCCTGGCCGGGTTTCTGAGAGTGCCGTTTCGCTGGCCGCGACCGGATCCGGTTGTCATGGATATGAAGACCCTGTCGATCCCCGCCGAGCAGCCCTATATCTGGCCGATCTCGCGGCTCGGCGTGGTGGCGCAGGAGCAGGGGCGAGGCTGCGCCTTCACCTGTGAGGTCACGCGCATGATGTGGGGTGGCGAGGTGGACGATTGGCATGAGGGCTGTCATCTTGCGCAGGCCGCCGAGTGCGCGGGGCTCGACCTTGCAACGATGTTGGCGACGGTAGAGGACGAGACCGAGCGGATCGACGCGGCCATCGACACCAACCAGGCGGCGCTCGAGGCCGCGGGTCACTGGGGGGTGCCGACCTTCGTCTTCGAGGGCGAGCCGATCTTCGGCCAGGATCGGATGGACCTGTTGGTCTGGCGCCTCGAGGAGAGCGGCGTCCGAAGACGCTAGCTAGTCCTCCCGGTCGCTCGTTCCACACTCGGCGACGGCCTCGATCTCGACCCGCCAGCGCGGGTCGACAAGACCTGCGACCACGACCATGGTCGCAGCCGGATCGATGCCCCGGAAAGCTTCGGCGATGATCGCGAAGCAACGCGCCGCATGCTCAGCGCTCGAGGTGCGAGGTGACGAGCGGCTTGAAAGGGTCGAACGACTCGCGCATCGTCCACGCCATGCCCCGTTGTAGCAAGATGCGGAAGTAGGGGTCG